>JBKOWM010000151.1:0-11544 GCA_046724395.1 Actinomycetota bacterium
GGGTGCGGAAGACCGGGGGAGCCGTGTCACGGCTGCGAAGCTGTGCGAGCAGATGCGCGGCGAGCGGATGATCCACGACCCTGACCGACATCGGGCGCATCGTAGCGGGCCCGGCAGACGCGGGCGACCGCTCGCGCTTCGCGCGCGCTTCTTGAGCCCCCGAACCCCGGCAGACGGGGGCTACCGCTCGCGCTTCGCGCTCGCTTCTTGAGCCCCCGAACCCCCAGACGGGGGTTGCCATGGGTGGGCGAGGCTGGCACCATGGCCGCGACATGCAGACGTTCGTCGGCTTTGGGTTTTTCTACGACGGGGACAGCCCGGCGTAGTCACCCGAGCCGAATCGCAGCGACGGGGACCCCGGGCCGAGGGCCCGGGGTTCGCTGTCTCTGGACCCGGTATGAAGCCCGGAGGACGGTTCGACCAGGAGGCTCGCGATGGTCGTGGTGATGAAGAAGGAGGCGACGGACGCGGACGTCGAGCGCGTCGCCGAGCGCGTCCGCGAGGTCGGCGGCGAGGCGTTCATCTCGCGCGGCACCGTGCACACCATCATCGGGCTCGTCGGCGACACTGCCGTGTTCCGCGGCATGGATCTCGACAACCTCCCGGGCGTCGACCATCTGATTCAGATCGGCAAGCCGTACAAGATGGTCGCCCGGGCGCTGCATCCGCAGCCAACGACCGTGAAGGTCGGCCCCGCCGCGGTGGGACGAGGGCTCTTCTCGATGATCGCCGGGCCGTGCGCCGTCGAGAACCACGAGCAGGCGCTCGAAGCGGCCCGTTCGGCGAAGGAATCCGGGGCGACGATTCTTCGCGGCGGCGCGTTCAAGCCGAGAACATCGCCGTACTCGTTCCAAGGACTCGGCGAGCTCGGCCTCGAGATCCTCGCCGACTGCCGACAGGAAACGGGTCTTCCGGTCGTCACCGAGGTCCTCGAAGCGCGCGATGTCGAGCTGGTCGCTGCATGGGCCGACTGTCTGCAGATCGGCACGCGGAACATGCAGAACTTCTCCCTGTTAAAGGAGGTCGGCGCGACGAGCAAGCCCGTGCTGCTCAAGCGGGGGATGTCGGCGACGGTCGAGGAGTGGCTGATGGCGGCCGAGTACATCGCCCAGCGGGGCAACTCGGACATCATCCTCTGTGAACGCGGAATCCGGACTTTCGAGCCGTCAACGCGGTTCACGCTCGACCTCGCGGGGATGGCGGTGGCGCAGCAGGAAAGCCACCTTCCCGTCGTCGTCGATCCGTCGCACGCGATGGGGCTGAAGGAGCTTGTTGCGCCGATGGCGCGGGCCTCGATCGCTGCGGGCGCGGACGGAGTGATGATCGACGTGCACGCGAACCCGGGCGAGGCGCTATGCGACGGGCCGCAAGCGCTGACGCCCGACGAGCTGCAGGCGCTCGGCAAGGAGCTTCAGACGCTAGCCGCAGCGCTCGGTCGCGAGGTCGACTAGCGCGCTAGTCGACGACGGGCGTCAGCTCGGCGATCGAGCACTTCCCGCGCCACCGCTGGATGGCGTCGGTCGCCGGTCCTGGCCTGGTGCGGCGGCGGTCCGCCAGCGCCTTCGCGGCCTCCTCCCACTCCGCACCCTCGAGGATCCGCACTGCGGCGGGGAATTCGTCGAGCGAGGTATCACGGGCGCGGGTCTCCGGGTTCGTGGTCTTGCGACGCGTGACGACGACGACCTCGGAGGCGCCGGGGACCCCCGGGATCGTCTGTTCCTCTGGACCCGGATCGTCCTTGGAAAGCACGAGGATCCGGCCGTTCTTGTACGTGAACCAGGCCGGGACGGCCCGCCGGCTCTCGTTGCGGTCGGCGGCGACCCAGATGACATCCGACTTCCGCAGGCCGTCCTCGACCTCCTTCGGAAGTTTGGTGGGCGCCTCCTGGACGTAAACGGGCACCTCGGTCTCGGCGACGATGACACCGTCCAGGACGAAGGACGCGATATGGGTGCCCGCCTCCTCGAAGTGCGCGTCGTCGATCCGATCGCGCTCCTCGGTCAGATCCATCATGCCGAGCATCCTGCGGACGGCCGGTCCCCATTGATAGGTCAGGCGACCCGACGGGCTCCAGAACTGGACCTCTTCGGACACCATCCCGGTGGGGACCTTCCACGCGCGGTAGATCGTGAAGGGCAGGGCTCTCCCCGGCACGCCGAGGAGATAGACGCCCGTCGGCCCGTTGTCGCCCTCGGCCGCGTGCACGCGCTCGTCGACGACGTTTGCGAAGACGAGCTCGCCGACCGCCATAGCGGCGAAAGGATAGCGAACGCTGCTGCACCGGGTGACCGCTATCCTGCTGAGCACCGATGCGAACGTTCTCCGGAATCCAGCCCACCGGCCGAAAACACCTGGGGAACTACCTGGGCGCGATCCGCAACTACGTCGCCATGCAGGACCGCGGGGAGGCCATCTATTGCGTCGTCGACCTCCATGCGATCACGGTCGCGTTCGACCCGACGGATCTGCGCGAGCGCGTCTACGACACGACCGCGATCCTTCTGGCCGCCGGGCTCGACGCGGAACGATGCATCCTGTTCCGGCAGTCCGACGTCGGGGAGCACACCGAGCTCTGCTGGTTGCTGACGTCGACCACGGCATACGGCGAGCTGTCACGGATGACGCAGTTCAAGGAGAAGTCGGAGCAGCACCGGGCGTTCGTGTCGGCCGGGCTGTTTCTCTACCCCGTCCTGCAGGCGGCGGACATCCTCGCGTATCAGACCGACGAGGTGCCGGTGGGTGAGGACCAGAGGCAACACCTCGAGCTGGCCCGCAACGTCGCCGAGCGGTTCAACGGACGCTTCGGGCAGGCGTTCGTCGTGCCTGTCGCTAGGATCCCAACCGTCGCCGCGCGGGTCAAGGACCTGCAGGCTCCCGACATGCGAATGTCGACGACCGCCGGAACGGAGCAAGGAACGATCTACGTCCTGGACGAGCCCGATGCAATCCGGCGCAAGTTCAAGAGCGCCGTCACGGACGTCGGAAGAGATGTCGTTCGCGCCGCCGACAAGCCCGGCATCTCGAATCTCATCGAGATCATGGCGGCCGCGCGCGGCGTGAGCGCCGAACAGGTCGAGAAGCAATACGTCGACGCCGAAGGCTACGCGGCCTTCAAGGCCGACGTCGCCGACGCCGTCGTGGATCTGTTCGACCCGGTCCGGCAGCGATATGCCATCCTTCGCGAGGACGAGTCGAACCTGGAGCGTGTGTTGCGGCGGGGCGCGGACAAGGCACGGCCCATCGCGGCGGAGACGGTGCGAACCGTCCGCACGCGAATGGGCGTTGGCGCCCCCGCCTAGCTTGAGCAAGTGGCCGTCCGCGAGGTCGCCGATGCCTGTGGGAGTCAGACGGTGCGCGCGAGCCAGAGCGTTGGCTCGTCGAGCTCGGGGAGCGAGGGGAGCGCGTCGGCGGAATCCCACATCCGCGCGAGCGTCTGCTCGTCGGTGCGATCGGCGACGGTGTCGCAGAATCGCCGGCCGAGCGCATACTGCTCGCGCTTCATCTCGATCCCGAGCAACCGCTCGAAGACGGGGTCGGCGTGCTCGCTCTCGCGATAGCGGCGCATCGCCTCCTCGATCCGGCCGTACGTCTTGAGGAGCGCCTTGCCGACACCGTGCATGACGTGATCGGCGTACCCCTCGGCAGCCGCCATGAACGCCTGGATGCGCCCGAGCTTGATGCGCTGCTCGTCGTCGAGGACCGTGCCGAACAGCGCATCGTCGCCCTCGAGCATCCGCTGCATCCCCTCCGGGTCCTGCGGATCCAGGGTCTCCAGCCGACGCTGCAGGCCCTCGACGTCGATCCTGATCGTCGACAGGAAGTCGTCAAGAAGATCGCGGAAGCGCGGAAGCGTCCACGGGCGGGAGAACTCGAACCGGTGGGTCACCTCGTGCAGCGCGACCCACGTTCGGAACTCCGTCTGGTCGAGCGACCAGTCGCGCTCGAACGCGGCGACGTTCGGCACGACGAACAACACCGTCGCATGACCGGCCCGCGGCAGCGCGATGTCGTACTGACCGAGGACGTGCTGCGCCAGGAACCCGAGGACGCTGCCGACCTGCGCCCCGAGCAGCAACGGCGACAGCTGGCCCATCAACTGCCCCGCGATCGCAGGTGCGTCCTCCGGCATCGACTCGCGCTGCGCCTCCGCGACGGCGGCGCCGAGCTTCTCGGCCGCCGGCTCGAGCAGCGGACGCAAGCTGTCGACGTTTGCCTGGATCCACTCGGCCCGTCGGACGGCACGTACGTCCGCGACATCCGACGGCGCATCGAGGCCGGTGAACCGCTCGATATGCAGTTCGGCGACGCGCGCAGCCTCCTCGAACGTCTGCGGATCGCTCTCCCTTGGCTCCTCGTCGCCGCTGCCGGCGGCCGAGGCGACCGCGATCTGCCGGGCCAACTCCCAGTTCACGGGCCCGCTCGAGGAGAACAGGATTCGCTGGAGCTCCTGAAACAGGGGGGCGTCGCGCAGCTGATCGCCGAACGGGTTCGGCACCTGCGGCTCGCTCATCGACCCATCGTAGTCGCCGATCGCCGTTACGGGCTCCGCGCATCCGGGAAACGTCAGCTCCCTCCTCGATGATCCGCTCACTCCCTTCGGAATGTGCCTCGATAGGATGTGACGGTGCGGGACGACCTGCTGGTTCGTGTGATTTCGTCACAGATCTCGGCCGCAGACGGACTCGACTTCGTCGCCGACGGCGGCGCCGGCGGCACCTGCGTCTTCCTGGGGACGGTGCGCGATCACTCCAATGGCGAGGGCGTCGATGGGCTCACGTACGAGGCGTGGGAGGAGCTCGCGGTCCGACGGCTGGAGGAGATCGCGGGCGAAGCGTTCGCCGCGTGGCCGATCCAGAAGATGGCGTTGCTGCACCGGATTGGCGACCTCGCCGTCGGCGAGGTGTCCGTCGTCGTCGCCGTCTCGGCCGAACACCGTGCGCAGGCGTTCGACGCGTGCCGTCACGCCATCGAGCGGTTGAAGTCCGACGTCCCGATCTGGAAGAAGGAACACCTGCGGGCGGGCGACTCCCATTGGGTGATGGGCAGCTAGATGGGGCGTGACGTTGCGATCGATCTGGGCACTGCCAATACGCTCGTGTATCGCCAGGGCGAGGGCATCGTGTTCAACCAGCCGACGGTCGTCGCGATGAACGCCGCCTCCGGAAAGGTCGAGGCCATGGGCGACGAGGCATGGCAGATGATCGGAGGCCGCTCCGGTCAGGTCGTCGTGGTCCGTCCGCTACGCCATGGCGTGATGACCGAGTTCGACATCACGCAGCGGATGATCGAAACCGTTCTGCGGCGCGTCGGCGTCTCGCGTCTGCCCAAACCTCGTGCGCTGGCCTGCATCTCCTCGGACAGCTCGGAGGTCGAGCGGCGCGCCGTCGAGGAGGCGGTCAAGTTCGCCGGCGGGCGCAACGTCGTCCTGGTCGAGGAGCCGCTCGCGGCGGCGATCGGCGCGGGCCTCCCGATCCACGAGCCGATTGGCAACCTGGTCGTCGACATCGGCGGCGGCACGACGGAGATGGCCGTCGTTTCGATGGGCGGGGTCGTGAGCGGCGGCGCAATCAAGGTCGGTGGCTTCGACTTCGACGCCGCGATCCAGGCGCACGTCCGCGCGAGCTACGGCGTGGCGATCGGTGAGAAAGCGGCAGAGGAGATGAAGATCGCCATCGGCTCCGCGTTCCCGATTCCCCAGCCCGAGCAGGCGATCGCCGTGGGCCGCGACCTGTCGACCGGCGCGCCGACAGAGGTTCGCGTCACCGCTGACGAGATCCGTCAGGCGATGGTCGAGCCCGTCCGGCACATCGTCGAAGCGTCCCGGCGTACGCTCGCAGATGCGCCGCCCGAACTCACGCACGACGTGCTCGAGACGGGCATGTTCCTGACGGGCGGAGGCGGATTGATGCGGGGGATGGATCTCCTCCTTGCCCAGGAATGCGAGGTGCCCGTCCACCTCGCCGAGAGGCCGCTCGAGACGGTTACCCTCGGCGCCGGCGTCATGCTCGAGCACCTCGACGACTATCGCTCGTCGTTCCAGCTCGTGCGCCGCCGTCGACCCGGAGAGGGCCGGCTGCCGCGCGTCGTCCGGCGCTGAGCCTCGGCCGCTAACGACCGAGGTAGCCCTCGATCATCCCGTTCAACAGGTGGCCCAGCTGGTAGATCGCGATCGCGAGGGTAAGTCCCGCGACCGCGACGAGCGCCATCAGGCCGGCGACGCCGCCGATGCGCGTTCGCCAGTGCGGTCCGGTCGAGTGCAGGACCGGCACGTAGACGAACGACTCCGGCTCGGGGTCCTGCGCGGGCGCCTCGGGTGCGTGCCCGAAGCCGAGATCGGTGCCCGTCGCGCGGGCGGATCGATGACGCCGTCCGAGTGGAGATCGGGGAGGTCCAGGCGCAGGAGGGAGTGGATCGGCCTCGACGCGCTCGTGCGGCGACCGTAGGGACAAGGCGTAGACGATGACGCCGACGCCGAGGGCAACGCCGATGATCGAAAGGCCGTCCATGGGCTTCCCGTTGAAGGGTACTTGGCCGACCAGCTCACCGTTCCCTTGCCGTCGATCATCCAATCGCGGTGCTGTTGTCCGATCGGCTCGGCCGCCGCGATCGTCTGTCCATCCGTACCATGGACGGACACGTGCGCTCTGCTCGCCGGTTCCTCGCGTTCCTTCCGCTGGCCGCGCTCCTATTCGCGTCGACGTCGATCTGGCTGCCGTACTACTCGGTCGGGCCGGGGCCCGCCCGCGAGGTCGCACCGCTCATCCGCGTCGACGGCCGCGAGGTCTACGGCTCGAGCGGGCGCTTCATCATGACGTCAGTGCACATCGATAGGCTGAACGCAGTCGGGCTCCTGCTCGCGTGGCTCGACCCGAACCGTGCGGTCGTCGGCCGAAGCACGATCTACGCGCCCGGCGAGAGCGACCAGGACGAGCAGCGGCGCGCGATCTCCGAAATGGATCAGAGCAAGATCGACGCCGCGTACGTCGTCCTCAAGGAGCTTGGGGGATATCCAACTCAGCATGGCGACGGCGTACTCGTCGAGAGCGTCGTTCGCGGGTGCGCGGCGGACGGTGAGCTCTTCCCCGGGGACGTCATCACGGCGATCGACGGGCAGAACGTCGCCGGCATGCGAGGCGCTTCGAGCGCCATCCGATCGGCGCCCTCGGGGACGACGCTCACGTTCGACGTGACCGTCGACGGCAGGCGGGAGACGGTCGATCTCGTGCGCAAACCGTGCGGCGGCGAGCGGCAACCGCTGGTCGGCGTGAGCATGCTCCCGCGCTTTCCGTTCGCGATCACGATCTCGAGCGGCGATGTCGGCGGGCCGTCAGCCGGACTGATGTGGGCCGTGACGCTTTACGACTTATTGACGCCCGGTGACCTCACCGATGGACGCACGATCGCCGGCACGGGCGTAATCGGCTTCGACGGCAGGGTGTTTCCGATCGGCGGGATTCAGGAGAAGATCGCCGCCGCTCAGGACGCCGATGCCGACGTCTTCTTGCTCCCGCGGGCCAACATGGCCGAGGCGAACGCCGCCGCCGATGGCATCCAGCTCGTCCCGGTTTCGTCGTTCGACGAAGCGCTCGACTGGCTTCGCGCCCAATCGTGAACGGCGCCCACGAGCGGGGCCGGTGATAGGCTGGCCCGCGCTGCCCGGAGGGATCGCCTGAGACCCGTAACCCGAATGCCGGAGCCAGGTCGCGGCCGGCGCGTGCTCCTCATCGTCGTGATCGTGATCGCGGCCGTCCTGATTCTTCTCACCGCGCTCTCCGGCTTCTTCGTCGACGTCCTGTGGTTCCGGGAGGTCGGGTTCTCCAACGTCTTTTGGACGATCCTGCGCGCGAAGGTCCTCCTGGGGTTGCTGTTCGGGCTCGTTTTCTTCGCGCTGCTGTACGCGAATCTGCTCATCGTCCGCATCATCACGCCACGGTATCGCACGCTCACGCCCGACCAGGAGATCATCGAGCGCTACCGGTTGGCCTTCGAGCCGTACGCGTGGTGGCTGTTGCCGGTCATCGCGGCCGTCATCGCGATCTTCGTGGGGTTCGGCGTGACGGCACAGTGGCGAACGTTCCTGCTCTGGCGCAACTCGGGCGGCGTGAGCTTCGGAACGACCGATCCGTTGTTCAACCGGGACGTCGGCTTCTACGTGTTCTCGCTGCCTTGGCTCGAGTTTCTGCAGGGGTGGCTGTTCTCGGCGCTCGTCGGGGTGACGTTCATCACGGCCGTAGCCCATTACGTATGGGGCGGGATCCAGCCGCAGGCGCCGGGCTTCGGCGAGAAGGTCAGCGCTCAGGTCAAGGCGCACCTGTCCGTGCTCATCGGCCTCATCGTCCTGACCAAGGCGTGGGGGTACTACCTCGGGCGGTTCGACCTGCTGACATCCGAGCGTGGGGTCGTCACGGGCGCCTCGTACACCGACGTCAACGCTCAGCTGCCGGCTCTCAATATCCTCGTGTTCATCGCCGCCGTATGTGCGGTGCTGTTCCTGGTCAACATTCGGCTCCGGGGTTGGGCGCTTCCCGTCATCGCGGTTGGGTTGCTCGCGCTCGCCTCGATCACGGCCGGCGCCGCCTATCCCGCGTTCGTCCAGCGGTTTCGTGTGGAGCCGCAGGAGTTCCAGCGCGAACGACCGTACATCGTCAACAACATCGCCGCGACGCGCGCGGCGTTCGCGCTCGACGCCGTCGACGAGCAGAGTCGATCGGTGGCGCCCGTCGTGACGGGTGCCGACGTAGGTGAAAACCAGGCGACCATTGGCAACATCCGACTCTGGCGGCCGGACGTGCTGTTGCGCGACTTCCAGGCGCTTCAGCGGATCAAGCAGTATTACGAGTTCTCGGACGTCGACGTCGACCGGTACACGCTGGAGGCAGAGCGACGCGTCGTGATGCTCTCGGCGCGCGAGGTGGCGCAGACGCAGATCCCCGGCACCGGCGGCAGCTGGCAGAACCAACATCTGGTGTACACGCACGGGTACGGGGCGGTCGCGGCTCAGGTGAACACTGCAACGACCGAGGGGGCGCCGCAATTCGCTCTGAGCGACATCCCGCCCCAGGGTCAGCCCGCGCTGAGCGAGGACGGCGCGCGCGTGTACTACGGCGAGGACCCGAAGGTGTCCTTCGTCGTGGTCGACACCGGTGCCGGCGAGCTCGACTACCAGGGGACGCCGACCAACGACCAAGCGCAGGTCACGAGCCACTACGCGGGGACAGGCGGCATCCCGATCGGCGGCTTGTTCGAGCGGGCGCTCTTCGCCTGGCAATTCAAGGACGTCAACCTTCTGATCTCGGGTCTCATAAACGGCGACAGCCGCATCATGATCAACACGGGGATCCAGAATCGCGCCCCGAAGGCGGCGCCGTTCCTCCAGTTCGACGGCGACCCCTACGCGGCCGTCGTCGACGGGCGTCTGCTTTGGATCTGGGACGCGTACACGACGACGGACCGGTATCCGTACTCCGAGCCCGTCAACCTCGACGAGGTCGCGACCGGGAACCCAGCGGCGCCGTCGCCGACCGGAACCGTCAATTACATCCGCAACTCCGTCAAAGTCGTCGTCGACGCGTACAACGGCACGATTGCGTACTACGTGTCCGACCCCGCCGATCCCATCGTGAAGGTGTGGGCGGCGGCGTTTCCCGGAATGTTCCGATCGATGGACGAGGCGCCCGCGGATCTGCAGGCCCACCTCCGCTATCCGGAGAACCTGTTCCAGGTCCAGGCCGCTCAATTCACGAACTATCACGTTATCGATCCGCAGACGTTCTACGGCAAGCAGGATTTCTGGCAGATCGCCGAGGATCCAACGCAGACGGGGGAGTCGACCGTGTCGATGCGCCCCTACTACCTGTTGATGCGGCTACCGGGGCAGACCGACGAGTCGTTCGTGCTGATCCTGCCGTTCACGCCGCAGGGGCGTCAGAACCTCGTCGGATGGATGGCCGCCAACTCGGACCCGGGACCCGACTACGGCGCGGTCACGAGTTTCGAGTTCCCGAGCGGACAGAACGTGGACGGCCCCGTGCAGGTGTTCTCTCGCATCAACTCGGACGCACGGTTCTCCGCCGAGCGGACGCTGCTCGGCCAGGGAGGATCGACGGTGGCGTTCGGCGACCTTCTCGTCATACCCGTCGGCGACTCTCTGCTGTACGTCGAGCCTGTCTACGTCATCGCCGCGGGCGAGAACGCCATCCCGGAACTCAAACGCGTGCTCGTCGTGAACGGCGGCACGGTTGGGCTCGGCACGACGTTGCCCGAGGCGCTTTCCGACACCGTCTCCGGCGTTCCGCCTTCGGGAGGCGGTGGAGGCGGTGGAGGCGGTGGAGGCGGTGGCGGCGGTCAGCCGACGGGCGGCACAGTGCAGCAGCAGATCGGGGCGCTTCTCGCGCAGGCCCAGCAGCACTTCGCCGCGGCCGACGACGCGCTCCGCTCGGGCGATCTGGCGACGTACCAGGACGAGATCGCGGCGGCCCAGCGGGCCGTCGCGCGTGCCACGCAGCTCGCGGCCGAGGAAGGGGCGGCCGCCCCGACCTCCTCTCCGGTGCCGACCCCCTCGCCCTCTGGATAAGGGTGAGGCGCCTTGATGCTTCGGGGCGGCGGTTGCTAGCATCCTCCTGCGGGGTGGAGCAGTCCGGTAGCTCGCTGGGCTCATAACCCAGAGGTCACGGGTTCAAATCCCGTCCCCGCGACGAAGCCAGAACCGCAGGTAGGTCTGCTTGTGCCGCCTCGCGTGCAATACCGCGGGGCGCCCGATCACAGGCTGTCTGATACCCGTCTGATACCCGCTGCTCTCGACTACGCGGCCTTGGCTCCGTCTACCAGCGAGGCGAACCGGGCGATGGCGTCCTCCTCGAGGCAAGGGACGGCGTGCTGGTAGAAGAGCCGCGTGATGACAGGGGTCCGGTGCCGGAGGATCCGGCTCATCACCTCCGTCGGGATTCCGGCCTTCTAGCTGAGCGTGGCGAAGGCGTGGCGCAGGTCATGGAAGCGGATCACCGGCAACCCGGCCCGAGCGGCAAGGCGCTGGAACGTCTTTGTGATCGCGTCGGGGTCAAGCGGGCGCCCATCCGGGCGGCAGAAGATCAACCCGTGACCCTGGTAGGCCTCGCCGGCGGCCCTCCGCTCCTGGAGCTGCCGGTGGCGATGATCTTGCAGCACGCCACGCGCACCGTCTCCCCATCGAGCGGCACGGCCCTCCGGCCGCGATCGGTCTTCGGCGGACCGAACCGGGGCGGCCCACCACCCGGACCCTTCACGAGGGCCTGGGTCACGTGGAGCCGACGGGCCACCGGATCGAATCCGGCCACGTGAGGGCGAGAACCTCGCCGCGGCGCATCCCGGTGGTCGCGGCGGTTCGTCACAGCGCGTGGAGCCGATCGCCGTGAGCGTGCTCGAGGAAGGAAGCCAGGTGCTCCTCCGTCCAGGTCTTCACCTCCGGGCGGCGAACTGCCAGCTTGTGGGCACGCCGGGCTGGATTCGTGGGGATCAGGCCGTCCTCCACGGCGTCCTCCAGGGCCTTTCGCAGAACCAGGTGGATGT
>JBKOWM010000120.1:0-29673 GCA_046724395.1 Actinomycetota bacterium
CACCCAGACGGCGAGGAGCCCGACGAACGCCGCGGCCACCGCTCCGCCGGCCGCCCAGAGCACTCGCTGCCCCAGCCGGCGCGGCTGCGACTTCCGTCGGGCGATCTCGTCCCTGACCGGGGCCATGACCCCCACGGGCACCGCCTCCTCTGGGAGCTCGCGAAGGCCCGCCACGGCGCGCATGGCGAGAGCCGCCTCCTCGCGGCAGCGGGCGCATGTCGACAGGTGCGCCTCGACGCCGGCACGCTGCCCCTCGGTGAGCGAGCCGTCGACGAAGCCCGCGAGAAGCTCCTGGGGATGTCGCTCGTCCGTCATCGTGTCGCCTCGTCTGACGGTTCCGGTGAGGCGCCGCGTTCCCGTTCGGCCTGGATGCCCATGACGCGCGCGAGCGCGACGCGTCCTCGATGCAGTCGCGACTTCACGGTCCCAACGGGGATGCCGAGGATCGCGGCGACGTCCTCGTACGGCAGGTCGTGGACGTCGTGAAGCAGCATGACGACGCGATAGTCGTCCGAGATCTGCATCAGCGCGCGCCGGACGTCGATCGACAGGTCGATGTCGCCGGCGTGGTCGGGGAGGGGCGGTGGCTCGAATCCGTGATCACGCTCTCGCTCGAGGACGGGGCCGCGACCGCGCTTTCGCAGGAGGTCGTAGCAGGCGTTGACGGTGACCCGGTGGAGCCAGGTGGTAAAGGCGGCATCGCCTCGGAAAGACGAGAGCCTGCGCAGCGCCGTCAGGAAGGCGTCCTGCGTGACGTCTCGCGCGTCCTCCTCGCGTCCGGTCATTCGAAGCGCCAGGTTGTAGACGCGCCTCTCGTGACGCTCGACGAGCGTCCCGAACGCCGACATCTCGCCGCCGACGGCCCTACGTACGAGGTCCTCGTCGGGAGGCTCGAGCGCCATCACGCCGTTCCGAGGACGCGAACCTCGGAGATCTCGGCCCGGTTGCCGTCGAGCACGGGCACCACCGACGTGATCCACACAAGAAGGTATCTGCCCTCACGCGGAGGCAGACCGCGTTCGGCGTCCGGCGCCGTCAGCGTCTGGGCCGTCGGCGTCTGCTCCATCATGGCCGCCTCGTCGTCCCCCACGACAATCGAGAACGTGAACCCACCCGACGGCGTGTCGACGCGGAACCCCGTCACGGTCTTTTCGCCGCCCAGATCGAGGAGCAATCCAACGCCCGGCTTGTTCAGCTCGCCGTCGTAGTAGTTCTCCGAGCGCCAGACGGTTGAGGCGTCGCCATCGATCAGGGCCGACAGATCGTCGTCGCTTTCGTGGCCGTCGCCGAATGGATCGACCACCGAGACCCGTTCGACCGTGAGCGGGATCGGAGACGTCTGCGGCGATGGCGCTTCGAGCGGCTGAAGCCGGATGCCGACGGGACCGCCGATCTCCAACCGGCCTATCCACACGCCAACGAGGACCACGATGGCTGCGACGGCCGCCACGAGCAACGGAACTGCGAGCCAGGTGCGAAAGAGGGCGAGCCGGCCGACGCCGCCGACGCGCGGCCGCGACGGCGGCAACATCGAGCGCAGGGCGGCGGCCATCGAAGCCGCGTCGGGGAAACGGTCGACGGGATCGCCCGCCAGCGAGCGGCCGAGGACGGACCGGATGGCGCGCGGCGCACGGACGCGCTCCGGATTGGCGCCGTTGGCAGGTACGTGCCCCGTCAGCAGCGTGAAGAGCAAGACTCCGGCCGAACGGACGTCGGATCGTACATCGACCGCCGAGCCCTCGGGGGGGACGATCGACGAGGCGACGTCGCCCGCCTCGAGAGCGGCCTCAGCGATGCCGGCGCCGCGGACTCGCACCCGGCCGTCGCGCCCTACGACGACGTTCGATGCTGCGACGTCCAGGTGGAGCACGCCGGCCGCGTGCGCCTCGGCGAGTCCGTCGAGGACGTCGGCGACGATCGAGGCCGCCCGAGCAGCAGCTAGCGGTCCATCGCGCTCGAGTATCTCGGCGAGCGTCTCGCCGTCGACACGCTCGGTGACGATGAACGGGACGCCGTCGTCGGTCCCGGCGTCGAGGAGACGGACGAGCGTGGACGGCGACACGGCCGCCAGAGCCCTGGCGTTGGAGAAGAGCCGCTCCCGCGGTGCCTCGTTGGCGACGACCTTTGGGTCGACGAGTGTCACGGTGACCGCGCGATCGAGGACGGTGTCGCGTGCCAGCCACACGGCTCCAAGCGGCGTCCGATCGATGAGCACCTGCAACGAGTAGCGGTTCGCGAGGACCGCGGGCTCGTGATCGATCTTCACCGGGCGGAGTCTAGCCCGGGCGCTCGTTGCGGAGGCAGAGGTCAGAGCGTCGGTGGCTTTGCCGTGCTCGACGCGGACACCCGCGTGTACTCCCGGGTGAAGGTGAAGCTGCCGGCGACCACCGACCATGCCCGCTTCTCGAGCGTCAACGTGACTTCGCCCGTGCGACCATCGATCTCGAAACCGCCCGTCGCGATTCGCGCGCCTGGCACATCGTCCTCGATGATTCCCTGCGCCACCTGGAGCGCCTTGGATCGGTCGCGCGAATCCTTGAACTCCGATGCCGCCTGGAAGGCCGCCTTGTCCGCCGCGTTCTTCAGCTCGAATCTCGTCAGCCCGATCGACCCGGCGTCGACCATCGCGATCGCGACGAGCACGAGGAGGACAAGCCCGACCATGGAGAGCACGGTCACCCGCCCGCCCTCGGCGCGCAGTCGCGGCGCGAAGAGATCCGTCCTGACTTCCGTCGATGTCACCGCCACCACCTCGCCGTCAGCTGCCTGCGGAGTACATCGACCTCTTCGATGCGCAACATGAGCGCCAGTCCGACGAACGCGAGGACGCCCGCGACGACGGCACCGGCGACCTGAAGCAGTTGCGCTGCGAGGCCGCCGCCGAGGACGGAGTCGAGCGCGCGCTGGACGCTCCAGGCTGCCGCCGCGGCGGCGAGGGAGGCGACGACGGTTCGCGCCACGCTCGCTGCGATGCGAGGGCCATCGATCCCGTTCAGCCGACGCCGCACGAGTATCACGCAGACGGTCGTCGAGAACGCATAGGTCGAGGCGTGGCCCAGCGCGAGGCCCTCGACGCCGAGGCTCAGGCCATTCACGTACAGGACGTCGAGCGCGATGTTCACGATCGCCGCGGCGACGTTCACGAGCGCCGGCGTGCGAGAGTCCTGCATCGAGTAGAAGGTGCGAGTGAGGAGCTGGAACGATGCGAAGAACGGGAGGCCCAAGGCGAAGGCCTGAAGCGTCCTCGCCGTGAGCGACGCCTCGGCCGCGGTGTACTCACCGTGCTCGAGCAGCAGCCCGACCACGGGCCGGGCGATCGCGAGATACCCGGCCGCGGCGGGGAGTACGATGACCGCCGTCGTGCGCAGGCCCTGCGAGAGGAGGCGTCGCAGCCCGTCGACGTCGCCGTTTGCCCACCGGCCGGACATCGACGGGATCAACGCGGTGAAGACGGAGACGGCGAAGATCGCGTACGGAAGCTGGAACAGTATGAAGGCGTACGAGTAGACCGTGTACCAGCTCTGTTGCTGCCCGGCGAGGATCAGCACGACCACGTACGCGACCTGATTCGCGACGACGTAGACGACCACCCAGGCGGCGAGCCGTGCGAGGCGGCGGACCCCCTCGTCGTTCCAGTCGAACCGTGGGCGCCACCGGAAGCCGATGCGCCGGAGCGATGGCCACAGCGCGAGAGTCATGGCTGCCACGCCGAGCGTCGTCCCGACGGCGAGCAACAGCTTCTGTCCCTGCGAGACCGTCTGCGGTGTCACGGTCGTGCCCGTGTGGATCCAGGCGAACGCGACGAACGTCGCGATCACCGTGAGGTTGTTCAGGATGGGAGCGAACATCGGCGCCGCGAAGCGTCGGTGCGCGTTGAGGAGGCCCGTGGCGACCGCGCCCACCCCGTAGAAGACGATCTGCGGCATGAACCATCGCAGGAAGAAGGTTCCGAGCTCGATCGACGCCTCGCGCGTCGAGTCGGGTGCTCCCGAGTAATACAGCCGCATGATCCACGGCGCTGCCGCGATGCCGACGCAGGCGATCGCCACCAACACGACGAGCGCGAGGGTAAGTACGCGCCGCGCGAGCGTCCAGGCGGCCTCGCGCCCGCGCTTGTTGAGCCACTCGACGAAGACCGGGACGAAGACGCTCGTCAGGACGCCGCCGAGGACGAGCTCGTAGACGATGTTCGGCGTGACGTTGGCGGCGTTGTACGCGCTCGCGACGAGGCCGGCGCCGAGTGCCCACGCGGCCGCCGAGACGCGGAGGAACCCGGTCAGCCGTGACAGCGCCGTCCCCACCGACATCACCGCCGTGTTACGGACGAACGCGCCGGCGCTGTCCTCGGGCGCCTCGTCGTCGAACGCGTCGGGCGGCGTCAGCCGGTCCGTCGTGGCACGAACCTCCTCGCCCAGACGAGGAGCGCGAGCATCGCTGCACCGACCGTGATGACGAGCGCGACGCGGTTATAGGCCGTCGACCGGACAACGAGCGTCTCGTGCCCGACGGACGTGCCCGACGGAGCCAGGACGTGGACGTCGACCTCGAAGCGCCCGGTCGTCTTTAGCTCGAGATCCATGCCGACGGTCACGGTCGCGTGCGCGGGGATGACGCGCATCCGTTCCGATGGCGATTGCAGATGCGGCGACGACAGGCGGATGATCACCCGGAGCGGCATCGGGGCCGCGTTTCGCACTGCGATCGGAACGTTGCGAATCGCGCTCGAAGTCAGCGTGATCGGCTGACCAACCTGTGGTTGCACCGCGCCGAAGACCGAGTCGACGAGATTGTCGGCGCGGGCGATGTACGCGGCGCCGGTCAGCTCGTCGCCGACGAATCGCTGTGACTCAGCAAGGAACAGGAGGCGATCGAGGTAATCGGGAAGTTTGCTCGGCCGGACGAGCATCTGGCGCAGCGTCTCGATGCGCCGTCGCGTCCGTTTGATGCCCGCAACGTAGCTCGTCGAGAACGCTGCCTGCCGAGGGACGATCTCGGCCGGAGGCTCGGTGCGTGGAAGCGACGGGTCGGCGACGAGGGAGGATGCGGTTCGCTTAGCCAGCCAGGGCGCATCGGCGAGACGGCGCGCGAGCGCAAGGTAGAAGGTCGCGGGCGCCGTCAATTCCTCGCCGACCGTCATCGTGAGTCCGCGTGGCTCCCCGGGCCGCTGGAGCCAGATGGATGCGAGCTCGCCAAGCATCGCCTGCGCGGCGAGAACCGGATCCTCCGCGGCCGTGCCCGACCCGAGCATGGACTGAACGGCGGCATCCGCGACGACAGCCGACAGCGATCCGTTCTGCGCGGCGAGCGTTACCGTCGGCGGGAGCGCGAAGCCCTGGTCGTCCTCGGCCCTCGGAACGGTCCAGGGGTCGAGGATCAGCGTGGAGACGCCGGAGGCGGCAAGCCGATCGAGTGTCGGCTCGTCGATCGCAGAGCGCGGCGGCCGCAGCAGGGTCGTCGAGGGCTGACGCCCGAGGGAGTCGGCGACCAGCTCTCGCCCGCGCAGGAGTTGGACGCCGAAGTCGCTCGCGAGCCTGCCGGACGCGATCGCGGGCAGCAGCGGCTCCGAATACGGCAGGGCGGAAAGCTCGACGTTCGGCGATCTCGCCACGGCGCCCAGCCGCGCGAGCGCCGTGGCGGCGGCGGCGCTTCCACCCTCGCCCGCGGGAACCGCTCGAACAGAGCCGTCGTCGTCGACAACGCGGTACCCATCCCGCATCTGCTGGAGCTGGTAGACGAGGAGCGGTGAGACGACGACGTCGACGGCCTTGCCGGCCGCCGCGACGTGCGAGAGCGCCGAGATGAGACCGGACACCCGCCCGCCGGGAGAGATCGAGCTCTCGAGCGCCGTCGAGGCGAACGTCCCGTTGGGCTCCATCGTGAGCTGGGCGTGCAGGACGACGGTCCACGAGAACGCGAGCGGGTACGTGGGGCGCCGGACGAGGTAAATGACGGGCGTCCGGATCGCGGCGAGCGATCGGTAGCCCGAGCGAAGGTCGATCTTCAACGGGTAGACGAGCGTCTGCGTCGAGCTCAGCTGCGCGACCGGCAGCTCGACCGGGACGAAGAAGTCGCGGACCTCTCCCGCCGCGAGGGTGCCGTCGCGCGGCCGCGTCTCCGCGAGCAACGCGGCGGCGTCGGCCGGATCCGCCTCGAGCGACTCCTCGAACGCCGTCCGCGAGAAGACGGGTGGCCACAGGGTCACGCCGATCGACAGATCCCCGAGCGTCTCCTGTCCTGTGTTCTCGGCGCGAACACGCAGCGCGACCCGCTGATGGCTCGGATCATTCCACGAGGGCGACTGTTCGCGAAGCGTGAGCCGAACGGAGGGCTCCTGCGCCGCGACCCTTCGGGTTCCGGCGGCGAGGAGTCCAATACACAGCAGGCAGACGAGGGCGAGCGCGAACGGGCGCCTCATGACGATCGGCCCATGCTACCCGGACGTCCGGAGCAGCTCGGCCAGCTCGCGCCCGCCGTACAAGAGCGAGACGGCCAGCAGGAACAGCCCGACGGCGACGCGAAGCGACTGCTCCCGTGCGCCCACCGCGATCGTGGCGCCGAGTCTTGCTCCGGGCACGACGCCGGTCGTGAGGACGGCGAAGATGGCCCAGTCGATGTGCCCGAGCCACCAGTGCACCAGCGTGCCCGGCACGACGAGCGCCGAGATGGTTACGAGCGACGTCCCGAGCGCCCGCTTGAGCGGCATCCCGATGAAGACCGTGAACGCCGGAACCATGACGACGCCTCCGCCCACACCGAGCATCCCGGACACGAGACCGGCGAGGAGGCCGATCGTCGCGTATTTCCATCCCGGCGTTGCGCCGCGCTCCCAAGGAACGCGCGGTGCACGCCCGCGGATGACCTGATAGCCCGTCCAACCGACGAGCATCGCTGTGACAAACAGCAACAGGTGGGCGTTGATGAACTCCGTCAGGTACGCGCCGATCACGGCGCCCGGGATGCCGACCAGTGAGGCCCACCCGGCCGCACGGAGGCTGACCTCACCGGCTCGGTAGTACGTCCACGCCCCGACGAGCGAGGTCGGAAAGATCACCGGCAGCGGCGTCGCGACGGCCTCGATGGCGGTGCCCCCGAGCAGCACGTTCACGGCGGGCGTCGTGACGACGCCGCCACCCACGCCGAACAGCCCCGACCCGACACCCGCGACGAACCCGACGACGACTCCGAGCGCGGCCTGGAGCGGCGTCACGTGAGCCTTGCGGCGGCGCGCTCGAGGATCTCCCGCTCGCCCTTGTACGCCGCCTTTCGCAAGGCGTCCGCGAGCGAGAACCAGCGAACTTCTTCCATCTCGTGATCGTGGAGCGAGATATCACCGCCGGTCACGCGCATCAAGAAGAAGTGAACGACCTTGCGGACGCGCACGCCCTCCCACACGTAGAAGTACCGAATGTCTCCAAGATCGGCTTCGATCTCCGCTTCGAGGCCGGTCTCCTCGCGGACCTCGCGGAGCGCCGCACTTCGATCGTCCTCCTCCTCCTCGATCCCACCCTTCGGCAATCCCCACGCGAGCTGGCCGCGCCGCGTCCGGCGCGACGCGAGCGCGATATCGACGTCGTTCTCGACGCGGCGATAGACCACGCCTCCCGCCGACACCTCGCGCCGCCACGGCATCAGCTTCCCCCGAACGCGTTCCACTCGGGGGTCCTCGAGTGCACCGAGGAGCTCACGACACCCGTGGGGGTCGGCCGGTCGAAAAACGTTCTCGTGGCGGGGACGTTCGTGGAGGACTCGGTGGGTGCCGGCGTCATCGCTCCCGACGAGACGCTCTTCATCCTCGGCGGATTCTATTCGTGCGTCGGCCGGGCACCGCCTCGATCCCCGACAGCCTTCAGGTCCAAGGCGAACCGGCCGAGGACTGAGTGCGGGAATGGACATCTCCGAACTCCTTCGGTACGCCGTCGAGATGGGGGCGAGCGACCTTCACCTGAAGGCGGGCAACGTTCCATTCGTCCGCGTGGACGGGAAGCTCCACCCCAGCACCTTCCCCGCGATGACCGGCGTGGACACCGAGGATGCGGCGGCGGCGTTGATGCCCGAGCACAAGTCGCGCGCGTTCTCGTTGTGCAACGAGGCCGACTTCGGACACACCATGCCGGGGGTCGGCAGGTTTCGCATCAACGTCTTCCGTCAGCGCGGAACAGTGGGGCTGGCCATCCGCCGCGTGCGCTCTGACGTCCCGACGTTCGAAGAACTGCTACTGCCGCCGGTGATGCGGACGCTGTCGGATTCGCCACGCGGCCTCATCCTGCTCACCGGTCCCACGGGGACGGGCAAGACGACAACGATCGCGTCGATGATCGGATACGTCAACAGGACGCGCCGCGCGCACATCGTGACGATCGAGGACCCGATCGAGGTCGTACACGAGGACGACCTTTCGATCATCGAGCAGCGCGAGATCGGTCTCGACACGGAGTCCTACGCCGCTGCGCTCAGGCATGTCATCCGTCAGGACCCCGATGTGATCTTCGTGGGCGAGATTCGCGATCCCGAGTCGGCCCTGTCTGCGATTCAGGCCGCGGAAACCGGACATCTCGTCATCTCGACGCTCCACACGATCGACGCCACGGAGACGATCAACCGCGTGCTCGACCTGTTTCCGCCGGCGCAGCAGCGAGAGGTCCGCTCATCGTTCGCCGGAGCCCTTCGAGGAATCGTGTCCCAGCGGCTGGCGCCGCGGGCGGACGGCAAGGGGCGCGTGCCGGCGATCGAGGTGCTCGTCGCGACCGGACGCGTGTACGACCGGATCATTGACCCCGAGGCCACCATCGAGATCCACGACATCATCGCCGAGGGCGAGTACTACGGGATGCAGACGTTCGATCAGGCGCTCGTAAAGCTGGTTCACGATGGATTCGTGACCGAGGAAGATGCCAAGCGCATATCGACCAACCCGCACGACTTCGTCCTCGCGCTCCGCGGTGTCCTCGCGCGCGGTGCGGCCACGCTGTCGCCCTGAAGGGCACGACGATTCGCCGCGTCACTACAACGAGTCGGGCTCGCCGGCCGCCCGGCGCGCGGCTCGTTCCATCGGGTGGCGGCGATACCCGAACAGCACCGCAAGCGCCAGATAGGCCGGGATGTACAGCGGGCCGAGGACCATCGACTGCCGCACGTGCGCGCGCTCGTGCGCGAGAAGCGACCCGGCGACCGGCTGGTTGGAAACGATGACGAAGCCGACCGTCATGGCCGAGCGTCGGATCCTCGCGAGGATCCACGTGACGCCGCGCGGCGCCCCCTCGAAAACGACGATGCCGTCGACGATGCGCGGCCGAACGAACGAGAGCCCCCCGAGGACGAGCCCGACGAGCGTGTTCGGCAGCGACCAGACGACGCCGAGCGCGAAGACCACGCCAGAATGCTCCTTCAGCCCCCGAACCCCCGTCCTTCGGGGGCTACCGCTCGCGCTTCGCGCTCGCTCCTTCAGCCCCCGAACCCCCGTCCCGTTATCCTCGACGACGCGATGACCGATACCATGCGCCCGGTCGAGGGTGCGCGCATGGACGTCCCTCCACCCGCCGCCGAACTCGGCGAGCGTTTCGCCTCGGCCGGATTCGAGCTGTACCTCGTTGGCGGCGTCGTCCGGGACATGCTCCTCGGCCGGACCGAGGGGGGGCGCGAGCTCGACATGTCGACGTCGGCGACGCCCGTCGAGACGATGCACGTTCTGAAGGGCTGGGCCGACCGCAGATACACCGTCGGGGTCCGGTTCGGGACCGTCGGTGCCGCCAAGGCCGAGGCGATCTTCGAGATCACGACCTTCCGCGAGGAGGTCTATCACGAGGGGAACCGCAAGCCCTCGGTGACGTTCGCCAAGGACGCACAAACCGATCTGTCGAGGCGCGACTTCACGATCAACGCGATGGCGATCCGCCTACCCGAGGGCGAGTTCGTGGACCCCTTCGGCGGCGTCCGCGATCTGGCCGCCAACCGTCTCGACACGCCACTCGATCCCGAGATCGCGTTCTCCGACGACCCGCTGCGGATGGTTCGAGCGGCGCGGTTCGTCTCGCAGCTCGATGTCGAGCCGGCGCCGCGTGTCGTCGCGGCGATCGCCGCCATGCGCGACCGCCTAGATATCGTCTCGCGCGAGCGGATCCGATGGGAGCTCGACAAGCTGTTGGCCGGCGAGCGCGTCGGTCGAGGCCTCGAGCTGATGGTCGACACCGACCTATCCGGGACGTTCCTTCCGGAGCTGTCGGCGTTGAGCCTCGAGCAGGATCCGATCCATAAGCACAAGGACGTGCTGCACCACACGTTCGCGGTCGTCGAGAACTGCGAGCGTCGCGACCTCGTCCTTCGGCTCGCGGCCCTGCTGCACGACATCGGGAAGCCGAAGACGCGCGCTATCAGCACGGAGGGCGTGCAGTTCCACCATCACGAGGTCGTCGGGGGACGGATGGCCGAGGACATCCTGAGGCGGCTGCGATACCCCAACGAGGTCGTACAGGACGTCCGCCGGCTCGTCGAGCTGCATCTGCGCTTCCACGGCTACGGCGAGGGGTGGACGGACAGCGCCGTCCGGCGGTACGTGCGCGACGCCGGCCCCCTGCTGGACCGGCTGAACCAGCTCACGCGCGCGGACGTCACGACCGGGAACCGGTTCAAGGCCCGGCAGTTCCGCGCGCTAATGGACGATCTCGAGGAGCGGATCGCGCGCCTGGCCGAGGAGGAGAACCTCGAGGCGCTGCGCCCGGCGCTCGACGGGCGTCAGATCATGGGTCATCTCGGGCTCGAGCCCGGGCCGCTGGTCGGGCAGGCGCGTGAGTTCCTGATGGAGCAGCGTCTCGAGCAAGGACCGATGTCCGAAGACGAGGCCTACGTGCTGCTCGACGCGTGGGCGACGGAACGCGGGCTCCGGTGACTCATCGGTCCTTCCGCCGGCCCGTGACCCCGTCCGGCGGAAGCGGGATCAAAGTCCGCCGGCGTCGGAAACGGGCCAGATGATGACGAACGCCCGCCCGACGACGTCGTCCTCCGGGACCATCCCGAGGCCGAAGCGCGAATCACCCGAATGGCATCGGTTGTCGCCGAGGACCCAGATGTGGTCCGGAGGTACGGTCTGCGACTGATACGTCCCGTTGCACTCGCGGGCGCCCGGCGGCAGGTACGGCTCCTCGAGCCGCTTCCCGTCTATATAGACGACGTTGTCTCGAATCTCGACGGTGTCCCCGGGAAGTCCGATCACCCGTTTGATGAGGTCTTCGTTCTCGGGCTGCGCGAATCCGAGGCCCTCGCCGAGCCAGTGCAGAAATCCGAGGATTACGCCGCGATCGGGAACCACCGCCGGGTTCGGGTTCGAGAACACGACGACGTTGCCGTGGTGGATGTCGCCGAACGCGTACGAAAGCTTGCTCACGAGGACGCGGTCGCCCGGCATGAGCGTGCGCTCCATCGACTCGCTCGGGATGTAGAACGCCTGCACGAGAAACGTCTTGATCACGATCGCGATGACGAACGCGATCACGACCAACACGGGCACTTCTCGCAGGAACGAGCCCGGCTTGTCCCGATCGCCCCCGCGAGACTCGGGGCGCTCGTCGGTCGCGACCCGATCGGGGGTGACGTCGGGCTCGGCCACGATGGCAGGGTATCGAAACTCGCACGCTATACGGCGAAGCGCACGTGTACGACGTCTCCCTCGCGGACGACGTAGTCCTTCCCCTCGACGCGAATCTTGCCGGCCGCCTTGGCTGCCTCTATCGACCCGGCCGCCACGAGGTCCTCGTACGAGATCACCTCCGCACGAATGAATCCCCGCTCGAGATCCGAGTGGATGACGCCGGCGGCCTCCGGCGCCTTCGCCCCGCGACGGACCTCCCAGGCGCGCGTCTCGTCCTCACCCGTCGTCAAAAACGTGATGAGGTCGAGCGCCCGATACGACGCGGCGATGACGCCCTCGAGTCCGGGTTCAGCGACGCCGAACTCCTCGAGGAGCGCGCGCGCCTCGTCCGGGTCCATCTGGGCGGTCTCGGCCTCGATCGAGGCGTAGACGCCGACCGTTCCCTCCGGAAGGTCGGACGCTAGCTTCGCGCCCTCCTCCAGGTTCGCGACGACGACCCACGGCTTCAGCGTGAGCGGGGCGATCGCGCGCAGAGAAGCGCGCTCGCGCCCGTCCAGGCCGGCGTCGCGAAGCAGGGTCTCGGACGACAGCGCTTCGTGTGCTCGGTCGAGCGCCGCGACCTCCTCCGAGGCCGTTCCTCTCGATCGCCTTCGCGCCTTGGTGAGGGCCGACTCCACCACGGCGGCGTCTGCGAGTAGGAGTTCGGTAGTGACTTCGGCGAGCTCTTTGACGGGGTTCGCGTCGACCCCGAAGGCGCGGAGGACGGTCGCGAGTGCATCGGCCTCGCGAAGCTTCGCGAGTGCCTGAGAGCTCGATGTTCCGCCGGGGGCGTCGACGAACCGAACCTGAGCGGGCACGGTCTTCCGCGATCGCTCGATCTCCGTCAGGACCGCGAGACGCGAATCCGGGACGGGGACGACGGCCTGGTTGGCCTGACCGCCGTGCGATCCCGCCCGCGTGAGGGCGGTGAACAACGTCGACTTGCCGCTGAACGGCACCCCGACCAGACCGACGTTCTTCATCGGCGAGCGAGCCTAACAACGAAGGGCGGGGCCGAAGCCCCGCCCACGCCGCTTCGCTTCGACGGACGGCTAGGCGGCCTTGGTCTCCCAGAAGATCTTCGCGATCTCGTCGATCTGATCCAGGAGCTTCTGGCCCTGCGTCGGGTCCTGGGATTTCTTCGCCAGACCCGCCTCCTTCGTCGCCGTCCAGAACAGCTCGCTCAGCTGCGGGTATTTCTCCATATGCTCCGGCTTGAAGTAGTCGGTCCACAGCACCCATAGATGGTGCTTCACGAGGTCGGCACGCTGCTCCTTGATGATCAGGCAGCGCGTCCTGTAGTCCTCGACGCTCTCGGCCGCCGACTTCTTGCCGGCCGCATCCGCATAGCGCTCTTGGATCGCCTTGACGGATTCGGCCTCGATCCGGGCCTGCGCTGGGTCGTACACACCGCATGGAACGTCACAGTGTGCGTGGACGCGGCGACGCGGCTTCAGCAAGGCTTCGAGGATGGACATGCAACCTCCTTCGGACGAGTCGACCATCGAAACCTACCACCGAGGTCGCAAACGCCGGGAGGTGTGGGTGGGTCTCGCGGTTGCCGCGGCGCTCGCATATTCCGTCCTGCGGTGGAAGCCCTTTCGGGTGGAGATCGCCGGTTCGAGCATGGCGCCGACGCTTCGGCCCGGCGACTGGGCGGTCGGGGCGCGACGACGTCGCATCCGGCGGGGGGACGTCGTGGTCGTCGAGCATCCGCATCGGTCCGGGTTCGAGGTGGTGAAGCGCGTCGTCGCGGTCGGCGGCACGCGGGCGCCGAACGCCTCCGATCTCGGCGGGGACGAGTGGTGGGTCGAAGGCGACCGGTCGGGCGAATCGACGGACAGCCGGCACTTCGGACCGGTCCGCACCCGGCACATCAAGGGCGTCCTCCGAATGATCTATTGGCCTCCGTCGCGAAGCCGGCTCTTGTGACGCCGTTCCTGTCGCCCTTGTAGCGAACCGCACCCCGCGGGTAGTATTTGCACCTGCAATGATTCGGACGCGCTGTCGAGGGCTTGTCGGGGCCATGATCCCGTGCCGATGCTGCTGTCCGCGGGTGCCCGGCGCCGGGCGATAGCCCCGCCGATCGCACCCGTTCCCCGCGTCCATCTCGCCTTCTGGCTCGCCTTCTGGAGGTTCCAGTCATGAGTCTCGTCGTCACCACCGTCGACGCCCGCGGCCTGTCGTGCCCGGGGCCGATCGTGTCCTTGTTCCGGGCCATGAAGGAGGCCCGCCCGGGCGACGTCTTCGAGCTGCTCGCGACCGATCCCGGGTCGAAGACCGACGTGCCTTCGTGGGCGACGATCTCGGGCAACGAGCTGCTCGAGACCGAGGACCGCGCCGCCGAGTTCCGATACGTCGTCCGAAAGCGGTGAGGCCATGAGCGAGCAGACACCTGACATCTCGGAGCTCCGCGCTCTCATCGACCGGGCGATCGACGAGCGTCTGGCCGCCCGAGGGGCCGAAGGCGACGGCGGCAGCCCCCAAAGCGAAGCGCAAAGCGAGGGCCCAAGCGAGAGCGAGGGCCAAAGCGGGGACAAGCCGGAGCGAGGACGGAATCGGATCACGATCGTCGCGTGGGACGGCCACCTGGACCGCATCTGGCCCACCCTCATCCTGTCCACCACCGCGGCGGCCTCCGGGATGGAGGTCTCGGTGTTCTTCACGTTCTGGGGCCTGTTCGCGCTCGCGAAGCCCGGCCGCCGCACCGGCAAGGACTGGATGACGAAGATGCTGTCGGTGATGAACCCGGGCTCGCCGTCGAAGGCGAAGCTGTCGCGTTACAACTTCGCCGGCATGGGTCCCTGGATGCTCGGCAAGATCGCCGAGGATTACAAGACCCCGCACCCCACCGAGCTGCTCGAGCTCGCGCGGGACATGGGCGTTCGGCTGATCCCGTGTCAGATGACGATGGATCTCATGGGTCTGTCGAAGGCCGACCTCATCGACGGGCTCGAGGAGCCGATCGGGGCGGCGACGGCGCTGCTCGAGATGAAGGAGTCGGCGATCCAGCTGTTCATCTGATCGGTTGGCTATGTTCCCGATCTGCTGAAGTGCATGTAGTCCTGGCCGCTCGACCAGTTCCCGCCCCAGCCCCAGCCGATGGCCGCGAACGCGCGGACGACGCTGTCGCCTTCGTGGATCATGCCGGGAACCTGCTGGGAGCGGTCCCGATACGGCCGCGAGTATCGGTTGCGGACGTATCCGTCGCGCACGAACGGATTCTCGATCGGGTTGATGTCCACGGCCAGGCCGTACGCATGCTGCGAGAACGTCGTCTCGCTCGGTCCGGACGGCGTGACGACGGGGCGGCAGTTGAACGCGGCGGTCGGATCCGCCGGGGTGTCGTGATCCTCCTGCGCGGGGTTGAACTCGCGCGCGAGGCGCAGGGTGTGGATCGGGAAGTGGCTCTCGAATAGTCTCCGGAACACCCACACGATGTCGGCCGCCGCGCCGGCGTTCAGGACGAGCGGACCGACGTGGGGCCTCGCGTCGAACCCCCAGTAGGACAGCGCCAGCAGGCGGAGGTCCCGGAGCGGGACGGGGCAGCCCGGCTTCCACGTCGTCCCGCGCATCTGCGCTCGGAGCGCTTCGGGCAGCGGCACCACACTGCCGACGAAGCGGGCGTGGGGTCCTTGGGTCTGGGTGACCAGCCCGATCTGCGCGGCGATGGAGCCGTCGGTGGCGGCCCCCGCCGGCCGTGACAGCGCGACGAGCGCCACGATCGCGAGCGTGGCCGCCGACGCCCGAGCCGTCGCGCGGCTCACGGGATGTACTGCTCCTCGATCCGCACGATCACGCCATCGCGCGCAGTCAGCCAGTACGGCGAGAGGTTGCCGTTGTACCGGTGTCCGTCGACCGTGATCTGGCCCTCGTCGAAGGCTCGGGCGAAGTCGGTCAGCTCGCCGTCGAACGTCGTCTGGCAGCAGTCGTTCCAGTCCAGGAGCACGAGCTCGGCGTTCGGCGCGAGCGGCACAGTGCGGAGCCGGGGGTTGTCGTTGATGACGTAGTAGTCGTTCGGCGGTGGAACCTCGTCGCCGCGATCCTCGGCGGCCCGGATCGCCTCGTCGCCGGTCAGGAAATAGGCGAGGTCGAACGTGACGGTCGCCGGATCGGCGCTCGGGTCGACCCTCTTGATGAACGCGAAGTTCCGGCCGCCTTCGATCAACGGACTCGCTTCGGGCGTCGGCGAGCCCGAGGTAGATGCGCTCGCCGCGTTGCTTGCCGTCCCCGGCTCGGCGGTAGCTTCGTCCGTCGGCGTGCCCGACCCGACCCCATCGCCGGCGCACGCCGCCGTCAGCAGTGCGAGCGCAAGCGTCAAAACGGCCCGACGTCGCGCGTGCGCAGCGGGCATGTCGGACGTTTCTCCTGTCGGTCGGGCGTCATGCGCCGTATTCCGGTACGAGTCTGCCACGCCGAGCCCGCCGAAGCGGTCTACGCGGGGCCGGCCGAAATGCCGCGACGCTAATTAGCTTTGCGTACTATCATCGAAGGCATGTCGACCGAGACCGCCACCACCTCCCGGGACGTCGTCGAGCTCGCGGCCAGACTGCGCCTGGGCGTCACGCGTCTGGCGCGCCGCCTTCGGCAGGAAGGCGACCCCGGCGTCACGCCGTCGCTCCTGTCCGCTCTCGCCTCGATCGAGCGGCGCGGCCGCGTCACTGTGGGGGAGCTGTGTGCGATCGAGCAGGTGCAGCCGCCCACCATGACGCGCCTTGTCGCCTCGCTCGTGGACGCGGGGCTCGTGCGCCGCGAGACGGACGCGTCCGACCTGCGCATCGCGTGGCTGAGCTGCACCGTCGAGGGAACGCGGCTGCTCGCCCGCACTCGGCGCAGAAAGGAGGAGTTCCTCGCTCGGCGCCTTCGCGCCCTCGGGCAGGATGATCTTCGACTCCTGGAGCGGGCCGCACCGGTCCTCGAGCGGCTCGTCGGAGGCTCGCCGTGACGAGCGTCGGCCTAGCCGTCCACCGGACCTTCCACGCGGTTTCGCACTCCCGGAACTTCCGGCTGTTCTTCATCGGTCAGGCGGTCTCGGTGACGGGCACGTGGATGCAGTCCGTCGCCGCGGCGTGGTTGGTGGTGCAGCTCGCGCACGCCCACACCGGGCTGGCGCTCGGGCTGCTCGCCGCGCTGAACTTTGGCCCGATCCTGTTCCTGGGGGCGTTCGGTGGCCTCCTCGCCGATCGCCGGGACAAGCGCTGGATCCTCATCGCCACCCAGTCGTTGTTCGCCGTCCAGGCGCTTGCGCTGTGGGTTCTCGTCGCTACGGACCTCGCGCAGCTGTGGATGGTCTATGCGCTGACGCTGATCCAGGGCATCGTGACGGCACTCGACATGCCGGCGCGGCAGAGCTTCTATGCCGAAATGGTCGGTCAGGCCGAGCTCACCAACGCGATCAGCCTCAACTCGGCCGTGGTGACCGGGACCCGCATCGTTGGCCCGGCCGTCGCGGGCGTCCTCATCGCCACGATCGGTCTTGCTCCATGCTTCCTGGTCAACGCCGTGTCGTACGTCGCCGTCATCGTCGCGCTGTCGCTGATGCGCGCGGACGAGCTGCGCCGAACCGGTGCCGAGCGGCGCAAAGGTCAGCTGCGCGAGGGCCTCGCATACGTGTGGCGGACCGAAGAACTGCGGGATCCGCTCTTGTGGATGGCGTTCGTCTTCGCGTTCTCCTTCAACTTCTCGATCCTGTTTCCGCTGATGGCCAAGGACGTGTTCGGCGGTGGGGCCGGAACCCTCGGCGTTCTGCTGTCGCTCCTGGGCGTCGGCTCGCTGATTGGGGCGCTGGCGATGGCTCGCCAGAAGAACCCCAATCCCGGACGGCTGGCCCTTGCCGCCGTCGGCTTCGGGATCGCATCGGTCCTGGTCGCGTTCGCGCCGACGCTCCGCGCCGAGCTCATCCTTCTCGTGCCGATGGGGGTCGTCTCGATGATCTTCCTCATCACCGGGAACTCCACCCTCCAGCTGACCTCGCGCCCCGACATGCGCGGACGGGTGATGGCTCTGTACGGCATCGTTTTTCTCGGCAGCACGCCGATCGGCGGACCGATCGCCGGGTGGGCAGCCGAGCACCTCGGGCCGCGGGGCGCGCTCGCGCTCGGCGGCGCGATCGCTGCCGCAGTCGGCCTCGCCGGGCTCGCAGTTCTGTCGCGGCGGCGGAGCCGACGTTCGGACGACGCCGAGCGGCGGGACGTCCCGTCCGCACGGTCTCGGCATCCCACGCCGCGTCCAACCTCGTGACGGACGACGCCGTCGTGCTGTAGCTACGAGAGCTCCCGCTCGAGTCGCCACCCCGTCTCGTCGTCGGTCTTCGAGATCTCGATCGTCGTTCCGTCCTCGAGCGCGAGCCTGAAGCGTGCCGCGCGGCGCCCGTCGCGTTCTTCGACCCACGATCGCCGGACGTCCACACGCTCTTCGACGCCTCCCCAGACGATGGCGCGCGGCCACTCCTCGGCGCGCCCGCCCTCGTAGAACCGGACCACGATCTCGGGGGAGCGTCGAAGCCACGCCGGAAGGATCGGCGAGTACAGGACGAAGGCCACCCCGACCAGCGCCACCGACCAGGCCGGGCCGATGGAGGGGACCAACGGCACGGCGACGAACGCGGCGAGGACGCGAGAGAGGTTGTAGACGACGTCGTAGACGGCGAAGACGCGGCCGCGATAGCCGTCCGGGATCGATTCCTGGACGAGCGTGTCGACCGGGATCTTCTTCCACGCGAACGTGACGCCGATGCCGAAGCTCGCGAGCAGGATGGACCAGCCGTTGATGTGGGTCGAGACGGCGATCAGAACGGCACCGCCGGCGAGGAAGGCGCCCGCGACGATCCGCTCCTTGGCGAGGCGACGCTCGAGCTCTCCGACCGTCAGGATCCCGACGAGAACACCGACCCCGCCGGCGCCGATCAGATTCGAGAACGACCCGACGCTCGCACGGAATCGGTCCACGAACACGACGAGCGACACGACGAGGACGAGGCCCTGACCGATCTGGTCGAGCGTGATGGACGTAATCGGGCCAAGCGCTCTCGGGGTCCGGACCAGCCGACGTAACCCGTCGGCGAACTCGCGTGTCATCCGCTGGAGCTCGTCGCGGACGGGCGCGGCCGCGAGGTGATGCGGAAGCAGAGGGTCCGACATCCGCGCCGCGATCGCCGATGCAGCGACCCACATGGCCCCGGCCGCCACGACAACGGGGGTATCGCCGGCCAGGTCGGCGACCCACCCGCCCACGAAGACCCCCAGCAGCAGCGCGACCGTCCCTCCGACGGTGGCGAGCGAATTCGCGATCAGCAGATCCTCGGTCGGCACGAGCCTCGGGACCACGGCGACGGCCGTGGCGAGATAGAAACGGTTCACCGAAAGGACCCACAGCGCTCCCGCGTAGAACAGCGCGGGGGCTCGCGTTGGTTCGAACAACACGAGCCAGACGAGCGCCGCTCGAAGCCACGGGGCGACGACCAGGATCCGGCGCCGAGACCAGCGATCGATGAACACGCCGGTGAACGGTCCGATGACCGAGAACGGCAACGACACGACGAGCGTGGCGATCGCGAACCCGAGCGCGGTGTCGGTGCGCTCGGGGGCGAAGACGACGGACGCGACGAGCGCCGCTTGGAACAGTCCGTCGGCGAACTGGCTCACCAAGCGGATGGCAAACAGCCGGCGAAAGTCGCCGCTGCGGAGTGCCTCGCGACCGCGCGCGACGGTGCTCTGCATGAACTCGATGCTACGGACGGGCGGGATGACTCGCCGGCCGGTAGTTTCGTGCCTCGGGCGCTCGGGTAGGTGCGCGTCGAGCTATTCCTGCCGACCTTGTCGGAGGTTCCGCCGTGGGCAAGATCGCGTCCGAGTTGCTCGTCGAACGACTCATCGACTGGGGGGTCGATACCGTCTTCGGCCTTCCGGGCGACGGCATCAACGGGATCATGGAGGGCATGCGGCGGCATCGCGACCGCATCCGGTTCGTCCTCGTGCACCACGAGGAGGCCGCGGCGTTCATGGCGACCGGCTACTCGAAGAGCACCGGCCGGCTCGGCGTCTGCCTGGCTACGTCGGGGCCGGGTGGGCTTCATCTCGTCAACGGCCTGTACGACGCCAAGCTGGATCACGCTCCCGTCCTCGCCATCACCGGAATGCAGGCCACGTCGCAGCTCGGGACGTTCTTCCAGCAGGAGGTCCATCTCGACCGCGTGTTCATGGATCTCGCCGAGTACAACGCGATGGTGACGGTGCCGGTCTCGATCCCGACGCTCGTCGACGTGGCGGTCCGAACATCTGTCTCGCGGCGAACCGTCTCGCACATCACGTTCCCGGTCGACATCCAGGAGGCCGACCCCGAACTCGTGCCGTTCGAGGGCGGCCTCGGCACGGCGCGGCCGCCGGAGACGGCTCCTACCTACAACGAACCGATCGTCGTCCCCCACGAGGACGACCTTCACCGCGCGGCGGACGTGCTCAACGACGGATCGCGCGTCGTGATGCTCGTGGGTGCGGGCGCGATGCACGCGCGCGACGAGGTGCTCGCCGTCGGCGATGTGCTCGGCGCCCCGATCGTCAAGGCGCTCTCCGGCAAGGCCGTCGTCCCCGACGATCACCCGCTCGTCACGGGGGGGCTGGGGCTGCTCGGGACGAGGCCCTCCGTCGAGGCGATGGAGGACTGCGACACGCTGCTGATGGTCGGGACGAACTTCCCGTACACCTCGTACCTGCCCGAGAAGGCGCGCGTCGTGCAGATCGAACTCGAGGCCATGCGCGTGGGCACCCGCTGTCCAGTCGAGGTCCCCCTGGTGGGCGACGCTCGCGAGACCCTCGGCGCGCTCCTGCGCTTGCTCGAACGCAAGACCGACCGCGGCTTCCTCGACGCGGCACAGCGCGCGATGGCCGAGTGGCGCGAGGACCTCGCGGCGCTCGAGTCGCCCGAGCGGGAGCCGATCCAGCCGCAGTACCTCGCCAGGCTCATCGACCGGTACGCATCGGACGGCGCGATCCTGTCCTCGGATTCCGGGACGATCGCCACGTGGGCCGCGCGGCACTTCGACATCCGAGGCGACCGGCGATTCATGCTCTCGGGCAACCTCGCGTCGATGGCGCCCGGTCTTCCGTACACGATCGCCGCCCAGATCGCGCATCCCAACCGCCAATGCATCGCGTTCGTCGGGGACGGCGGTTTCGCAATGCTGATGGCCGAGTATCTGACGGCGGCTAGATACGGCCTGCCGATCAAGGTCTTCATCGTCAACAACGGCGAGTTGGGGCAGATCCTGTGGGAGCAGATGGTCCTCGGGTTTCCGGAGTACGGAGTCCGATTCCAGAAGGCCGCAAGCTTCGCCCCATGGGCGCAAGCGTGCGGCGGGTTCGGACGCCTCGTCGAGCATCCGGGCGAACTCGACGCAGCAGTGCGGGAGGCGCTGGCGCACGACGGACCGGCGCTCCTCGACGTCCGCGTGAGCGCCGACGAGCCCCCCATGCCGCCGAAGGTCAAGTACGACCAGGCCAAGGGCTTCGCCGAGGCGTTCTTGAAGGGCCAGCCCCGACGGGCGTCGATCGCCTCCACCGTGTTCCGCGACAAGCTCGAGCAGCTGAGGGGCTGATCGCCAGGCCGACGTCCCTCGAACCGCCTGCACCCGTCCGTCGACGCATCGGGCCGCGAAGAGGTGGCATGCTTGCCCGCGTGGAGGCGGAGGAGAGGGAGCGGCCGCGGCCCGTCACCGTCGGCACGGAACGCCTCGAGGCGTTTAGCGACGCCGTGATGGCGGTGATCATCACGATCCTGGCGCTCGAGCTCCGGAGTCCGAAGGGAGCGACCTGGGCGGCCCTGTACAAGCAGCGAGCTGGCGTCCTCATCTACGTCCTTGCGTTTCTGTTCATCGCGATCTACTGGAACAACCACCACCACCTCCTCCGCGCGACCACGCGGATCAGCGGCGCCGTCATGTGGACCAACATGCTGCTGCTGTTCTGTCTGTCGCTGGCCCCCGTCGTCACGGAGTGGATCCGGAGCTTCCCACGGTCGGCGCTGCCAGTGGCGTCGTTCGGGGTGGTTTCGCTCTCCGCGGCCTTGTCGTACACGCTTCTCGAGGTGACGCTCATGCGTGCAAACGGCCGGGATTCAGCCGTCGGCCGCGCCCTTTCGTCGAGTCGCGCGAAGGGCTATGCCTCGCTGGCGATGTACACGGCCGCCGTCGCGCTCGCCGTCGTAAACGTCTGGATCTCCTACGCGCTCTACGCCGCCGTCGCCGTGATGTGGCTGGTCCCCGATCGCCGCTTCTCGCGCGAGCAGGGCTGAGGCTGCCTCACGCCTGCTGCGCGTCGAAGAAGACGCTCCAGTCGGCGGCCTTGCTCGACCCGTTGCCGACGATGAACTCCTCGACCATTTCGCGGGCCGCATCATCGTGGAACTGCACCGGGGGGGACTTCATGAAGTACGCGCTCGGCCCGATGAGCGGACCCGCCACGCCCCGGTCGAGCGCGAGCTTGGCGCATCGGATGGCGTCGATGACGATGCCGGCCGAGTTGGGCGAGTCCCAGACCTCGAGCTTGAGCTCGACGTTCAGTGGGACGTCGCCGAAGGCCCTTCCCTCCAGGCGGATCTGCGCCCACTTGCGGTCCTCGAGCCACGGCACATGGTCGGACGGGCCAATGTGGATGTTCTGTTTGTCCAGCGGTCTCTCGAGCTGGCTCTGCACCGACTGCGTCTTCGAGACCTTCTTCGACGTCAGTCGCTCGCGCTCGAGCATGTTCATGAAGTCCATGTTTCCACCGAAGTTGAGCTGGTAGGTCCGGTCCAGCTTGACGCCGCGATCTTCGAACAGCCTCGACAGCACTCGGTGGACGATGGTCGCCCCGACCTGGCTCTTGATGTCGTCGCCGATGATCGGCAGACCCGCGTCGACGAACCTCCGCGCCCACGTCCGGTCGGAGGCGATGAACACCGGCAGGCAGTTCACGAACCCCGTCCGGGCGTCGAGCGCCGCCTGCGCGTAGTGCGCGGCCGCCTGCTCGCTGCCGACGGGCAGGTACGAGATCAGCACGTCGGCCTCGGCCTCGCGGACGGCCTTCGCCACGTCGACGGGCGCGGCCGGTGACTCCTCGATGACCTCGCGGTAGTAGCGCCCGAGGCCGTCGAGCGTCGGCCCGCGCTGGACGGTGACGCCCGTCGGCGGCACGTCGGCGAACCGGATGGTGTTGTTCGGCTCGCTCACGATCGCCTCAGCAACGTCCTTACCGACCTTCTTCGCGTCGACGTCGAACGCCGCGACGACCTCGACGTCGCGGACGTGGTACGGCCCGAGGCGCGTGTGCATGAGGCCCGGCACCCGCTCGTCGTCCGCCGCCTCGCGGTAGTACTCGAGACCTTGGACGAGAGAAGACGCGCAGTTGCCGACGCCGACGATCGCGATCCGAACCGTGCTCATGTCGTGCGCTCCTTTCGCCGAAGGCTTCGCGCTCCGCGTCGCTTCGCCTCGCGTGTCGTCGTCGCCTGCCTCCGCTCCGCCGCGATGAGCCCGGTGAGCCAGTCGATGTCCGACTCGGTGGCGTCCAGGCCGTGCCGCATCAGCGACAAGTGGTACGTGTCGGTCGAGGTGCCGGCTCCGGCGAGCGAGGCGCGAATCGCCGATCGCCGCTCCTCGAGGAACGCGCGTCGGCGCTCGAGGACACGGATTCGAGTATCGGGCGCGAGGTACTTGAAGAACGCGAGCCGCACGCGGAACGGGTTCTCCTCGGAGGCCGACTCACCGCCCACCTCCTCTAGGAGCTCGAGGAAGAGCTCCTCGCCGCGGTCGGTGATGCGGTAAACGTTCTTGCGCCGGCCGACCTCCTGCCCCGCGAACTCCCGCTCGACGGCGCCCTGCTGCTCGAGGCGCCGGAGAGTGGGGTAGAGGGATCCGTACGAGACGCGCCAGAATCCCCCCAGAGCATCGGTCAGCCGCTTCGAAAGCTGGTATCCGTGCATGGACCGCTCCTTCAGCAGTCCGAGGATCGCCAGCTCCAACATGTCCGCTCCCATCGTTCGTCGCCGAGCGGCCGGGCCCGCAGGCGGCCGCGGGGTATATCGGGCTTATATATCGTTCCGATATATCTACGCGCTATCAGCGGATGGCGTCAACTCGGCCGGGCGGTGGCCCGGCGGGCCCGTTGAGGAAGCGTGAGCGTGAACTTCCGGCCGCCGCGATCACAGCCCGAGGAGCATGCGGGCCGAGACCTAGGGAGGGACCTCGGATGGCTGGCGTCCGTGCTGTGGCCCGGCGCCGACGTCCGGCTCTCGCCGACGGGAGTGCCGCCCGGGTGCCGCGTCGCCGAGGCGTACGCCGTCCTGCCGAGCGCGGCTCGGCCTCGGCTTCTCGTCCCGCTCTCGTCGATCGCGCTCGGAGACCCGGCGAGACAAGGGTTCGACGGCGGCCGGCCCTCGATCGCGAGCACGACCCGTGCCGCGGCCTTCCGCGTGGCCGAGTCGTGGTTCGGCCTGCCACGCGCGCCGGAACTCGTCGTGTACTTCGACCGCGAACCGAGGCCGGGGGAGCTCCTCACGACGCACCTTCGCGGCGTCTTCGACCGCCCGGACGCGACCCTGGCCATCTCGTTCGGCTCGGCGGACGCCGACCGTCTGCCGCTCATCCGAATCCTCACGCTCGAGGGCGAGGTCCTGGGGTCCGGGAAGGTTGCGTGGAGCGAGACAACACGGGCGTTCGTCGCGACCGAGACGGCCGCGCTCCGACGGTGGGCACGCGAGCGCCCGCGATCGTTCAGCGTTCCGGACCTCCTGTACGAGGGTGGCTGGCTGGAGCACACGGTCGCCGTGACGTCGCCGATCCCGACCGAGCCACGTTCGATGCGTGACCGACGTCCTCCCGGCGTCGACGTGACACGGGAGATCGCGCGCAGCGGCGGCATCGCCCTCGCGCCGCTCGGCTCGACGGGGTGGTGGCGATCGATCCGCGAGCGAGGCTCGGTCGCTGCGAGCGCCGTGGTCCTCGGGTGGATGAACGAGCTCCACGGCCGTCGCCTCCTCTGGCACGGCTCGTCGCACGGTGAATGGGTGCCCGAGAAGATGAGCACCTCCGGGGACGTGCCGCACGTGTGGGGGTGGGAGCGATCGCGCGACGGTGTTCCGCTCGGCCTGGATCCTCTCCACTTCTGGTTGCGATGTTCCATTCGTGGCCCATCGAGCGTGCGACACGCCTCGAAGCGCGCGATCCAACGTACGGCCCCGGCGTTGCGTGCGCTCGGCGTTCCACGCGACGACGACCCCCTTCTCGTCGCGTGCTGCATCGCCGAGCTGCTCGTTAGACCGGATGGGAGTGGTGGCACCCCCGCCGGCCGGGCGATGCGTGAGGCGCTCCTCGCAGACCTCCGCCGCTGGGTCGCCCGCGCCTGAGGTCGCGGGCTGGGAACCGATGCGCGGCCCTGTCGGCCGAACGGGGGAGCAGAGCTTCGCCCAATGGCCGCCCCGGCGCGTCGATGGGGAGAAAGCAACTAGGGCTTTTGCTGTCGTTGCCGACCGCAACGACCGACACCCCCGGTGAAGCGGCCGTCGCGAATCCGAGCGATCAAGTCGGTCGATGCCCGGAGCCGATACCCCTACACGATGAAGCGAGTCAGGAAGCGGTCGCGCCACGGCGTGGCGACGGTGACGGTTCGCACGTCGGCGACGTACACGGACCTGATCTCGATCGTCGACGAGGTCGCCGGGCTCATCCGGGAGGAGAGCGGTGTCGAGCGAGTCCTGATCCACGTCGACGGAGACGGGCCCGACGCCCTTCGGTACCTCGTGCGGTTGCTCGACAGCAGGGCCCGCGAGTACGGAAAGCGCGTGGAGCTCACCGGATCGTCGGCCTTGCGCTCGGTGCCGGCGTGAACTTCGACGCGTCGCCGCCCGGCTCTGCCGACGAGTCGTTCGAAGCTAGGCCGGAGGCCTACGTCTACGAGCCGGTCGCACCCTTCCACGAACCCGCATGGCAGACGCGGCTAAACGCGATCCTCATCTTGCTGCTTCTCGTGACCTCAGCAGCGTTCGCGGTCGCCCTCTCGATCTATCAGATCGCGCACGTTCTGAACGGGATGATCCAGGGGTATTTGGGCAGGTAGCGCGGTCGACGCATCGAGGCTGGCTACTCTTTTGGCGTGACGGCGGCCGCGATCTCCGCCGACCCCACCGGGACGTGGCGGATCGTCGGGTCGCCGCCGCCCGGGGGACAGAATCTGGCGAGCGCGTCGCTCGTCTCTCGCGCGAAGCGACCGCCCGCGGCGATGCGGACGCGGACGGGCCCGACCACCGATCGCCCACACCAGTCGAACAGCCCCCAGCCGAGTGGGATCGAGGTTCGATCGGGTAGGTAGCCCGGCAGGTATCCGTCGACGTGCAGGGTCGACGCGCCGGGCAGCTCGATCGGCGCTCCGGTCGCGTCGCGAAGGCGTAGCGTCGCGTCGAGTACGACATGACATGCCTCGTGTCCCTGCAGCCCCAAGTCGACGAAGATGCCGACGCCCAGGCCGGGCACCATCGGACCGGCGAGGACGTTCCTCAGACGGAGGTCGTCTGCACGGCACGCGGCCAGCGTCGCCGGGTCACGTGAGAGCCACGACGGAGGCGGAGGCGGCACGTGCTGCCGGGGGAGGATCCGCACGGCGATCGCGGTCAGGTCATGGAGCATCCCTGACCTCGCCGGCCGCGGCACGCTGAACAGAGAGGCGGGATCGACGGCTTCGCTCCGGTTTCTCGGGAGGAGGAACACGTATCCGTGCGCGACGCCGTCGATGCGGTCGGGTCCGCACGTCGTGTCCGGCCGCGACGCGACCTGGAAGCGGACGCTGCCGAAGCGGAAGGTGGGCGTGCTCGTCTCGACGATGGTTCCGCATGCGCCGCGGTAGGCCGATCCTGCCACTACCCGCGAGCCGTCGGGAAGCCCACCATCGACCGGCTGGTTCGTTGAGGCGCGCATCCGGCGTCCGGCTCGTACCTTCGGGTCCTTGATGCGAAGCATGGGGGACTCGTCCAGGAGGATCCGCCCGCTCGTTACGTCCGTGACGCTCCAAACGCCGCTCGGCCCCGCGTCGACGAGCTGCTTGAGGATCACCTGCTGGTCGAAGGCGGCGCCGTCGGGCGGACATCCGCTCGGCTCGCAAAGCCACACACGGGCGATGGGAAGGTCGTGACGATCGAGCACCCACATCTCGGTCTTCACCACCGTGGAGGCGGGCCATCCGAGCACCGAGCCGGCGAACCGCTGCGCCGTTGTGGCGGGGTCCGTTCGCCAGGACAGGTCGGCTTCGCCGTCGAGGAGCGCCTCCTGAACCGCCGCGGCGGCCGGTAGGTCCTGCTCCGGCCATAGGGCGGAGAATCGCGTCGCCGTCACACCGGTGGGGATCACGTGTGGACGCGAGGGAACTGCATCGCCGGTGCAGGCGGCGGCCAGCGCGAGACACGCCGCGGTCCGAGCGAGTGCGAGGACGGAGCGACTCGCTCGCATCCCTCGGTCCCTCCCGTCAGATCGGACGGCGGTACTCAGCAATGTTGCGTGGAACGTTCGTGCCGGGCGGCAGGTCGGGCGCGTCTTGAGGACGCCCGGCGACGGTTCGAAGCGGCAGTACGCCGGCCCAGATCGGCAGCTCGATGTCGTCCTCGTCGTCGAGCGGTGGCCCGGTCCGAATCTTCGCCGAAGCCTCGCGCAGCTCGACGGCAACAATCATCGTCTCACGGAGCTCCTTGTCGTTCGGCATGCGGGCCTGTGCCGACCGACCTGGGCAGACGTGGTCGACGAGCGCCGCCTGCGCCCGCCATTTCTCGTCCGGATCCGTGACCTCTCGCGCCGTCCCGTACACCACGACGGATCGGTAGTTCATCGAGTGATGCGCCGCTGAGCGGGCGAAGACGAGGCCGTCCAGCAACGTCACGACGAGGCAGACGTCCGCGCCCCCGCGCACGCCCCGCAGCGTCCGGCTGCCCGTCGACCCGTGGACATAGACGGTGTCCTCGATTCGGACGTGGATCGTCGGAACCGCGCGCGGGCGCCCGTCTTCGACGGTGGCCAGGTGACCGTAGAGAGCCTCGTCGAGGATCCTGTCGATGGTGGCGCGGTCGTACGCGCCGCGTTCGGGTTTGCGACGAACGCGCGTGCGCTCGGTCCGCTCAACGGTCTCGCCGGCCATTCCCAGATGCTACCGGCGAACACGCTCGGACTCGCGTGAACGACGACGTCAATCGCGCTCGCGACCGGCGGGTCCGCCCTCTCCCCGGAGAAACCGCTCGATCTCCGACGCGAGCTCGTCGCCCGAGGGAAGGCGCTGCTCCTGTCCCGTCATCTGTTCCAGGCGCGCGACGTAGGCGCGAGAGTCGTCATCGGCCTGGACGGCGGCATCCAGCCGCTGACGTTGCGCGAGCGCCTCCTCCGCGAGCGCCGTCGCCGGGACGTCGACACCGAGATGCCGCGCGGCATGCTCGAGCACAGCGATCGTCGCCGCCGGATACGCACCCTGCACGTAATGCGGCACCTGAGCGTAGAAGCCGACGGTCGGGATGCCGCCGCCTGCGACGGCCTGTTCGATCGTCGACAGGCAGGCGGCGGGAACGCGCAGAAGCCCCGCCGGTCCCTGCTGCTCGTCATGATGAAGCAGCCCTGGCCCGGATGCCGTCGCCAGGATCGGCACCGCCCGCGTGTGCGGAACAGCCGCCGGGATCGAGCCGAGACTCACCCACTCGACGACGCCGAACCGGACGCAAAGCTCGAGCAGGTCCTGTCCGAGCTCTTGCCAGCGGAAGTCCGGCTCCGCGCCAGTGAGCACGAGGACGTCCCGCCCCGCGATTCGCCGACGGGACAGTGCCATCTCCGGCCAGGCGAGCGACGTGAGCCTGCCGTCGACGATGTCGAGGATCGGGCGGCGGGATCGATAGTCGTACAGCACGTCCGGCACGAACGTGGCGATCCGCTGGCCGCCCTCGGCGATCGTCGTCGCCGCAGTCGTCGATGCGCCGGCGGCGTCGATCCATCCGTCAAGGGCGGCGACGACGGCGGGCGCCACGAGCGGCTCGGACGGGTCCGCCGAGCGATACAGTGCCACGGCGTCAGGATAGTGAGGTGTCCGCGGCGTCGGTCATCCGGCACGCGGCGCGAGAAACGGAGGCTGTGTGGTCGTCACCTGTCCGGTCTGCGGAGAAGAGCTCGAGGGCGTCGAGGCGATCGAGGCGCACGACCACGAGGTACCGATCCCGTGGGAGGAGGCTGGCGCCGGCTTCGAGTGTCCAACCTGCGGGCGGCGGTTCGACTCGGAGGAGGACCTCGTGAAGCACGAGGCGACGGGGCACGGTTAAGGCCTGTCGCCGTCGCGCGTTCAGCGACCGACAGCCAGGACGGCGGCCGCGAGCGCGAACGTCTGCGCCAGCTCGATCGCGGCGCCGAACACGTCTCCCGTGGTGCCGCCGAACGAACGGCGGGCAACGAACCCCGCGACCGCGGTGACCGCGAGGACGGTCGCGATGATGGCGACCGCCACCGCGAGGCCGGCCGGAATCGTCGCGATCACGGCCGTGACTGCGGCGACGACGAGACGCGCCGAAGACGCGCCGTCGCGTACCCAGGCGCCGGTTCCGCTACGCGCATCTCGATAGGGAATCGATCGCGAGAGAGCGAGCGGCGCGAGCCGAGCCGCCGCCGCGGCGCCGACGATCGCCCACGGAAAGCGCTCGCCGTGGATGAGCGCTCCCATCGATGCCACCCGAAGGCCGAGATCGAGGAATAACGCAACGGCACCGAACGCGCCGACGCCGGGCTCGCGCATTGCGCGAAGGCCGTCGCGTCGGCTCGACGCCGCGCCCACGCCGTCGGCGGTGTCGGCCAGTCCGTCCAGATGCACGGCGCCGGTCAACACGGCATCGACAGACGCTGCAAGAAATGCGGCGACGAACGCCGGCGACCGATGGGATGCGACCCACGCCGTCGCGGCGACGATCGACCCGATCGCCGCGCCGACGGCCGGAAGCCACGCAGCACCTGCGCGAAGATCCTCCTGCGTGACCCGCGCGGCCGCGCGCCCGAGGGGCACGCGGGTCAGGAAGCT
>JBKOWM010000055.1:0-10300 GCA_046724395.1 Actinomycetota bacterium
AGGTTCACGTCCATGAGGACGAGGTCGGGCCGTAGGGCGGCCGCCATCTCGACGGCTTCCTCTCCGGTCTCGGCCTCGCCGACGACGTCAACCTGAACCCGCGGCTGGTGCTCGAGCGCGCCTTCCTACGGTGCGCAGCGAGCGCGATGGCATAACCCATCCGGGTCGCAACAGTTCGGTTGGCCCACGCCGACCGTGGTGCTGGCATCACTGGCGACGGGCCGGTCGCGTGCCAACATCGGTTGGGAGATGAGCGAGCGATGAGCGTGACCGTACTGATCGTCGATGACCAAGAGCCCTTCCGGCTGGCGGCTCGGATGGTGGTCGAGGAGACTGACGGATTCGACGTCGTCGGCGAGGCCGAGACCGGAGAGGAAGCCGTCGAGATGGCGGCCGCCCTACGGCCCGACCTCGTCCTCATGGACGTGAACCTGCCGGGGATCAACGGACTGGATGCCACGCGGCAGATCCTTACCGACCGCGGAGACGCCGTGGTCGTGCTTCTGCTTTCGACGTACGAGGAGGACGAGTACGCGCCGCGGGCCGCCGAATGCGGCGCCGCCGCCTACATTCCCAAGGCGGTCTTCGGCCCCGACCGGCTCGCGTCTGCCTGGTCGACGGCGTCCGGCGCATCGGGCTGACTCGTTCCGGCTAGCGGAATCGATCCGGCGACCCTGGTCCCGTTGCGCGGCGCACTGTCGACGACGAGCGTTCCGCCGATAGCCTCGATCCGGTCGGCCATGCCCTGCAGACCTGTCCCCCTCGTCACCGTCTGCGGATCGAATCCAACGCCGTCGTCGCGAACGTCGAAGTCCAGCTCTCGTTCGTCGGCGCCGAGATGGATCGCGACGCGCGAGGCTTCGGCGTACTTCGCGGCGTTCTGGAGGGCCTCGAGCGCGCAGAAGTACACGGCCGCCTCGACGTCCTGGCGGTACCGCCCCACATCGCCGGAGATCTCGACGAGCATCGCCGACTTCGTCGCCTGCGCCCGAAGGGCGGCGGCGAGGCCCTTGTCGGCGAGGAGCGGCGGGTAGATCCCGCGTGCGAGGTCCCGCAAAGAGTCGAGCGTATCCTGCGTCTCACGCTGGATCTGCCGGAGCATCTCGTGCGCTTTGACGGCGTCGCGATCCACCATCGAGTCGGCGAGGCGGACCTTGATGGCGAGCGCCACGAGCTGTTGTTGCGCGCCGTCGTGGATGTTCCGCTCGAGCTTGCGTGCGCGGACGTCCTGCGCTGCGACGATCCTCCGCCGTGATTCGCGGAGCTCCTCGAGGAGGCGCACGTTGCGGAGCACGAGCCCGGCCTGGGCGGCCAGGTCGTGAACGAGCCGCTCCTTGCTCGGCGTCATCGGGTCGTTCGCGTGCATCGACACCGTGATCGCGCCCAGTGCCTCTCCCTGATGCCGGACCTCGAACCAGCTCGCGCTATCGTCGGTCTGACGGGCGTTGGCCGGCGACGACGCGACCGGGCGCAGTTCGCGACCCACGCGGAGCCACACCGTCACCGCGCGCGCCCCGGTGCCGGAGCCGACGATCGCGGCCATCCGCGGGACGACGTCATCCGTCGAATACGTGTCCGCCAGGCGTCCCGAGAATTCCGTCAGGACTTCGTACGGCGTGGCGCGTCCGCCGTAGACGATTCGGTCCGCCGCTCGCCGCGCCCATCGCCGCAGCGGTCCCACGGCAACGCCGATCGCGACGCCCACGACGAAGAGGCCCCGCTCCCATCCGGTGAGGCCGGTTCCCAGGACCAGCACCGGCACGACGATCACGAGCACGAGCCCGAGCAGCGTGATCACGCCGGCCACGAGGGCGAAGATCACCGTCTTCTGCACGACGAGGTCGAGCTCCCATAGGCGGTAGCGCAGGATCGCGACCCCCGCGGCGATCGGGACCCCGAGGCCCATACAGGCGAAGAACGCGTAGAACAGGGCGTCCGATACGGGGCGGCTGTCGCCCGGTGCGACACCGATCGACGTAAGGCCGGCGAGCACGAAGAGCACGACGCCGACCGCCGCGACGTACGCGAGCCACCGGATCTGTTGTCGCTCGTCGCCGCGAGCACGCCGGTACCGAAGCACGAGCGCGGCCACGCTGGCGATGGCGGACGCGATCAAGCCGAGACCCGCGATCCACTGGAGCGTCTCCGCCAGAGGGGTCAGCGAGACGATGCCGGTCGGGTTGCGGACGTGGATCCCCTCGGCGACGTCCAGCTGTCCGGCGTGAACCAGAGTCCCGACGAGACCGAGGGCGGTCACGGCCGCGATCGTCCACGGGAGGAACCTCCAACGGGCCGATGGGACGGACCCGCTCGGAAACAGCAACAGGACGAGGATGAGCGGAACGAGCGTCGGGAGCCACAGCACGTTGTTGAGCGCCGCTGCGGCGGTGCCGAACGGGAGCTCCCCCGGATTCGTCCGAAAGGCATAGACCGCGTACTCACTCGTCGCGGCCGAGAGCAGGAAGCCGATCCCGACCGACATCATGAACCAGCCGATCGGTCCCCCCGCCCGGCGCGACGCGATGAGCGCACCGACGGTCGTGTAGCCGACGATCATCAGGATCGCCAGGACGATGAACGTGGAGTCCTCGCCGAAGCTGTGGTTGGCCGCCGTCAGGCCGAGGGTGGCGGCGAACAGTGGGAGCGTCGCCGCGGCGACGATCCAGGGAACGCGGCTCGGCGTCGCCGTCACGATCGGCCACGCATCGCGACACTGGCAACCACCGTCGTGCCGCCGTTCGGGACGCTGCGGACGTCGAGGCGGCCGCCCACCGCGTCGAGGCGGTCTGCCATCCCGCGCAGTCCGGTTCCCTCCCGCATGGTCGCCGAATCGAATCCGATGCCGTCGTCCGCGATCTCGACACGGACGACGGCGTCATCTTGCCGCAAACGGATCGTCGCGCGCGTCGCGTGCGCGTATTTCGCGACGTTGTTGAGGGCTTCGAGGCTGCAGAAGTAGAGGGCCGATTCGACCGGCTGGGGATACCTGCCCACGCCGTCGGCGTCGATCGCGACCGGCACCGGCGAGCGGCGCGCGTGTCCCTCGAGTGCGGCCGCGAGTCCTTTGTCGGCGAGCAGCGGAGGGTAGATACCGCGGGCCAGATCGCGCAACCCCTCCAGCGCCTCGTTCGCGTTCGACTGGAGCTGGTGAAGGATCTCGCGTTCCGCGTCCCCGTCCCTGCCGACCATCTGCTCGGCCAGGCGGAGCTGCACGGCCAACGCCACCAGGTGCTGCTGCGCGCCGTCGTGCAGGTTGCGCTCGAGCTTGCGACGCTCATCGTCCTGAGCGGCGACGAGCCGCTGCCGAGAGGCACGAAGCTCCTCGATGAGGCGCACGTTGCGAAGGACGAGCCCGGCCTGAGACGCGAGGTCGCGAACGACCCGCTCCTTGACGGAGTTGATCGGGTCGCTCGGCGACATCGACAAACCGATCGCCCCCAGCAGCTCGCCGTGATGGCGGACCTCGAACCGGTCCTCGACGCGACCGTCCGTCGGCCCCGCCCGTCCGGCGGGCCAGGACGCCGCGGGACGCAGGGCGCCGTCCACCACCAGCCAGATCGCGACGTGCTCGGCGCCCGTCCCCGCCGCGACGACAGATGCCATCCGGGGCAGGACCTCGTCGCTGGAATATGCCTCGGCCATCCGCTGGGAGAAGTCCGTGAGCACCTCGTACGGTGTGGCGCGCTTCCCGTAGACGATTCGGTCGGCGGTGCGGCGCGCCAGACGCACCAATGGACCGAACGCCATTCCCACGACGATGGCGATGACGACCGAAACGCCGCGCGCCGTCCCGCGCCAAAGCGCCACCTGCCCGGCGCCGAGAAGGATCACCGTGGTGATTCCGGCAATCACAATCACGAGGACGGTGGCCACGATCGTCTTCCGCACCACGATGTCCAGCTCGTACAGGTGGTATTTCAGAATCGCGATGCCGCTCGCGATCGGAATGCCGAGGACAACGAGGACGAAGATCGTGAAGAACAGCACGCCGTTGACGAGGGCGAGGGGTGAATTCGAACCTGAGTCGCCGGGGTCGGTGGCAAACCCCGCAACGACACATGCGGCCGCCGCGCCGCCGACATAGGCCAGCCACCGGATCTGTTGTCGTTCCTCGGCGCCTGCGCGCCGGTAGCGCACGACCACCGCGACGACAGAGAGAAAGGCGCCGGCGAGCAGGGCCATCCCGACGGCGAGCGTCGCGGGTGTGATGATCCCCCGCAGCGCGGCGATCCCGAGCGGATTCGCCACGCGGATCGATGTCAGGTCACCCTCGGCACCGGTCAACCGCCCGGGAGTAACGGCGAACGCCACGACCTCGACGACCATCAACGACAACAGCGTCCACAGCAACCACCGCCATCCGCGGCTGGGGACGTCGCCCGTCGGGAAGAGCAGGAAGACCAGAATGAACGGCGACAACCCCGCGACGAGCGCCCAACGGTCCACCCAGGCTGCGGCTACGCCGAATGGCAGCGTTCCCGGGAAGCGGACCAGAGCGAGCATCGAATAACCGCCCGCCAGCAAGCCGAGCGCGAAGAAGGCAACGATCAACAGGAAGATCCAGCCGATCGCGTTGCGAGCGCGCGACGCAATCGTGGCGCCGATCCAGACGTACAGGCCGACGGCGGGGAGGAGCGGTACGACGAAGACGAGGTCCGCAGCCTCGATGGCCCCCGCGGCGAAGCCGAGCGGGATCGCGGCCACGAACGCCACCGCGGCGGCGATTCCGACGATCCACGGTCCTCGGGATTCGAAGGTCGCCCGATCCATGGGTCGGATGGTCGCACGCGCGGATCCGGCGTCCAAGGGGGTCGACGCGACGTCGGCGGGCGGGTTCTTGTCCTCGATCGGGATGCCAGCACGACCGTGGTAGGCGTGTGAGCGCCGTCGACCGCCGGCCCGTTTCGGCCTAGCGTGTCAGCCGGCGACGGAGGGCAGGCGGTGACCGAGATACGGACCGAAACGGCGCCCCGTCCGAGGCCGGGCACCGGGAGTGGCGCGAGTCAGGCGTTCGGATGATCGGTGTCCCGAAGGAACGCGAGCACCGCCATCACGCGCCGGTGCACGTCCGGCTCTTCGGACAGACCGAGCTTGTGGAACAGCGAGTTGATGTGCTTCTCGACGGCGCGCTCGGTGAGGAACAGCGACCGCGCGATCGCCGCATTGTTCTCGCCCCGCGCCATATGTTCGAGGACCTCGCGCTCGCGATCGGTCAGCTGCGCCAGGGGCGAGTGCGCGGCGCGGTCCTTCCGAGCGACGAGCGACTCGACGACGCGTGGATCGAGGACCGAGCCGCCCTTGGCGACCTCGTTCAGCGCCCGAACGACCTCGGCGACGTTGCCGACCCGCTCCTTGAGCAGGTAGCCGAGCCCGGCCGCCCCGTCCTTCAGCAGCTCGTACGCGTATTCCTCCTCGGCGTACTGCGAGAGAACGACGACGCCCACGTCGGGATGCTGCTCGCGGATCTTTCTCGCCGCGTCGATGCCCTCCGTTGTGTTCGTCGGAGGCATGCGGATGTCCGTGAGGACGGCGTCCGGGCGTTGTGTCCGGACCGCCGCGAGGAGGCCGTCCAGGTCGGAGGCCGTTGCGACGAGGTCGACGTCTTCGGAGGACGACAGCAGGGCCGCCGTCCCCTCGCGAACGAGGTAGTTATCCTCGGCGAACACTACGCGGACCACAGGCGCATCGTAGCCGGGGTGGGGGAGGCGGCGTGATGATCCGGGTCGTGCTCGGCGAGGACAACGTGCTGGTACGCGAGGGCGTCCGTGCGCTCCTCGACTCGTTCGACGATATCGAGGTCGTCGCGGTCGCCGCCGACGCTCCCTCACTCCTCGAAGCCGCAGGGGAGCACACCCCAGACGTCGTCGTTACCGACATCAAGATGCCGCCGAACTTCCGCCTGGAAGGCATCGACTGCGCGCATGCGATCCGTGATCAGCATCCCGGGACCGGGGTCGTCGTTCTGTCGGCACACGACGACGAGGAGTACGCGGTGGCCCTGCTCGGCAAGGGACAGAGCGGGCTCGGATACCTGTTGAAGGATCGCATCGCGCAGGGCGACGAGCTCGTGCGCGCGATCCGCGAGGTGGCGGCCGGTCGTTCGATGGTCGATCCCACGATCGCCGAGCGCCTCGCCGGTCACGACAGCGCGCAGGACGAGGATCGCACGATCCTCGACCTGATGGCTAAGGGCATGGGGTACCCAGAGATGGCGCAGGCCCTCGATACGACGCAGGAAGCCGTCGACCGGCGCGTCAGCGATCTGTTCCGGCGGATGGCCGGCGGGACCGGTGAGAGCAGTGCCGCGGTGGACGAGCTGAAGCGCTTGCATGCTGCGGTCGTCGAACGCGCTACTCAGATGAAACAGCTGCGCTCGTTCGTGCCGCCCCAGCTCGCCGCGGGCCTCGAGTCCGGCGCGATCGCGGAACGTCGGGAGGCCGTCGTGAGCGTGCTGTTCGCCGACATTCGCGGCTATTCGACGATCGCGGAGCGGCTGTCGGCGGCGGAGATCGCAGACATTCTCGCCCGCCAACTCGGGGCGCTGGGCGAGATCGTCGCCGCGCATCGCGGGAGCCTCGACGAGCTACTCGGCGACGCCGTCATGGCGGTCTTCGGCGCGCCGGAGCCGATGGACGACCACGCGGAGCGTGCACTGCGGTGCGCGATCGCGATGCAGGCACGGCAGCGCGAACTCAACGCCGAGGGGTGGACGGCCGGCCTGCCGGAGATCGGGATCGGCGTCGGCGTTAACACCGGCACCGTCGTCGCCGGAACCGTCGGTGGCGGCGGGCGACTCAAGTACACGGTCGTCGGCGACGCGGTGAACGTGGCGGCGCGCCTGCAATCCGAGGCGCAGGCGGGCGAGATCCTCGCGTCCGCAACGACGATCGCGGACGCGAACGGTGTTCGCTGCGAGGCCGTCGGCCCGCGGCACGTCAAGGGTCGTGAGGAGCCGGTGGAGGTCTTCCGTGTCGTCGTCGACGGCTGAGGTCACCCTTCCGCGTCGCAGCCGCGCGCCGCTCGCGTGGGCGATGTTCATTGCGGCCGTTGGGTTCGTCCTCGTCGGTGTAGCGTCCTTGCTGTACGGCTATGCGAACGGCTCGGTCGCCGGGCGCCTCGTTTTCAGTCAGTGCTCGCTCGTACCGCCCGCGGTCACCTACGCCCTGGTCGGATTCGTCGTCGCGCGCCGCCGACCCGATAACCCCGCTGGCTGGCTGATGCTCGTGATCGGTCTGGTCTGGAGCCTCGGCGTCGGCCCGCCGGTTACCCCGGGGACGACTGCGGACTGGCTCAGCTCGCCGTTTTGGATCGTGCCCTTCGGGCTGATGGGAACGCACCTGCTGCTGCGGCTCCCGGACGGCCGTCTTCCATCGAAGCGGTGGCGGATCGCCTCGCGACTGTCGACGACGGCGATGGTGCTCGCAATGGTCGGCTTCTGGTTCGACCCGGAGCTCAAGGGCAACCCCATCGCGAACCCCCGGATTGCGGTGCTCGGTCTGTTGGGGCTGATCCTCCTTGCGGGCTGCATCGTCGCCTCGATCGTCTCGCTGTTCGTTCGGCGGCGCCACGCCGACGCCGTCGAGCGGCAGCAGCTTCGTTGGATCGCCGCCGGCGGACTCATCTTCTTGCTCGTATGGGCTGGCAGCTTCGTTGTATCGGCGGTGTTCGACCTTCGCGACGGCAGTCTCGGATCGGATGTCAACGGGTTCATCACGCTGTGTGCGTACGCGGCCGTCCCGATCTCGATCGGCTTCGCGATCCTGAAGTACCGGCTCTTCGACATCGACGTCGTCATCCGCAAGGCGTTGATCGTCGCTGTCCTCGCCGTGTTCTTCACGGCCGTGTACGTGCTGATCGTCGGCGTGGTCGGCGCGGCCGTCGGTTTGCACTCGACGGCAGCCCTGTCGTTCGTCGCGGCCGCGATCGTCGCGCTCGGAATCCAACCGGTGCTGGCGCGCGCCCGCCGACTTGCCGACCGTATCGTCTACGGACGGCGTGCGACGCCGTACGAGGTCCTCGCGGATCTCGGCAAGCAGCTCGGCGGCGCCTATTCCGCGGATGACGTCCTGCCGAGGATGGCCCGCGTGCTCCGCGACGGCATCGGGGCCTCGCGGGCACGCGTGTTGCTCCGCGTCGGTGACGAGCTCCGCGAGGTCGCGGCGTGGCCGTCCGACGGCGACGCGTCCTTGCCGAGTGAGGCCGACGATCTCTCCGTCGAGGTGCGCGATCAGGAAGAGGTGCTCGGGGAACTCGCGGTCAGGATGTCGGCAAACGATCCGATCGACGAGGGCAAAGCCAGGCTCGTGGCCGACCTCGCCGCACAGGCCGGCCTCGTGCTCCGAAATGTCCGTCTGATCGAGGAGCTTCGAGCCTCGCAGCGGCGAATCGTCACGGCTCAGGACCGCGAACGCCGCCGCCTCGAGCGCAACATCCACGACGGTGCGCAGCAGCAGCTCGTCGCTTTGGCCGTCAAGGCTCGTCTCGCGCGCTCGCTGCTCGACCGGGACGGCCCGAGGGCAGGCGAAATGCTCGACCAGATCGCGGCCGAGACGCAGGACGCGCTCGAGAACCTCCGCGATCTCGCACGTGGGATCTACCCGCCGCTCCTCGCCGACAAGGGCCTCGTCGCCGCTCTCGAGGCGCAGGCGCGCAAGGCACCGGTGCCGGTCGAGGTCTCGCCGGACGGTGTCGGTCGCTATCCGCCGGAGATCGAGGCGGCCGTTTACTTCTCGATTCTGGAGACGCTCCAGAACGCGGCGAAGTACGCGAACCCGTCCCACGTCGGCGTCCGACTGCGACAGGAGGACGGCCGGCTGGCGTTCGAGGTCCGCGACGACGGCGTCGGGTTCGACGTGCGCGCACGCGGCTACGGCACCGGGCTTCACGGCATCGCCGACCGGCTCGCCGCTCTGGACGGCTCCCTGCATATCCGGTCGGCAGTGGGGGCCGGCACGACCGTCACCGGGAGCGTGCCGGTCCGATGACTGCCGCCGACGTCACGTCGCCCGCCGCCCGACGCGATCGCCGCCTCGCCGTCGCGTTGTTCACCGCGATCGTGGTCGAGCTGCTCCTCGGCGTGACGTTTCGGGTGCTCGACTCGATCGGTTCCACCGGGGACTGGGGAGCCGGCGCGATCAGCGACATCGCGTTCATCGTCGCCTTCGGTCTCTTCCCGGTCGTCGGGTTGTTGATCGCGCTCCGCAGACCCGGGAATCGCCTGGCCTGGGTCCTGCTCGCGACTGGTATCGCCGGATTCCTGCCGTTCGAGGAGTACGGTGCGCACGCCCTCGCCGTCGGGATGCCCCTGGGCGACTGGTCCCTCGCGTTCGCGTCGTGGACGTGGGTGCCGCTCATCGGGCTCGCGGGAATCTTCGTGCCGCTGCTGTTCCCCGACGGATATCTCCCCTCGCGACGGTGGCGATGGGTGGCCCGCGTCGCGGTGGCCGGGATGGTCCTCACGTCCCTCGCGATCCTCCTGTCGCCGGGAACGCTCGCCGACAGCGGCTATCCGCACATTCGGAACCCGTTCGGGATCGACGCGCTCGCTTCGGTGATCGACCTCGGCTACGTGTTTCTGCTGACCATCCCGCTCGGGATCATCGCGGCGGCGGCGAGCCTCGTCGTCCGCTATCGGCGCAGCGATCCGACCGAGCGACTGCAGATACGGTGGTTCCGGCACGCGGCCATCGTCGTCGCGATCGGCTACGGGATCGCCATGGCGGTGTCGTTCGTGGATGCAGGCTGGGTCGGATGGGTCGAGGACGCCGCGATCATGCTGTTCGCGTTCCTGCCGATCTCGATCGGCGTGGCCGTCTTCCGCTACCGCCTGTACGAGATCGACGTCGTGGTCCGCAAGACAGTCGTCGTCGGAGCGATCGCCGCCTTGCTGACGGTCGTCTACGTCGGGGTCGTTGGCGGGATCGGCGCCCTCGTCGAGGGGCACGCGACGACGGTGCTGTCGTTCGTCGCGGCGGCGGTGGTGGCGGCGCTGTTCCAGCCGGTGCTGCGCCGCGCCCGACGGTTCGCGGACCGCGTCGTGTACGGCAAGCGGGCGACGCCGTACGAGGTCCTCGCGCAGCTCGGCCAGAACCTCGGTGGCACATACGCGGCCGACGACGTCGTCCCGCGCATCGCGCAGGTCCTCGGCGAGGGCATCGGGGCGCGTCGCGTCCGCGTGCTCGTCAGCCTCGGCGTCCATATGCGCGAGCTCGCCGTTTGGCCGCACGACGCCGAGCACGACACACCCGACGACCACGTCGTCGATGTGCGCGACCGCGGGGAAGTGCTCGGCGCGCTCGCG
>JBKOWM010000095.1:0-38156 GCA_046724395.1 Actinomycetota bacterium
CGAGGAGGGCGGAGACTCCGTACGCGGATGACGGTGTCGGATGGGGTTCGGCCCGAGCGCGGTACGGGATGGCCGACGGGGCCCGAAACGAGATCCGATTCACCGCAGTCTTGCGCCGCGAGGCTGGACGCTGGCGGCTCGTGCAGGGACACTCCTCGATCGGCGTGCCGAACGAGCAGGCGTTCGGCATTAGCGATGGCGACGTAGGCAAGCGAACACATCGCGGTCTCGGCTTCGTCGCTTGTCGCCTCAGGACACGACGATCTTCCCGACCATCGAGGAATGGATCGAGCAGTGATACTTGAACGTCCCGGCCTTCTTGAACACGCGGCTGAAGGTCTCACCGGGGGCGAGCGTGCCCGAGTCCCACAATCCTCCCTTATTCGACGTCGTGGTGTGATTGACACTCCCGCGATTCTTCCACTTCAGCCTCGTGCCCTTTGCGACCGTGATGGCCTTGGGCTTGAACGCGAAGTCGACGATCTTCACCCGCTCGGCCGAGGTCGACGCGAGCGCTGACGCGCCGCTTCGTTGAACGCGACCGATCGCGATACCCGGCACCCCCAGGGAGCCGACCAGCCCGGCCGCGACGAGCATTGTCATGCCGAGCCTCGGCACTCTTCGCATCTGAGTCTCCCTTCGCACTCTGCCCGCACATCGATCGCGGTTTGCTACGGATACGTCGTCCCCGGGGCATCGATCCTGCCGAACAGGCCGTGGGTCTCGTCGTCGGGACCCGCAGTGAAGTACAGCGCATCGGACGGACCGGCGTTCGCGTCGTTGCCGAACCCGAGGCCCCACAGACCGTCGATCACGATCGCGCGACCGGACGCCTGCGCGAGCGTGCCGTCGAGCGCCGGCGCACCCGTCGCCGAGAGATCGAAGGCGTGGATGCGTCCATCGCCGAAGTTCCCAACGAGCAGGTCGCCCCCGAAGGATCCGAACGAGTCGGGCGCGATCGCGAGTCCCCACGGCGCGTTCAACGGCCCCCGCGTCGCGACGCGCCCGAGCAGCGTCCCGGCCGTGTCGAACCGGTCGACGAACCCCTTGTGCTCGCCCGCGACGTCGTCCTCAGCCTCGGCGTCCTGCTTGGCGTACGTCACGAAGATGTCGCCACCGATGTTCTGAATGCCGAAGGGCGCGAACCCGCTCGGGATGCCAGGGTCCGTGAAGGCGCCCCGCATCTTGACCCGGTCGAACGATTCGTCGAACACGTCGACCCGACGGTTGTGGAAGTCGGTCGCGTACAGGAAGTCGCCGTCGACCGTCGACGCGATCGCGAGGCCCTTGTAGATCGCATCGCGTCCCGAGCGATCGACGACTTTGAACGTCCGCGTCGACGGCGGAGTCGTCGTACCGACGGTCGGGCTCCACCCGCGGATCGTCCCCAATTCCGTAGCGAACACGAACAGCGCCGAGGCCGTCGTCGTTGCGTCCGTCACGGCGAACCCGGCGCCGCCGTTGAAGACGGTACCCGTGGGCGCTCCCTTGACCTTCACGACGAGCGGCTGTGGAACGCCGTCGCCGTCATAGAGGGTGGAGGTGTTCGTCGCGTTGTTCGCCGACCACCAGAACGTCGTCGGTCCGGCCGCCAGGCCCCAGGCGTTCACGAGGTTCCGATCCGTCGCCGCCGCGACGCCCGGCTCGTCGGAAACGAGTTTGGTCACCGTGTAGCCGGTGGTCTGCCCGGCCGCGGGCGAGCCCATTGCGATACTCACCATCACGCCGAGCACGAGCGCGCCGGCCCACAACCTCCCGACGATCCCCTTCATGACCCCTCCTTCGCCCGGCCGGACCGAAGATCTGGGCGATCAAGCGCCCGCCGACCCAGGTACTACGCGGCCGATCCGACGCCGGATCGGACTTTCTCCTCGAAGATCTCCAGCTGATGCGGCTCTCGCCCCGCGAAGGCGTCGGCGTGCGATGCCACCCGGCGACCGACCGACGGCGTAGCCCGGGCTCGGGGGCGCGTCGTTGCGCGCCGAGACGCAACCGCCACGATGGGCCATGTGCTCCGGGGGGACGTTTTCCCGATAGAAGAGGCGAGATGACGTGGACGCCTTTCCCCCCAGGCGGGTGCTCGCCGTCGAAGCGGCCGTCAGCGCTACCGCAGCTGGTCCGCTCCGACGGCGGGCACATCCACGTGATCGACTCCGACTAGCACGCGGGGCGCTCCCCGCTCATCGGGGCGGGCCTCCGCGTGGCGCAGCCGCGGCCCCGGTGTCCGCGCCCCGCCGTATCGTTTCCGCTCCTCAGCGCCGGGGGCCACATGATCACGATCCAGGACGTTCGGGCCTTCGCGATGACGCTTCCCCGCACGACCGAGGCGCTTGTGCACGACCGCGTCAAGTTCCGCGTCGGAAGGATCGTCTACCTCGCCTTCTCGCGCGACGAGACCGTCATGGGGTTCGCCTTCCCGAAGGAGGAGCGCGAGGCGATGGTGCGGTCCGAGCCCAAGAAGTTCGTCATGCCCGGGACGTCGGACCTCCGATACCGGTGGCTCGAGGTGCGGCTCGACGCGATCGACGAGGCCGAGATGCGTGAACTCGTTCTCGACGCGTGGCGGATGGTCGTGCCCAGGCGCGTTGCGGCCGCCTACGATGGCGACGCCTGACCGCGTCCTGTCGCGCAGGGCAGCATCGCGACGAGCGTTCGGCTAGCATCCGGGCGATGTCGTATTTCTTCGCGTATGGCGCCCGGATGAACCCCGACACCATGCGGAGCGACGCGCCGGACGCCGTCGCGATCGGGCCCGCGCGCCTGGACGGCTACCGTCTGGTGTTCAACGTCCCAAGCCGGTCGTGGGGTGGCGGCGCGGCCAACGCCGTCCCGGCTCCCGGCGGACGCCTCTGGGGCGTGCTGTGGGACGTCGGTGACGTCGACCTAAAGGCCCTCGACTCGTTCCGCGGTGACGAGACCATGCAGCAGGTGTTGGAAGTCCCCGTGCAGGGTCCCGAGGGAGCGGTCACGGCGACGACGTTCGCGGTCGATTCACCGGAACGGTTCGTGGCGCCGACGGATCGCTACCTCGCGATGCTGCGGGCGGTGGCCGAGGACCACGGATTGCCGGAGGACGCACTCTCGGAGATCGATGCGGCGGCACGCGGAGGGGCTCGCGGGCAGGCGCCCTCCATCTGACGCCGATCCGCCTGGACGGTTCCGCACACCAAGGCATAGCGTCGAGGGAAGCCATAGACAGGGGGTCGAGTGATGGGCGCACGGCGGAAGTGGCTACGACGGATGTTCGCTCTCCAGATGCTCACAGTCGTGTTCGTCGTCCTTTTGGTCTCGCCCGCCGCCGCGGCGGCGGGCGACTCGGACCTCGGCCTGGACGACCAGGTGATCCTGAACGGACGACTCGTCGTGCCGGAGGGTGGGAGCGTGGGGTCGGCCGTCATCTTCAACGGCCCGGCGACGATCGACGGGACCGTCCGTGAATCGCTCGTCGTGTTCAACGGTCGCACGCAGATCTCGGGAACCGTCGACGGCGACGTGGTTGTCTTCAACGGCTCGGTCTCCCTTACCTCGAGCGCAGTCGTCGGCGGAGACCTCGTCACGCAGTCCACGCCACAGGTCGCCGATGGCGCAAGCGTCCGCGGGAGCCAGCAGAGCGTCGCGACCCGATTCGACTTCGAGAACATCGGCTTCGCGAGCCGAATCGCGTGGTGGATCGGCTACTCGGTCTCCACGCTCGTGCTCGGCGTCCTCTTGCTGCTCCTGATTCCGAACCTCGACGCTCGCATTCGCGCAGCGTGGCGAGGATGGACGGGACAATCCATCGGCTTCGGCGCCGGGCTGTTCTTCCTGCTTCCGATCGCGGCGGTGATCTTGCTCATCACGGTCGTCGGGATCCCGCTCGGGCTGTTCCTGCTCCTCGGGCTGGCGCTGCTGTACACGGTCGGTTACGTCGCCGGCGCGCACCTGCTCGGAACGCTGCTGATCCGGCCGCCGACCTCACGATTCGTCGTGTTCCTGGCCGGCTGGGCGATTCTGCGCGTCGTCGGGCTCATTCCGTTCCTCGGCGGTCTCGTGTGGCTGGTCGCCGCGATCCTCGGACTCGGCACCCTCGCGGTTGCGGCCCGACGGGCCGAGCCGCCGGTGGTGACGGCTCAAGCCCTCCCCGAGCGACCCGCGGCTTGAACCGACGCTGGATCACGAACACGGCAGCTCTGCTCGCCCGGATCGGGGCTGATCCGCAGGACGACGAGGAGCTGCGTCAGAAGAAGCGGCTCCTCGTTCTGCTCGCGGTCCTGATCCTGCCCGTGTCGGTGGTGTGGGGCAGTCTGTACCTCGCCTTCGGCGAGCGCGTCGGGATCATTCCGTTCGTCTACTTCGCCGTCTCCGCCGGATCGCTCGTGGTCTTTGCACGAACGCGTAACTTCCGTTTTCTTCTCCAGACTCAGCTCCTCGACATCCTCCTGACGACGACGGTCGGGCAGATGTTCATCGGTGGATTCCTCGCTTCGGGCGGCGTCGCGCTCTGGGGCATCCTGGCTCCGCTCGGAGCGCTCGTCTTCCTCGACCTGCGCGACGCAGTCCGCTGGTTCGTGGGGTTCGTCGTGGTGTTCCTGTTCACGGGCTTCGCGGGCGAGGTGTTGTTCGTCGATGCCGGCCTTCCCACGTCGTTTACGACCACGATGCTCGCGCTGAACATCGTCGGCGCCGGAGGCGTCGCGTTCACGCTCCTCGCATTCTTCGCGAAGCAGCGCAACGAAGCCCTGGCGGCGCTCAGGCGCGAGCAGGATAGATCCGAGCGGCTTCTCGTGAACATCCTGCCAGCCTCGGTCGCCGAGCGGCTGAAGGCGGCGACCCAGCGAATCGCCGATCAGTTCGCGTCGGCCTCGATCCTGTTCGCAGACGTCGTCGACTTCACCCCGCTCGCTCAACGTCTCCCGCCCGCCGAAGTCGTCGGTGTCCTCGATGAACTGTTCTCCCGGTTCGACGCGCTCGTCGAGCGGCACGGGCTCGAGAAGATCAAGACGATCGGCGATTGCTACATGGCGGCCTCCGGAGTGCCGGATCCGCGTCCCGATCACGCCCGCATGGCCGCGCTCCTTGCGCTCGACATGCAAGATGCGGTCGCCAGCTCAGCGGTCGCGCGCGAGTGTCACCTCGTGCTGAGGATCGGGATCAACTCGGGTCCGGTCGTGGCCGGTGTCATCGGGACGAAACGCTTCCTCTACGACCTATGGGGCGATGCCGTGAACACGGCGAGTCGGATGGAGTCCCACAGCACGCCCGGCGACATCCAAATCACGCGGGCGACCTATGAGCTGTTGAAGGACGAGTTCGTCTGCAGGCCGCGCGGGACGATCGTCATCAAGGGCATAGGCCCGATGGAAACCTGGTACCTCGAGGGATCCCGAGCGGACGATGTTCGAACCGAGCCGGGCGTGGTCGCGGAGGAGCCGGCCCCCGGCGCACATCGTTGAGACAAGATCCAAGAGCCGGGCGGCCTCAGCGCGTACGCTGGCGATGTGAGACGCGTCGTGCTGGTCGCTGCGGTGATCGTCGCGATCTCGGCGGCGACGCCCGACGGCGCGGCCGCGCGGGGTCGTACGTTCGTCGTCAACAACTGCCACCGCGTGACGTTTCGCCCGAACTACATCCTGTTCGCGTGCGCCGACGGCGGATTCTACGCGACGGAGCTTGCTTGGAGCAGCTGGCACCCGTTCCGAGCGGTCGGGCGTGGGATGTTCCACCAGAACGACTGCGATCCGTCGTGTGCGGGCGGGACGTTCCACCGCGTCACGGGGTCGATCGTCCTCAAGGACCGCGGCCGTTGTCCGGGCGTTCGTCATTACGTTTTCATGCGGGCCGTAATAAGGTTCGACCGCGCGCTGCTGGGCCGGGATCTGGTTCGAGCGGAGACGGGCTGCCCCCTCTAGGTCAAGACTGCCCGAGGTAGGCGAGAACGGCCAGGACCCGGCGGTGATCATCCCGCCTGGCCGGCGGCAACCCGCTGCTGGTCGCGCTCGGCGCCGCGATCATGCCCGCCGTGGCTGGTGTGGACGGCCACGACGATCCGCGGTCTTTTCGAACTAGGGGTTCCGTCTCTTGAGCGCGTTGACGAGGTCGCGCTCAACCCTGGGCAGCTCCGGCCACTTGTCAATCTCTCGCTGAAGCTCGTCGGCCTCCGCGCGCGTCATCCAGACGGCCACCTGATCGTCGCGCGACTCCACTCTCATGGCGGATCCCTCCGTGATGGTTGTCCTCACACCCGTACTTACCCTCGAACGCGCATCTCGCCTCATCCACCTTCCGATTCCCGCCGTCCCCGGCCGTGATCAGGCCGTCCTTTGGCCGTCCTCGGGCTACTTCACGGCGCGCCTCGTCAGATCGCGCCACGTGTGGGGTCCGACCCGTCCCGAGCTTCCACTGGAACTGGCTACTGGGTCGGTCCCGTAGACGGGGAGCCGGGCGGCCCCTCTCCGCCGCGCTTCGCGCGGTCGAGACTCGTGCATTGAAGGGCGGTGACGACCGATGCTGCGGGAGCTCGAGCGACCTCAAGGACCGGCGGGTGGTGGACGGCGAATCGATCTGAGGGCACTGATCGGCAGCGGAGACAGGATCACGCTGTTTACGCTGCCGTTCCTGATCGTCGGGGTCGTCCTGAACGTCGCGTTCCCTTCGCTCTTCGACGTCGGCGGTCCGCCCGCGGCCCTCGCGACGATCTCCATCGCGCTTTCGGTCGCGGGGATCGCGATCTGGCTCTGGTCCGTGGCCCTGCTCCTCACCCGGGCGCGGCGAGGAGAACTGATCACGACCGGTCCGTTCCGTCTGGTAAAGCACCCGATCTACACGAGCGTCGCGCTGTTGGTTCTTCCCTGGACCGGCTTCCTCCTCGACACGTGGCTTGGAGCGCTCCTCGGCGTCGTCATATACGTCGGCGCCCGGATGTTCGCTCCGGCCGAAGACGCGGAGCTCTCGAAGAGGTTCGGGAGCGAGTGGACGCGGTACCGCGACACGATCGCCGTGCCGTGGCTCTGAGCGGGCGCATCGCCGACCGAACGCACCGCTCGACTACTCGGCCGATGCCAGCCCCATCAGCCGGTTCGCCGTCGCTCTCCACGACCACGTCGTTCGGACGAACTCTGCGAGCGAGGAGCCGATGGCCTTCCGCTCGAGGAGCGGCCTCGTGAGGAGTCGGTCGATGCCGGTCGCCAGCCGCCCCGCGGCGCCCGCCCCGCGCTCGAACGAGAACAATCCGGATTCACCCACGTGCGACTCGAGCGCGTCGGCGACCTCGGCGAGGCCGGAGTGACGGGCGAGCAGCGGAAGGGCGCCGGACGCCGCGCCCTCGGCCGCGACCATCCCGAACGCCTCGTCCATGATCGACGGGACGACCAGCACGTCGAGCGCGGCGAGCGCGGCGGGCGCGTAGCGGTGGTCCAGCCGCCCGACGAACGAGACATCGCAGGGCGGCGGGAGCGCACCGATGTCCTCCCGTGCGAGGCCGGTCTCCGAGGCGCCGAGCAGCCACGACACCGCTTCTGCGTCACCGGATCGAAGGGCCGTCCAAAGCGCCGCGAGGCGCTCGCGCTCGAGGCCGAACCCTATGACGAGCGCATCCGGCGACGCCCGCGTCTGAGTCAGGGCGGCGAGCATCAGGTCGACCCCCTTCTGCGGGATCAGCTTGCCGAAATACCCGACCAGCGGCCCGTTCCCCGCCGCGAGGCGACGCAGGATCCTCGCGGCGTCGGGGTCCGGGGCCGTCTGGTCGTACCGGTGCGCGAGCTCGTCGAGCGCATCGGCGTCCCGCTCGGCGATCGCGGCCCCGACCTCGTCGTCCAGCGACGTCGGCCGGCCGTTCGCCGTCCGCGGATCCCGTTCGAGGTTGCCGGCCGCCTCGATCAGCGCCTCGCGCGACTCGCGGGGCCGGAACCGTTCGGCATCGACGCCCGGATGGACGACGTGCGATAGGGCCTCGATCCCGGGCACGAATTCGGCGCACCGGTGGAGCACGTCTCGCGACGCGCCGGCGACGGCCACGGCATCGATCAGGCCTTCGCGCGCGAGCTCCTGGTACCGCCGCTGCGGACGCATCGCGTACTCCACGTCGCTGCCGTGGATCTTCACGACGTACGAGCGCGACCCCAGCGCACGCCGCGCGATCGGGCCGCCGGGGATCGCGTGGCCGGCGATTACGACGTCCGGTCGATGCCACGCGGCGGCCGCGCGAAGCGCCCCAACGTTCATCGCAAGGTATCGCTCGAGCTCCTCGACGTCGAGGTCGACGAACCGGCGAACGTCGAAACCCGCGTACTCGTCGAGGACGAATACAGGTAGGAGCCGTCCGATGTCCGGCCGCAGCAGGACGCAGGAGCCCGCGCCGCGCGGGGTGGCGATTGGGCGGACGTCGGCGACGCCGTTCGTGCTCGCCGTTCCGGCGGCGTCGATCCATGCGTAGCGTTCGGGATGCGGCTCCTGGCACAGCAGGACGACCTCGTTTCCGGCGGCCGAGAGATCCTCGGCGACCCGAGCCGTGTAGACGTTCGAGCCGGCGCCGTCGAGCAACCAGCCGTGCCACAGGAGAACGCGCATTCGGATCCGATCTCGTGGAGACGAGATCGTCGCACGGACACCCTTGGCACCTCGGGAAGGCGCGAGACCTTCGCGCTCAGCCGCGTCGCCGAGTCACCGGCGGTCCTCGTCCTCCTCGTCGTCCCCGGCCGCCCGTCGCTGCTCGAGCGCGTCGGCCTCGGGCGCGTCACCGATACCGGCTCGTTCGTCGTCCTCACCGGAACGTACATCGGTGCCCTGCTCGAGCGCGTCGGCCTCGGGCGTCTCGGGCCCGATGGCGTCGTTGTCATGCACGACGTCTTCGGCCGCCTCAGCGTCATCGCGGCGGTCCTCCACGAGTGGCACCCTACCGCCCCGCGGCGAGGCTCGCCGCCCCTACGCGGGCGCTCGGCGGGGGACGCCCACGACCGTGTTCGCGATCCCGCCGATCATGAGGCCGAGGCCGAAGCCGCCCGCGACGTCGAGCGGCGCGTGGGCACCGAGGTAGAGCCGGGCGAACGCCACTAGACCAACGATGAGCCACGGCACGGCGCGAGCGGGTCCCCGAAGGTACGGCGTGGCGACGACGGCCAGCCCGGTCACGAGGACGACATGCCCGGACACGAACGCGGCGCCGGTCGTCGGCGTGTTGCCTCGGACGATCGCGCCCGGGATCGAGGTGCCCGGTCGCGACCGGCTGATCGACGCCCAGACGATGCGCTCCGCCGCGAGCTTGCCCGCCGTGACGAGCAGCGCGGCCAGCGCGAGTCGTCGCCGCCCGAGCAGGAACGCGACGGCCGCAAGGATCGGCCCGACGGCAAGGACGCCAAGCCATTGGGCGGCCTGCATCTCGGGCGACAGCCACTCCGGCAGCCGATTGAACCAGCGGAAGACCCTCGCCTCGACCGCACCAACGGTTCCCTTTCTCGCCACACTCGCGCACGCGAGAAAGAGCGCGAGACCCATGACCGCGACCGCGGCGTCGAGGCGCCGACGCTCGAACGGGACGACGGCTCGCGACTCGGCGCCCGCGTCGACTCGATCAGACGTCGCCGATGCTCCTATCCGCGCCGGCCGACCTGCGTCCGCACGATGTCGCGCAGGCTCACGATGCCGACGACCCGTGCGCCGTCGACGACAGGCAGATGACGGAACCCATTGCTCATCATGATCTCGATGGCCTCGTCCGCGTCCATGCCCCGCCCGGCCGTGACCGGATCGGCCGTCATCCAGTCGGAGACGCGCGAGGACGCGGGGTCCGTGCCGGAGGCGGCGGCGCGGAGCACGTCGCGCTCCGTGAAGATGCCGAGCAGGGTCGACCCTTGCAAGACGACGGCGGAGCCGAACCGGCCGCGGATCATGCGGTCGGCGACGTCCGCCACGGAGGCGTCGGGGTCGGCGAGGAACACGTCGCGCGTCATGATCTCGTCGAGAGTCGTCATCGTCGTGAGGAGATCAACCGCCCTCGCCGCCGATGTCGTGAAACTCCGAGTCGTCGTGCGGCTTGGCGGCGTCGGCGAGATCGGCGTTGAGCCTCCGCCAGACGGCTCCGCCCCACGAGCTCACGTGCGGCCAGCGCTGCCAGAAGAGCTGGAGCGTCGCCTCGTCGAACGTTCGGAGCGCCTCGTCCGCAGGCGCGTCCTCGACCACGCGCTCCCACTGCTCGAGCGCGCTCAGCAGGCGCTCCGACGCATCGCTCAACGCGTCCCCCTTGTCCGCTCCGCGTCCGTTCCGGCGCTCGGAGTCTATCCCTGAGCCGAGGCGCTTCCGACGTTCGACTTCAATCGACGAGCGAGTCGACCATCCGCAGCATCTCGGCCAGGCGCTGCGCGAGCATCGTCGCGAACCAGCGGTGGACATCCGCCGCGAGCTGCGGATCCTCGGTCCGCAACCGCGTCAGCGTCGACCGGCTGAGGCGGAGCACGACGGACGTCGTCTCGCTGATGACGTCGGCCGTGCGCGACGTCCCCGTGTACAACGCGACCTCGCCGACGACGATCCCTGGGCGCATGGTTCGCAGCCGCACGCGCTCGCCGTCTCGGGTGCGCATCTCGACCCGCAACCGACCGGACTCGAGCACGAACACGTCTTTTGGCGGGTCGTCCTGCTGCAGAAGGACGGAGCCCGCCGGGACCTCGAGGCGCTCCATCAACGGCAGCAGGCGAGAGGCGAGCTCCGGCGGCATCCCCGTCGTGTTCCCGTCCAGGTCGCCGACGTCCACGAGCGTGGAGGTCCCGAGCAGCGCATCCTCACACCATTGGAGGCCATGATCGAGGTCGGGCTCGAAGCGGAGACCGCGGACGTCGCCGTCGATCCCGCCCTGTTCGAGCTGCTTTCGCACGCGGGCGGGCACGGCCGTGAACACGATCTCGAATCGATGGCGCTCGGCCAGCTGCGTCACCTTCTGGAAGGCCAGCACCGCCGATGAGTCGACCCCCGAGACGCGGCGGAAGTCGAGCACCATGAAACGGACGCCGGGGTCGCCATGCTCCGCCAGCTGGCGGATCCGCCCGAGGAGCGCGTTGGCCGTACCGAAGAACACGAACCCGCGCAGCCGCAGGATGCGGATTCCCTCGCCGAGCGAGGCGAGCGCGTCGCGCTCGGACGGGGGCCGGTCGATCTGGCTTCGATACGTCGCTCCCGACCGAACGTCGTGGACGAGGTCGGTGCGGCTGTAGGTGACCACGAATAGCACGACGGCGAGCACGAGCCCGACGGCGACGCCCGGAAGCAGTCCCCAGGCGACGATCGCTGCGAGGATCACGAGGACGATCGCGTACTCGAGCGGCGCGAGCGTCCGGCGCGCGTCGACCACCCACTCGAACAGGAAGCCAAGCCCGAGAAACACGATGACTCCGCCGAGGAGCATCCGCGGCATCAGGGAGACGAGTCGCGCGCCGAATACCAACGTCCCGAGGATCACGCCGGCGGATACGAGCCCGGCCGGCCTCGCGCCGGCATCGATCCGGTAAGCGAGCGACGTAAGGCTCAGCGCGTGGAAGCCAGGCGCCCCGCCCGCGACGCCCGCCGCTACGTTCGCGAGGCCCGCGGCTCGGAGCTCGTCCGAGGAGTCCAGGTCGCGCCGGAGCATCAGCTCGATGCCGCTCACGTTCAGCAGCGTGGCCACGACACACACGAAGACCGCCGTCGCGATGCCGCCGACCTGACCGAAGATCGCTCCCCAGTCGGCGCCGGTGACCGCGCGCGCCGGCCACCAAGCCCAGAGGCGGGCCTCCGGGAATGGGCCGAGGAGCCATCCACCGGCCTCGGCCTCGGAGATCGTCGAGCGTGTCGCGACCATGCCGATCGCGAACAGCACGAGCGCCGCGGCGAGCCCCGCTGGGATGACGAACGGCCGCCGAACCACGCGCGTCACGACCAGGAGTGCCGCGGCGAACAGCAGTGCCGGTCCCCAGCGCAACAGCGCGTCGGGCGCGAACAGGTCGTCGAGCGTGGCCACCGACGGGGAGACGCGAGAGGCGACACCGATGCCCCCTTTGAAGAGTAGCCAGCCCGTGCCCGCAAGGAACCCGCCCACCACCGGATAGGGAACGAATCGGACGACGTTGCCGAGCCGGAGCGCACCGAGTACCAGCAGGACCACCCCGCTGAGCAGCGTCGAGACGACGACGACGCCCACGACGCTGAGGAACCGCGTCGCGCTGCCGCCCGTCGCCGCGGCGGCCGTCGACGCCGCGACCACGGCGAGGACGGCCGCCGGGCCGTCCTGAAGGCTGCCGACGACGCCCCGGGTGCCGGACGCCCACGCGATCACCGCGAGGACGAGGGTCGCGGCCGCGAGGAACAGCCCGACGACGTCCGCGAGGTGCCCGGGAATGGCGGCGCCGACGATGAGCGCCGCGAACGAGCTGGCGAGAACGACCTCGATCACGCCGATGATCGCTCCCGCCGTCAGCCACGCCACGACCCCCTCGGAGCCTGCCCGGGAGCCGATCGCCGTCTCGCGCATCGCCAGGCGCCGACGATAGCGCCGATCGCGTGTCGAGCCGAGCGTCGGGCGGGCCACCGACGCTCGAGCAGTGGGATTAGCCGCCGGGGTGCAGCGGACCGATTCGGTTCATCTTCCGGTGGACCTCGTAACGTGTGCGATCCGATTCGCTCATCGGTCCGAGCCGCGGCATGCGCGCTGCGACTTGCTCCGCGACGCTCGTATGGGATGTGAGCGCCGTCTCCGCCGTAGTGCGGCCGATCTCGAACCCCGAGATCGCTGCCGCGATCACGAGCACCGTCGCGATCAAAACACGCCGATACCGCTGATCTTGAACGACTTCCTCACGAGTGAGCATGGCCCCTCCTCCGTCTGCTGACCGGGTCATTCCTGGCGGATGACCGACGACCGATCGCGATCTCTGTGAAAGAGGCGGAACGCGCCCAGAGCGTTTACCGGGTCGGCTCCGGCAGCATCGCGAGCTCGACGATCGCGCCGTCGTTCACCCTGGCCAGCCATGTATGCGGGAGGGCGAGGCGGGACGTCGGATCCGCATGGAGCTTGGCGAAGAGACGACGACCGTTCAGGCCGCGGACGCGCGCACCGTTTCTGCACGTCGACCCGTCGAGTTCCGCGCACAGCGACACGGCACCGTCCGACGAGACGCCAAGGGTGCCATCGACCGCGATCCACGCGGCGCTGTCCGTGGTGGCCGCCTCGGAGGGCAACCGCCACACCCTCGACGGATCGATCGGATGGATGAGCACTTGCGACGCGTCGCCGTCCGCGAGGCCACACGCGGAGGCCGGAACGCTGTCGTTGATCGACCCGGTCGGGTGCCCGCCCCACGGGGGCACGATCCGGCCCAGGCGAACCGTCGCAACATCCCCGCTCGCGTCGCGGCTGAGAACGTGGAAGGTCACCGAGCCCAAACCGGGTGGCGCAGCGACCCCGCCCCACCATCTGCCCGAGCGAAGGAAGAACGATCCGTCCGGCCACGCGACGAAGTACTTCCTCGCGGGGCACCAGGCGGCGAGCTGACCGATACCGAAGTCGCGGTGCGGGGACATGGCATCGACGGCGACCACCAATCCGTCGGGCTGGTGGACCACGAACACCGGGTGACCGTCACTCAAAAACGCCGCGACGGCCTGCCCTCGCGGCGGGACGCGCACGATGTCGGATCCGGCGAGCGTCGGCGGAGGCGGCTCGAGCGGGCGGAAGACGTTCCACACCATCACCCCGGCCGCGGCGAAGAGCGCGAGCGCCACTGCAGCGGCGAGCGGCCGAGACCTGGTTGGCGACCCGACCGGCTCGAGTCGCGGTCCATCGACGACCCGGTCCCATAGGTCGCCGCCGAAGTCGGCCCGCCGGAGTTTCGCGAGCTCGCTCTGCCAGCGCTCAGGCATCGGCCTCCTCCTCGGCCGCGAGGACGGCCCTGAGGCGTTTTCGTGCGCGGAACAGATGGACCCGAACCGTCGCCGGCGACATCCCGAGCAAGCGCGCGACCTCGGGGGCCGTCATGCCCTCCTGATCGTGGAGGACGACGGCCGCCCGCTGGTTCAGCGGCAGCCTCGCGAGCGCCTCGAGCACCTCTCGAACCTCGATCGGGTCGACGCCCGGCACCGGATCCGGCATCTCCGGGGCGGGCCGCCTCTCGCGCTTCAACTCTCGGCCCGCGAGGCGGAAGGCGGTCGCGTAGATCCACGGCAGCGGCGTCCGAATCTCCTCGACGTGCTCGAGCGCCCGTGCGAACGCCTCCGCAACGGCGTCCTCGGCCAGGTGCCGTCGGCCGCCGACATAGGCGTACACGGCGCGGGCGAGCTGCGGCGCGCTCGCCCGGTAGACCGCCTCGATGTCGTGACGCGGGAGCGCCACGACACCTTCACCCTCGATGGCGCGCACCTCGCCGTCCGTTCTATGCCGATACACCTCCACTCGGCTACAGAGCCCCGAGGAGGCCGAACCGTTTACCGAGTCACCGAGACGATCGCGAACCCGCCGAACGATGGGACGGTTCTGGGCTCGGTAGGCTCGAGCGGTTCCGGCCGGCGTAACCGAGTCAAGAGGGGTCGTCTCGCACCGGGTCGCGATCGACATCGGAGGCACGTTCACGGACCTCGCGGCCGTCGACGAGAACACGGGCGCGCTCGTTCTGTCGAAGGCCTCGACGACCCCGCAGCGGCTGGACGACGGGGTCATGGCCGCCGTCGAGCGCTCCGGCGTGTCGGCGTCGAGCATCGGTGTGCTGGTCCACGGCACGACGGTCGTGATCAACGCGATCACCGAACGGCGTGGCGTGCCGACCGCGCTCGTTACCACGGCTGGATTCCGCGACGTTCTTGAGATCGGGCGCGCCAACCGGCCGGACCTGTACAACCTGTCGTACGCCAAACCGGTTCCGTTCGTGCCACGACGCCTGCGGTTCGAGGCGGTCGAGCGCGTGTCGTACCGCGGCACGGTGATCACGCCGCTCGACGAGGAGAGTGTTCGGTCGGTGGCCGAGGCGATCCGCAGCGCTGAGGTCGAAGCCGTGGCGGTCTGCTTCTTGCACTCGTGGGCGAACCCATCACACGAACGACGGGCGTCCGAGGTGCTCTCCGAGGCACTGCCCGACATCGAGATCGTCACCTCCTACGAGGTGAGCGGACAGTGGCGCGAATACGAGCGCACGAGTACCGCCGTGCTGTCCGCGTATGTGAAGCCGGTCGTGGCCGGATACCTGCGCGCGCTCGCCGAGCGGCTGGAGGCCGCCGGCGCGAAAGGGCCACGGTACGCCGTGCGATCGGGCGGCGGCGTCGCCTCGTTCGAGCGCGCGGCGCGCGCGCCGATCAACCTGCTGGAGTCCGGCCCGGTGGCAGGTGTGCTCGCGGCCGCGGAGGCGGGGCGTCGGCTGGGCGCGCGGAACGTGCTGGCACTCGATGTCGGCGGTACCACCGCCAAAACGTCGGCCGTGATCGATGGACGGCTCAAGATCGAGACGCTCCACCATGTCGAGCGGACGCCCTCGTTCGCCGGCTACCCGGTCCAGGTTCCCGTTGTGGAGATCGTCGAGATCGGGGCCGGCGGTGGCTCCATCGCCTGGGTCGACCAGGCCAACGGCCTGCACGTCGGCCCACGAAGCGCCGGCGCCGAACCCGGGCCCGCCTGCTACGGGCTCGGCGGCGGGGAGGCGACGCTCACGGACGCGAACCTCGTCGCCGGGCGTCTCGACCCCGGGTACTTCCTGGGCGGGTCGATGCGGATCGACGTCGGCGCGGCGCATCGTGCGCTTGAGGGCATCGGCGCGCGGCTCGGCGTCGGTGCGCGCGATGCGGCACGCGGCGTGCTCCGGTTTTCCATCGCGCAGATGGCGCACGCGCTTCGACTGGTGAGCGTGCGCCGCGGGCACGATCCGCGGGACTTCACGTTCATCGCGTACGGCGGCGCCGGGCCGCTTCACGCCGCTGCCCTCGCCCGCGAGCTCGGCATCCGGCGGGTCGTGATCCCACCCGCGCCGGGAAACTTCTCGGCGTTCGGCATGCTGCTGTCCGAGATTCGCTCGGACGCCGTTCGCACCCACGTCGGCGCGCTCGACCCGTCCGCGCTCGCGCCGCTGTTCGCCGAGCTCGAGAAGGAGGCGACCGCGGGCATCGAGGAGCGCGCCGACGACGCCGTCGTGCATCGCTTCGCCGAGCTCCGGTACGCGGGCCAGGAGCACGGGCTCGAACTGCCGCTTTCCGACGGGCCGGTCGACGACGAGGCGATGGCCCGCCTGAGGGATGAATTCGACCGGCGATCCGAGGAGGCGTATGCGTTCAGCCTCACGGTTCCGGTCGAGATCATCTCCGCTCGCGTGAGCGTGGCCGCGCCGACCGCGCCCGTCCGATGGGATGTCGGGTCCGCGCCGTCGGGTCACCCGTTCGAGCGGCGGAGGATCGACCTCGACGTGCACGGCGGAGAGCGGATCGCCGACATCATCGAGCGCGCCGGCCTCGAGGTCGGCCGCTCGATCGCGGGTCCGTGCGTGATCGAGGAGGCGACGTCGACGACGCTGGTTCTGCCGGAACAACGCGTCACGTCCGATGAGCTCGGCAACCTCGTGATCGACGAGGACGACCCGGCATGACGCGGCCGGGTGGCTCGAGGAGGGGGGACAGCGAACGCGCGAGCGTTCGCCCGTACGAGCGGGGCGACCGGTTCACGTCGGATGTATTGCGCGAGGCGTTCCTCGCCGTCACCGACGAGATGTTCGCGTCGCTGCAACGAACGTCGCAGAGCCCGGTGATCTACGAGGTGCTCGACTTCGGCGTCGGCGTCACGGACGCCGACGGATGGCTGGTCTCGCAAGGAAACGGCATCGCCGGTTTCCTCGGGCCCCTCGGCGAGGCGACCCGCGACACGCTCGGGCGCGTCCCCGCCCTCGAGCCGGGCGACGTCATCGTGACGAACGATCCGTATGCCGGTGGCGGGACGCACCTGTCCGACGTCGCGCTCGTCCGCCCGATCTTCGCCGACTCGCGCCTGATCGCCTTCGCGGCCGCGAAGGGCCACTGGACCGAGGTCGGCGGCAAGGACGCCGGGTCGTGGACGGCCGATTCCACCGAGGTCTTCCAGGAGGGGCTGCAGCTTCCCTTCGTCCACGCATATCGGGGCGGCGCGGCCGATCCGAACCTGGTCGCGATCCTGCGGGCGAACAGCCGGCTGCCCGACATGGTCGAGGGCGACCTCGTTGCACAGGCGGCGTGCCTGGAGGTGGCCGAGCGCCGCGTCCTCGAGCTCTGCCGGCGCTACGGCGTCGATGCGGTGACCGAGGCCATGCGGGACGTGCACGCCCGGAGCGAAACGCTCTCGAGGGCGGCGCTCGCTCGCATTCCGCCCGGCATTTACGAGGCGGAGGACGCGCTCGACGACGACGGCCTCGGCGGCAGCCCGATCCCGATCCGCGTCCGCGTGACCGTCGGAGCCGACGCAATGATCGTCGACCTCACGGGAAGCAGCGAGCAGGTCGGCGGACCGGTGAACTGCACGTGGAGCGGACTCGTCTCGGGCATCCGCACGGTCTTCAAGGCCGTGACCGATCCCGCGGAGCCGGCGTCCGATGCCTGGTTCCATCCCCTGCAGATCGTGTGTCCGCCCGGCTCGATCTTCAACGCGCGCAGGCCGGCGCCCGTCGCCGCGTACTTCGAGGCGACCGAGGCGGCGAGCGACCTGCTGTGGAGGGCGCTCGAGCCCGCCGTCCCGGACCGGCTGCCCGCGGGCAGCTACGTCTCCGTCTGCTCGACCTCGATCGCCCTGCGCCACCCCGATTCCGGCGCCGCGGCGCTGCTCGTCGAGCCGCAGCCGGGCGGTTGGGGGGCGAGCGCGGTCAAGGACGGCGAGCATGCCCTCGTGTCGGTCGGCGACGGCGAGACGTACACCATCCCGGCCGAGGTCGCCGAGCAGCGCTACGGCGTCCGCGTCGAGCGCCTTGCCCTCGACGTCGTCGAGGGCGCGGGTGCCGGGCGGCACCGCGGCGGTCGGGGGCTACTTCGCGAGTACCGGATCCTGTCCGATGACGCGAGGCTCACGGTGGTCTTCGGCAGGCATCGAATCCCGCCGTGGGGTGTCGCCGGAGGCCGCGACGGATCGGTGAACGCGATCGAGGTCGTCCCGGCGGACGGCGGTCCGGTCCGGCGGTTCGGCAAGGCCGCGAGTCTCGCCCTGCGGCGCGGCGACCTCGTGCGCTTGATGACGGGGACGGGAGGCGGCCACGGCCATCCGCGTGAGCGCGACCGAGCGCTCGTGCGCGAGGATCTCGCGAACGGGCTCATCACCGAACGCGACGCTCGAGAGGTCTACGGGATGCACGAATGACGGTCACGACGCCCGTCCGACGGCTGGACGAGTCGAACCTGCCGGCGCTCGCCAAGGGGTGCGCCATCCTGGGCGCCGGGGGCGGCGGCGACACCAAGGTCGGGCTGTTGTGGGCGATGAACGCCGTCCAGGCGCACGGTGCCGTTCGGGTCGTCGACCTCGACGACCTGAACGACGACGACCTCGTGATGCCGTGTGGCGGCATCGGCGCGCCAACCGTCGGGATCGAGAAGATCGAGCGTGGCGACGAGGTGCTTCGGATCCGCCCCTACGTCGAGGAGCTCTGGGGCAAGAGCGTCGTCGCACTGCTCGCGGCCGAGATCGGCGGAACGAACGGCATGGCGCCCGTGGCGTGGGGAGCCGCCGCCGGCCTGCCGGTCGTTGACGCGGACGGCATGGGGCGCGCCTTCCCCGAGGTGCCCCAGGTGACGATGGCCGTGGCCGGAATCTCGCCGAATCCGGCGGTGATGACCGACGAGCGCGGGAACGTCGTGATCTTCCGCGGCATCGACGGCCACTGGATGGAGCGGATGGAGCGCGCGCTGGCCGTCGAGTTCGGCGGTCAGGCTTCCTCGTCGGAGTACCAGATGACGGTCGCGCAGGCGAAGACGGCCACGGTGCGAGGGTCGGTCTCGCTCGCCGTCGAGATCGGCCGCGTCGTCACCGAGGCCGAGCACGACCCCGTGCGCGCGCTCGCCGAGGCGATCGACGCGACCATCGTCGTCGTCGGCAAGGTCGTCGACGTCGAGCGGCGCACCACCGCCGGGTTCGTTCGCGGGCAGGTGACGATCCAGGGCCTGGGCGACGACGCGGGCCGGACGCTTCGTCTCGAGATCCAGAACGAGAACCTCGTCGCGATCGAGGACCAACGGGTACACGCGATGGTGCCCGACATCATTTCCGTCCTCGACACCGAGACCGGGTACGCGGTCCAGACCGAGCGCGTTCGGTACGGACAGCGCGTCTCGGTGGTGGCGTTCCCGTGCGATCCGATCTGGCGGACGCCGGCGGGGCTCGTACTCGCCGGTCCGCGCGCCTTCGGCTACGACCTCGAATACGTCCCGGTGGAGGCGTTGCATGGGCGGGCCTGACCTCCGCATGGGCGTCGACGTGGGCGGCACGAACACGGACGCCGTCATCCTCGACCGCGACGACCGGCTCGTCGCGAAGGCGAAAGTACCGACGTCCCCGGACGTCACGTCCGGGATCGCGTCGGCCATCGATCGTGTGCTGTTCGCCGACGTAGATGCCCACCGGGTCACGCATGTGATGCTTGGAACCACACACGCGACGAACGCGGTCCTGCAGCGGCGCGATCTCCGCACGGTCGCCGTCCTGCGCCTCGGCGGGCCTGCGACCTTCGCCGTCCCACCACTGTCGGGATGGCCTGGGGATCTGCGGGATGCGATCAGCGTGGGCGAAGCGATCGTCGACGGCGGCATTGAGTTCGATGGACGCGACCTGTCGCCGTTCGACGCCGAAGCGGCGGCGCGGTTCCTGAGCCGCGTGGCCGGGTCCGCCGACGGCGTCGCGATCGTCTCCGTCTTCGCCCCGGTCTCGGAGCGGCAGGAGCTCGAGGCCGCCGAGCTCGTCAAGCGAGAGCTCGGCGAGATCCACGTCTCGCTGAGCCACGAGATCGGATCCGTCGGCCTGCTCGAGCGCGAGAACGCAACGGTGCTGAATGCGGCCCTCACCGGCGTCGCACGAGACGTCGCGCACGCGCTGGAGTCCGCGCTCGGCGAGCACGAGATTCGCGCCCGTACCTTCTTCGCGCAGAACGACGGGACGCTCATGGCGCTCGAATACGCGGTGCGCTACCCAGTGCTCACGATCGGCAGCGGGCCAGCCAACAGCATCCGAGGCGCCGCGTACCTGACCGGCGCCGACGACGCGGTCGTCGTCGACGTCGGCGGTACGTCCTCCGACGTCGGCGTGCTCGTCTCGGGATTCCCACGCGAGTCCGCGCAGGGTGTGACGATCGGCGGGATCGACACGAACTTCCGGATGCCCGACCTGGTCACTATCGCGCTCGGCGGGGGAACGATAGTGTCGGCCGATCATGGGGAAATCTCGGTGGGCCCGCGCAGCGTCGGGTACCGCCTGACAGAAGAGGCCCTCGTGTTCGGCGGCGCAACGGCCACGCTCACGGACTCGGCCGTCGATGCCGGTCGTGCGACCCTGGGTGAGCGCGAACTCCTCCGCGACCACCACGAGATCCTCGCGCCGGCGATCGAGCGTGCGGACGAGATGCTCGCCGACGCGATCGACCGCGTGAAGACCTCGCGCGAGGATCGCCCGCTGATCGCCGTCGGCGGCGGAAGCATCCTGGTGCCGGATGAACTGCCCGGCATCAGCCAGATCCTCCGACCCGAGCACCACGACGTCGCCAACGCGATCGGCGCCGCGATCGCATCGGTGTCGGGGGAGGTCGATCGGATCTTTCATCTCGGTCCCGGCGGCAGGCAGGCGGCGATCGAGGAGGCGTCCGGCGAGGCGACGGAGCGCGCGGTCCGAGCCGGGGCCGATCCCGGTCGGGTGGAGATGGTCGAGATCGAGGAGGTCCCGCTGGCGTACCTAACGACGCCGGCCGTCCGGATCCGTGCGAAGGCGGCGGGACCGCTGCGGTCCGACTAGACGGTCGGGGGATGCGGTCGGCGCTGGGCTTCGAAGGAGCCGGTATCACGAAGGAGGGGCACGAAAATGCATAAGGGGCGGCACCTCGCCATCCTGGTGACGCTGATCGCGTTGACGGTCGCGGCGTGCACGGGAACGAGCACGGAGAAGTCGTCCCCGAGTGGGCCGGCGGCGACCAACGCCACGCTGAACTACAACGTGAACTCGCAGGTGATGATCGGGTGGGACCCGTCCACCGGCTACTCGAACGAGATCATCGCGATGAACAACATGTACGAGCAGCTCACCCGTTACAACGCGGAGACGCAGCAGGTCGACCCGCTCCTGGCAACCGAGTGGACCACGACGGACGACGGACTCACGTGGACGTTCACGATCCGCGACGGCGTGCGGTTCCACAGCGGACGCACGATGACCGCTGACGATGTCAAGGCCTCGATCGAGCGCACCATCGACATGAACGGTGGCGCCGCCTACATCTGGGGACCGGTCAAATCCATCGACGCGCCGGCCCCGGACACGGTGGTGTTCACCTTGAAGTACCCGGCACCGATCGACCTGATCGCCTCCGCCGACTACGCGGCGTACATCTTCGACACGAAGGCGGCCGGGAACGAGGACCTCGGGAAGTGGTTCGAGCAGGGGAACGAGGCCGGCACCGGTCCCTACATGCTCGACACCTGGGACAAGGGCCAGGAGACGGAGCTGCGGCTGAACGCGTTCCCCGATTACTGGGGTGGGTGGGACGGCGCCCATTACATGCGCTACGTCTTCACCGTGACGCCCGAAGCGACCACGGCGGCGCAGCTGCTGCGGTCCGGCCAGGCGACGATCGTCGAACGGATGACGCCGCAGCTGTGGCAGACGTTCGAGAACCAGGACGGCTTCGCGACGACCGACCAGGCCTCGTGGCAGACGCTGCTGGCGATGCTGAACACGGCGAGCGGTCCACTCGCCGACGCCGACGTCCGCCAGGCGATCGCGAGCGCGATCGACTACGACGGCATGATGGCGGCGTTGCACGGCGGGGCCGAGCAGATCTCGGGCTACGTCCCACCCGGCCTGTGGGGACACTCGGACGACCTCGCCAACCCGACGTTCGACCAGGGCAAGGCGCAGGAGCTGCTCGATCAGGCGGGGTACGGCCCCAACGGCAAGCCGATGGATTTGACCCTCACGTACACCCAGGGCGACGCGGACGAGCAGCTCGTCGGCCAGCTCATCAAGTCGGACCTGGGCAAGCTCAACATCAACGTCGACGTCCGGGGCCTGGCCTGGCCGGCACAATGGGGCAAGGCCAAGTCCTCGAACACCGCGGAACGCCAGGACATCCTGCTGTTCTACTGGTGGCCCGACTACGCGGATCCGTACTCGTGGTTCATCAATCTGTTCCACACCGAGGACAAGCCGTACTTCAACCTCTGCTACTACTCGAACGCGAAGCTCGATCAGATGATCGATTCCGTCGAGTCGCTCGCGGCCACCGATCGTGAACAGGCGATCGCGACGTACCAGGACATGCAGGAGATGCTGCTCGCAGACATGCCTGCCATCTCGCTGTACACGCAGGTGTACCAGAAGGCGATGCAGTCCTCGATCGACGGATTCGTCGACAACCCCGGCTATCCGAACGTCGTGTTCGGCTACGACGTGCAGCCGTCGGGTTGACGCGGTACATCCTCAGACGCGTCGCCCTGGCCGTCCTGGTGGTGGCCGGGGTCGTCGTGCTCACGTTCGTCATCGCTCGCCTCGTGCCGGGTGATCCGGCGGCGTCCTGGGCGGGTCCGCACGTGTCCCAGACCGAGCTCGAGCGCGTGCGGCACGAGCTCGGCCTGGATCTCCCCCTTCCGCAGCAGATCGCTCGGTACTTCGCCGGAGTTGTCGAGGGCGACTGGGGCATCTCGATCCACACGCACCAGCCGGTGCTGTCCGACATCATGGACCGCGCACCGGCGTCCATCGAACTCGTCACGGTTGCGCTGATGATGGCGCTCGCCGTGGGGATCCCGCTCGGCCTGGTCTCGGCGAAGTGGCCGCGCAGGGCGTCCGACGGAGTGATCCGTGTGGGGGCGGTTCTCGGCGTTTCCATGCCCGCGTTCTGGATGGCGTTGATCCTGCAGCTGGTGTTCTTCCAACGCCTCGGCTGGCTTCCCGTCGCCGGGCAATACGACCCGAACCTCGACTACACGCACCCGCTCACTCAGTACACGCGGATGGTGGCCGTGGACGCGCTCGTCACCGGCAACTGGATCGTGCTCCGGAGCGCGCTCGCCCATCTGATCCTGCCCGCGATCGTCATCGCCTCGTACCCGGCCGGGGTCATCACGCGAATGGTCCGCGCATCCGTCCTTGACGCCGTGGGCGAAGATCACGTCCGGATGGTGCGCGCGCTCGGCTTTCCCGAGCGGTCGGTCTTCGGTCGCTTCGCGTTGAAGCTCTCCCTGAACCCGATCCTCGCCGTTGTCGCGCTGGTCTTCGCGTACTCGCTGGCGAACACGTTCCTCGTCGAATCGATCTTCGACTGGCCGGGCCTCGGCAGCTACGCGGCGAACGCGATCTCGGCCCTCGACACGCCGGCGATCCTCGGCGTCACGTTGTTCATCGCGATCGTCTACGTGATCGTGAACCTCGTCGTCGACCTCCTCCAGGCGTACCTCGACCCGAGGATCCGATTGCGATGATCGAGGAGGCGTTCGAGCCGACACCGGCGGCGCCGCTCTCGCGGCTGGCCGGCGCCGCCCGGCGGAATCCGTTGCTGACGACCGGGTTCGCGGTCTCGGCACTCATCGTCGCCACGGCCGTGCTCGCCCCGTTGATCGCGACAAACCCGCCCGACGCCGTCCATCCCACGCAGACGCTGCTCCCTCCCTCCGGCAACCATCTGTTCGGGACGGATCAGCTGGGACGCGACATCTTCTCGCGGGTGATCTACGGGACCCGCGTCTCGCCGCTCATCGCGTTCTTCGTGCTCCTCCTCGCGTGCCTGGTCGGCATCCCGCTCGGGATCGTCGCCGGCTACTTCGGCGGCGTCGTCGACGACGTCGTCATGCGGATCACCGACGTGTTCCTCGCGTTCCCGGCGCTTCTGCTCGCTTTGGCCTTCGCGGCGGTGATGCAGCCGTCGGTCGCCAACACGACGATCGCGATCGCAGTCACGTGGTGGCCGTGGTACACGCGCCTGGTCCGCGGCCAGGCCGCCTCGGTCGCCGGACGTCCGCATGTCGAGTCGGCCAAAGCGCTCGGCGTCCCGCGACGACGCATCCTCTTTCGTCACATCCTGCCCAACTCGATCACGCCTCTGATCGTGCAGGTGTCGCTGGACGTCTCCGCGGTGATCCTCACAGCGTCGGCGCTGGCGTTCCTCGGCCTCGGTGCTCAGGACCCGACGCCCGATTGGGGCCTAATGGTCAGCCAGGGCCAGGCATACTTCACCACGCAGTGGTGGCTCGTCACGTTTCCGGGCGCGGCGATCCTGGTGACCGCCGTCGCGTTCAACCTGCTCGGCGACGGCCTTCGCGACGTCCTCGACCCTCGGCGCCTGCCCACGCGATGAGCGCCGCGTTGAGCACGACCCCACCGTCGAAGCTCGCGATCCGCGATCTGTCCGTATCGTTCGGCGGACGCGAGGTCGTCCATCTCGACGACCTCGAGCTCTCCGCGGGCGAGATCCTCGGCGTGGCCGGCGAGAGCGGATCGGGCAAGTCGATGACCGCGCTCGCGGTCCTCGGGCTGGCCCCGACGCTCGGCGCGACTGTGCGGGGGGACATCGAGTTCGACGGCCGAAACCTCCTCGTCCTCTCCGAGCGCGAGCTTCGCGATGTCCGTGGGCGGCGCATCGCGATGATCTTTCAGAGCCCCGTTGCCTCGTTCAATCCGGTCTTCCGCGTCGGCGAGGTGTTCGTCCGGGCGCTGGAGCTCCACGGTGCGACCTCGAAGAGAGAGGCGCGCGAGCGCGCGGCCGAGCAGCTTCGAAGCGTCCTGTTGTCCCCGGATCTTCTCGAGCGCTATCCGCACCAGCTCTCCGGAGGGCAGGCGCAGCGCGTCGCGATCGCGCTCGCGCTCGCGCTCCGCAGCGACCTCCTTCTCGCGGACGAGCCGACCAGCGCGCTCGACGTGACGGTTCAGGCCGAGATCCTCGAACTCGTTCGCTCGCTCCGCGACGAGCACGGGATGAGTGTCTTGTTCATCAGTCACGACCTGGCCGTCATCTCGGAGCTGTGTGATCGGATCGTGGTCATGCGCCGCGGCCGGATCGTCGAGCAGGGCCGCGCGGATCTGGTCCTTCGAGCTCCCGAGCACGAGTACACGAGGGCGCTCGTCGCCGCGGTACCGAAGGTCGGCGGTCTGGGGGGCCGACAGGCGAGCGCGAACGCGCAAGGGGCACCGCCCGCGGGGGAGCATCACTCCGATGGCTGATGGCGCGCTGCTCGAGATCGAGGCGCTCGTCGTCACCTTCGGCCCGGTCCGCGCCGTCGACGGCGTGAGCCTCACTCTGCCGGCCGGTCCGTACGGGCTCGGCCTCGTCGGCGAGAGCGGGTCGGGCAAGACGACACTCGGCCGAGCCGTCCTTCGGTTGGTCCCCGCCGCGGGCGGATGGATCCGCGTTCGCGGACGCGATATCTCGGGCCTGCGGGGTTCCGACCTGAAGCGATACCGCCGAGCCGTCCAGATCGTCTTCCAGGATCCGGACTCGACCCTCGATCCACGAATGCGCGTCGGCAGCGCCCTCGCCGAGGCGCTTCGGACTCACCGGGTCGTCCCGCACGCGCGGATCCCTGCGCGCGTCGACGAGCTGCTCGTCGAGGTCGGCCTCGAACCCGTGCACGCGCGGCGGTTCCCGCACCAACTCTCCGGCGGCCAGCGTCAGCGTGTCGCCATCGCGCGCGCCATGGCCGTCGAGCCGGCGGTGCTCGTCCTGGACGAGCCGACGAGCGCCCTCGATGTAACAGTGCAGGCACGCGTGCTCGACCTCATCCGCCGGTTACGGACCAGCCACGCGCTCGCCTACCTACTGGTCTCCCACAATCTCGCCGTCGTCGAGGAGTTGTGCGAGGAAACGGCCGTCATGTACGTCGGTCAGGTCGTCGAGTGCGGGCCCACTCCGAGGCTGCTCGCGAGGCCGGCGCATCCGTACACGGTCGCACTCCGGTCCGCTGTCCCCGAGATCGACCTCGGAGCACGCCGCGAGCGGATCGTCCTGCACGGGTCCCTTCCGGACCCGGCAGCACCGCCGCCTGCGTGTCGGTTCCATACGAGGTGTCCCATCGCGATCGAGGTCTGTCGGACGCAGACGCCGCCCCTGCGATCCATCGAACCCGGACGCCTGGTGGCCTGTCACCGAGCCGAAGAGGTGCTGCGCGACGGCGTGCCCGCCCTCGCCGTAGCCGGCCAGGATGAGCTTCCACACGTCTAACGCGCCCGCCCCAGACGCGCCGAGCGGCGCGCTCGACGGAGCGGCTCCGGGGTCCGCGCCGACCCGATGCTTCGGCGCACGAACGTCAACGCCGTTTCGAGACTCGTTTGCCACGCGGGATGGACCACGATCGACCTCGAACCCGCCTGCGTCCGCAGCCAGGCGCCGACGACGACGCCCTCGAGCCGGAGCTCTGATACGGCCCACCGCTCCGTACCGGGTTCCAATCCAGATGCGAGCAGCGGCCGGTTCGTGACGCCGATCGTCGGGACATCGAGCACCGCTCCCAGATGCAGCGCGAGTCCCGCGCGCAGGGGATGGTCTCGGCCGGTCGCGTTCACCAGGAGAACGTCCGGCGGCTCGTCGAGCGCCGCCACGGCGGTCTCCAGCAGAGGTCCCTCCCGCATCGCGAGCGAGCCAGCCACGTAGCCCGCACCGGTGACGCCACGCGCGACGGCGTCCTCGGTGCGCTCGCCGACCACCGCGGCGGCCGCCCAGGCCGGTTCGCCGGGACGGTCGCCCGACGATCCTCTCGGAGCCGTGAACCACACCCCACCGATGGCCAAAGGCCCCGTGGGCGGTCTCCACGGAAGCGGCGTCATCGCGGAGAGGGAGCGCTGTGTCGCGATGAGCTCATCGAGCGTCGTCGGCCATCCGACCATCGTCATCCGCGTTCTGCGCCGGTCGCTCTGCGGGCTTACGGCGTCAGCCGATCGCGAATGCGCCGTAGCCGACCACCCTGCGAGGATCACCGCCCGTCTCCGCCGAGGTCCGGACGTCGAGCACCCGGACGGGCAGACCGCACCGGCGTGCGAACGCCGCGATCCCGCGAAGCGCGTGAACTCCGCACGCGGCGCCGTCGGCGATCGCGCCCGGGTCACGTGCGACGACGGCTTCGGCCGTCCGTTGATCGACGCGCTCCGCGCTGGTGCGATCGAGGTAGTGGCTGAGGTCGGTCGAGACGACGACGAGATCCGCCAGGACGCTCACCGTTGCGACGGCGTCGGCGACCTCGTCCGACGACATGGATCCGATCGCGAGGGGCAGAATCGTGACCTCGCCGAATATACGGGCCAGGAACGGCAGCTGAACCTCTAGCGAGTGCTCCCGCGCATGCGGACGATCGTCGAGCCAGACGCCCGCCTCGACGGCTGCCGACCGCAGATCATCGTCGATCGCCACGGCGCCGAGCGGCAACTCCCAGACGTCGTCGGCCGGCGCGGCTATCCCGCGCACCGACACGAAATGTGCGGGGCCGAGCAACACGACACGTGCACGTGGCCGCTCGTGGAGCAACGCAAAGGCCGATGCGGCGACCGGGCCCGAGTAGCCGTACCCGGCGTGCGGCACGACCAGCGCGTCCGGGCCGGCGCCCGGCGCGACCCCGACCCGCGCCTTGACGAGCATGTCGTCGATCGTTCGGGCGAGTTCGACCGGGTCGGCGGGATAGAACGATCCCGCGGCCGCGGCGGACCGCGTCACGCAGCGCCGAGCCGCACCGGGCGTCTCCGCGCCCCCCAGCGGCCTGGTGTCGCTTCGAACACGCCGGGACACCGTTCGCCGCACGTCGCGCACGTACCGTCGGCCGTGATGTTCCACGTGCCGAGCTCGTACCAGTCGCGAGAGATCAAGACGTGCCCGCACGCGTGGCAGTACGTGCTCTGACCGTCTCGATCGTGCACGTTTCCCGTGTACGCGTACCGGACGCCGTTTCCAGTCGCGATCGCGCGGGCGCGAGAGAGCGTCCCCGCCGGCGTCGCGGGTCGGTCTCGCATCTTCCAGTCGGGGTGAAATGCAGTGAAGTGCATCGGCACGTCCGCGCCGAGTCGCTCGACGACCCACCTCGTCATCGCGTCGATCTCCGCATCCGAGTCGTTCGCGTCGGGGATCAGCAGGTTCGTGATCTCGAACCACACCGACGTTTCGTGCTTTAGGTGCTCGAGCGTGTCGAGCACCGGCCGGAGGCTGCCGGCGCATATCCGGTGGTAGAAGTCCTCGGTGAACCCCTTCAGGTCCACGTTCGCCGCATCCATGTGAGCGAACAGCTCGCGGCGCGCCGAGTGGTTCGCGTATCCCGCCGTCACCGCGACCGCGTTGATCCCTCGTTCTCGGCACGCGTCGGCGACGTCGGTCGCGTACTCGAAGAAGATGACCGGATCGTTATAGGTGAAGGCGACGCTCCGGCACCCGAGGCGCACGGCCGCATCCGCGATCGCGCTGGGGGACGCCTCGTCGGCCAACGTGTCGATCTCGCGTGACTTCGAGATGTCCCAGTTCTGGCAGAAGCGACAGGCGAGGTTGCACCCCGCCGTGCCGAACGACAGAACCGACGTCCCCGGCAGGAAATGGTTGAGGGGCTTCTTCTCGATCGGGTCGACACAGAACCCGCTCGAGCGGCCGTACGTGGTGAGGACGATTTCGTCACCCTCGCGCGCCCGGACGAAGCACAGGCCGCGCTGACCTTCGCGCAGCGCGCAGCCACGGGGGCACACGTCGCAGCGAACCCGGCCGTCCGGGAGTCGCGTGTGGAAGGCTGTCGCCGTCACGGCTCCATGTTCGCGCGCCCGGCGCCGCGCCGCCACTTCGTTTTTCCGGCGAAGTCGCGCATGCGGAGACCACCTTTGGGCCGAGAAACGTGGTCTCCGCGAGGGTCACGCCGGACGCGGGCCCCTCGCCCGGATCGCCCACACAGCCTCCGTCCAGCGGCTGCTAGCGAGTGCTAGGCGAGACCTCGAGCCGGGCGGCCCGACCGCTCCGGCTTTCCGAAGCGGCCCTGTCGCCCGTTTCGCATCCGCGCCGCGATTGTCCGTAGGCGGCTCAAGCGAGTCGAGACGGACTTTGGTCCTAACCCCGATCGGGTGACGGCATGCTGCCGTTCGATGGCTCGTACGGCTCAGGTCATCCCGGCCATCGTGCACTCCGGGTGACCGCATTCGCAGACGTGCTCCTCGTGCGACGCGTCGCTCGCATGGTCTCGGCAGTATTCTCCGCAGAACGGTTGGTCCGGCCCGACCTGCTCGTCCCACCCGACCCGCTCGTCCCGCCCGACCGGCATCCGCACCCCATGTGCTGGCAGTTCATCTCGACCTCCCATGCGAGCGTTCCGGCTCGCCGAAGGAGAATCGTCCCCGTTTGAGGCGCGTTCCATGTACGGTTTCGAAAGCCGCGACCGGGCTTCGACTAGTCGTCAGGATCACGCACGAACCGGGCTCCCGTGTCCGCGCTGACGCGCTCGAGCGTCGATCGGACGAGCGTCTCGACATCGTCGTACGCGCCGCCCGCCCGCAGCTCGCGAAAGCGCTCGTCGAGGCGCTCGCGAACCGCATCATCGCTCAGTCTGTCGACGTCGAACCGGCCGTCCTCGAAGAAGATCGATCCCAGCCGATCACCCTCGTCGCTCAGGACGTTGAACCTCACGAGGAGACCCCCATTGCGCCCGGGCTCTAGGATAGGACGTCATGAGGCCGCTCGATAGTCGGGCGGACGCAGTCGAGGGGAGGAGCGATGGCGACGAGGCTCAATCCATATCTCAACTTCCGCGACAACACGCGCGAGGCGATGCAGTTCTATCAGAGCGTCTTCGGCGGCGATCTGAGGATGATGACGTTCAAGGACTACAACGCGTCGAGCGATCCGAGTGAGGACGACAAGATCATGCACGCAGAGCTCGACGCGGGCACGGTCGTCTTCATGGCCGCCGACACACCGAACCAGATGGAGCACAGGCCGGGCTCCAACTTCAGCATGTCGCTGAGCGGAGAGGACGAAGAAGAGCTCACCGGCTACTACCAGAAGCTCTCCGACGGCGGCACGGTGACAATGAAGCTCGACAAGGCGGCGTGGGGCGACATCTTCGGGATGCTGACCGACCGCTTCGGCGTCTCCTGGCTCGTCAACATCTCCAAGAGCTGAGCGGTCCGCCTTTGCCGGGACCCTCGGACGGCCGAGGGGGCCTCCGATCCGGCGGTTGATCGCGTCCGAGTTCATGACCCTCGACGGCGTCATGGAGGCGCCGGGAGACGAACCGCACCCCGACGGCAGGAACCGCTGGGCGCTCCGCCTCGCGACCGAGGAGTTGAACCGGTTCAAGCTCGAGGAGTTGCATGCCGTCGATGCGCTGCTCCTCGGGCGCGTGACGTACCAGATCTGGGCGTCGTTCTGGCCCTCGGCCCCGCACGACGAGGGGTTCGCAGACCGGATCAACACGATGCCGAAGTACGTCGTCTCCAGGACGCTCCGGCGAACCGACTGGGCGAACACCACCCTGCTCGGTGGTGACGTCGTCCACGAGGTCCGCCGGCTGAAGGAGAGCGCCGACGGGGACATCCTCATCTCGGGCAGCGGCGACCTGCTCAACACGCTGATGGAGCACGACCTCGTGGACGAGGTCCGCGTCGCCGTCTACCCGGTCCTGCTCGGCGGCGGAAAGCGCCTCTTCCCCACTCGCGCCTCGACGGCGCATCTGCGTCTTCGCGAGACCCGGACCTTCTCGTCCGGGGTCGTCCTGCTCTCCTACGAGCTTGCCTCCGCGGCGCCGACGAGCCGGTACGTCGACGCGTTCTCGTGGACGAGCGAGCAGATCCGGTCGATGGATGCCGCGCAGAACGTGGACCGCGTCCTCGCGACGGTGTTGTTCACGGACATCGTCGACTCGACCGGACGCGCCGCGGCGCTGGGAGACCGGGAATGGCGACGGCTCCTCGACCGCCACGACCGCGCCGCGAGGGCCGAGGTCGAGCGGTTCCACGGCCGATTCGTGAAGGCGACCGGCGACGGCATGCTTGCGACATTCGACGCGCCGACGCGCGCGCTCCGATGCGCGTTCGGGTTGATGGACGCCGTCCGTGAGCTGAGGATTCGCATCCGTGCCGCGATTCACACCGGCGAGATCGAGGTCCTCGAGGACGACGTCGGAGGCATCGGCGTGCACATCGCGGCGCGCGTGCTCGGCGAGGCGGATCGGGATCGCGTTGTCGTCACGCGCACCGTGCGTGAGCTCGCGACCGGTACGGATCTCGTCTTCCGGCCGCTCGGAGCGGTCATCCTCCGCGGGGTGCCGGGCGAGTGGGAACTGTTCGAGGCGACCGCCGGCTGAGGGCGCCGCGCAGCGCCGCCGCCCGCGACGTCACGTCTGGCCGCGAAGCCGGTCGATCTCGGGATCGGGCAGGGGCGGCAGATTGGCCTCGACCAGGAGCGGCGAGTCGACGGCCTCGTCGTCACCGTCGCGGTCGATGCGGACGACGCCGTCGGCCGGATTCCACGGGATCGTGCGGTCCGAGAGGTCCCGTAGCTCGACGGTCCAGCCGGCGTCGAGGAGATCGCGGGCTCGCGCTTCCACCTTGTCGACGGACGCCCGGATGCGGACGCACGCATCGTCGAGCGTCGCGACGAGGACAATCGTCTCGCCGTCACGCGCGGAGTGGCTCCACTCCTCGCGTGCGCGGCCGAGGACGTCGTCGATCGCCATGCGCATCGCGCTCCAGTCCTCGTCGTCGTCGATCGCCATCGGGAGCGTCCCAGTATGCTCCCGACGCTCCGGCCGGTGAAGGCCCTGTTGTGTCGACGTCAGGTGTCGCGAGCGGCCTCGCGCCCGGTGAACTGATCGTCGCGCAGCTCGATCACGCGAGCACCTTCGCCCGACCCGCCCTCGCGCGATCCGGCGCCTTGCGGCGGAATCGGTCGCGGCACCGTATCGAGGGAGGCGAGCTCGGTCGTCAGTCGGAGCACGCCGCTCGTGAGCGGCTCGAGCGCGTACCCCACACGGCCAGCGACGTCCGCGACGCGGCTCGCTACCTCGTCCATCGTCGTTTGCATGGACGCGATGATCGGCGCGGCTCGATCGCGCCAGGCGATCATCGAGTCGACCTCGTGGGTGACCCGATCGCGATCCTCGTCCACCGTTCGCAGCTCCTCGTCCGCGCGCTCCTTCGTCGATTCGATGATGCGGACGACTGCCTGCTCGGCGACCAGGAGAACGGCCGCGAGCTCCTCGGCCGTCGACGCGGTGCCATCGGGCTCACGTGGATGCGTGGCGACGGCCGTGGGCGATGCCGGCATCGGTCGCGCCTGAAGCTCGGCGCGGTAATCGGCCAGCAGCTCCTCGAGCTCCGCGACGCGATCGAGCTCGCCCTTGAGCGACGCGCGATGCTCGGCCGCCAACGCCTCCGTTGCCTCCGCGGCGTCGCGCAGCTGCGCATCGCGATCGGCGACCATGTCCTGCGTGGCGGCGAGCATGGTCGTCACGTTCTCGAGCTGCGAGCGAAGGGTGGCGAGCTGCGCCGCCGCGCGCGCCAGCCGGGCCTGCGTCTCCATCACCTCGGTGGCGAGCCGTTCGGCGCGCTCCTCACCCGAGCGCGCGTCTCTCGACGCTCGCTGCAGCATCAGCTCCCGGTCGGCGATCACCGCGCCGACGCTCGCTCGGCTGTACCCGAAGAGTGCGCGTCTGAGTTCGGCCATGACATCAATGGTCGTGATTCCGAGGAGGGAGCCCGACCGCGCCCGCAGGATTATCGGCGAGCCTCTCCGGCGGTTCAATCACCCGCGCGAGCCGCGTGAGCGGTGCGTCGAACGGGCGCGTGTAGCGAGTGCGTTCGACGTCTTAGGATGGCCACTCGGGCTTGGGCTTCGGTTTTCCGAGGAGGTCGTCGAGCGAGGGTTTGCGCCGGCCCTCGACATCGGCCATCTTCTGCTCGAGGCGATCCGGTTCGAGATCTCCCGCGGCCTCGAGCATCTCCTCGAGCGACTTCCCCGCGGTGCCCTTCAATCGGATCCGTAGCGCGGCCAGCACCGAGGCGTGTCGCTCGGACAGCCCCTGGGCGACCTTGATCTCGGTCAGCGCCTCCTCGGCCCGACGCATGAGGTTCTCGTCGTCGTCGTCCACGCGGGCCACCTCACTGCGAGCCGAAGCTGAAAGCGTCCGTCGTCGCGACCGGGCGCACTCCGTTGCTGAGATCGAGGACGTCGTCCGGATCGTCCATGGTGATCCGGAGCTTTCGCCGCACGCGACGACCGATCGAGGGCGATTGCCTCGCGTATCTGTCCATTGCCTCGCGGGCGGCGGTGAGCGTTTCGTCGGGGCGCGGGCGCGCGTCTCGCGGCAGAGCCAGCGTGGCCGTCATCTGGCGCTCGAGTGACTCGTATCGCAGCGCGGCGGTGCGATGCCTCTCGGCCCTCGTCGCGTACCGGCCGAGCATCAAGACGAACGCGAGGATCGCCGCGATCAGGGCCGTGGAGCCGACGATCACCAACACGGTCCCCGAGGAGACGCCGTTGTTCGTGAGCGCTCGCGATCCGGCGTCGGAGAAGGCCGCGAACGCGCCCGCGGCCGTGAGCGCGGCCGTCAGCACGACCAACACCCCGAGCGACACGTAGCGCGCGCCGAGCCGATCGGCCGCCGCGCGATGGGCGCGCTCGGCGTCGTCGACGCGCTGCCGCCACGACCCGTACAGCTCCTCGATCCGTCGGTCCCACGCGAACGTCACGTCGATGCCGTCCTGCCGTGTCGTCACCTCGCACCTCCCGTGGGGACTCGTCACGGCGCGCCGGGAACGGCGCTGCTGAGCAGCCTTCAGACTACAGTGCCCGGATGGCGGACGGCCCGAAGCACGCACGCATCGGCGTGCTCGGTGTGCCGGCCAATTCCTCGGGCGTGCGAACAGGGGTCGCTACCGCACCGTCGGCTCTCAGGGAGGCCGGGCTCGTCCCAGCGCTCGGTCGGGCGACGGAGGTCCGAGACTTGGGCGACGTGTCGCTCCCCGATCCCGTCCGGAGGCGAGACGCTGCCACTGGCCTCATCGATCCGCGCGGGCTCGCCATCCTCGTCTCGGCCGTGCGCGACGCGACGGCGGCGATCATTCGCGAGCGGATGTTCCCGCTTCTGGTCGGCGGAGACTGTCCACTGCTGCTCGGGTGTCTGGCGGCTGCGAGGCGTCACCGCGTGGGCCTGCTGTTCGTCGACGGACACGAGGACGCGTACCTCCCGCAGCAGTCACCGACCGGCGAAGCGGCCGATACCGAGCTCGCGTTCGCGCTCGGCCTGGCCGACGCCTCGTGGTCGTCGGACCTTGCCTCGATGCTTCCGCTCGTCACGTCGGGCGACGTCCGAATCCTCGGCGCCCGCGACGCCGAGACCATCGCGGCCGAGGGCGCCGCCTCGCTCGCCGATCGCGTGCCCGTCGTCGACGATGTCCGCCTCGCCGCGGATCCCGTGGCCGTGACCAACGCGGCCGTCGGCGGATTGCCCGATCCGTGGTGGTTCCACCTCGATCTCGACGTCCTTTCGACCCGGGCGCTCGCGTCGGTTGACTATCCGCAGCCGGGCGGAGTTGGCTGGGCCGAGCTCGGCCTCGTCGCCACGACCGCGCTGGCGGCAGCGCCGGCCGGCTGGGACGTGACGATCTACAACCCGGACCTGGATCCCGACCGGACCGACGCGCGGCGCATCGTCGAGTTCATCGCGTCGGTCGTTGCACGCGCCGCCTAGGGCGCCCCCGTGGCCCAGCCTCCCAGCAGGTGGAAGATGAAGTAGCACGCGAGGCGATGGGAGATCAGCGCCGGCTGATCGTACGCGGGGATCAGCTCCACGATGTCCATCAGCGCGGGCTTGCTCGCCCCGACCAGCTCGCACGCCCGCAGGATCTCCCATGACGTGAGACCGCCGACCTCGGGGCCGTCCGTTCCCGGGAGGAACGCCGCGTCGACCACGTCCGAGTCCCACGACACGTAGAACGCGTCGACGCCGTCGGTCACCTTCGCCAGCGCGTCCGAGACGACCTCGTCGATGCCGTCGCGCCTGATGTCGCGCATTCGGTACAGATGGATGCCGTTCTGCTCGACGAAGTTCCACTGCTCGGGCGGGTTCGTCGCGCCGCGCACGCCGAGGACCGCCATGTTCTTGGCGTCGATGTTGGGCAACTCGACCATCCGCGCCATGTGCGACCAGTTCGTGAACAGCTCGCCGTCGACGTCCGGCTGGCAGTCGATGTGTGCGTCGAAATGGATGTAGCCGAACTTTCGGTCGTCGCCGAGATGCCTGGACAGCGCCTGCCCGATCGGGATCGGCAACGAGTGGTCGCCGCCGATGCAGATGGGCATCGCGTCGGCCTCGAGGACCTGGCGGACAGAGGCCTCGATGTTTTCCCGAGAGCGTTGCGCGTTCGCGGGAATGATCGGTACGTCCCCGCAGTCGACTAGCCCGAACTCCTCGAACAGGTCGATGTCGAAGTCGCCGAGGTACGGCAGGTACTGATCCGAGACGAAGCGCATCATCTTCGGCGCCAGGCTCGAGCCCGATCGATAGACGGTCGCCTGGTCGAACGGCACGCCCAGGAACACCGCCTTGGCCCCCTCGCGCCGGATCGCGTCGGTCTCGCACGGAATCCATGGCGCCTTCAGGAACGTTCCGGGGCCGTTGTGCAGCAGCCCGCCGCGGCCGGTCGCGGTGGCCCCCTTCGTGAACATGTCGGGATGCGTCGTCACCCAAGCCCTCCCTTCCCCTTGGGCCTTCCCCTTGGGCCTTCCCCTTGGGCCTTCCCCTTGGGCCCTGCGGATCGGCGGCCGCGCGCGGCCACGCAGGGCGAATCCGCGGAATGTATCCCACCTACCGCGCGAGCTGGTCAACTGTCGACGAAACTGCCGCCGCGAGTCGCCCTCGTACGTCGTAGACGCTCAGACCGGCAGTCCAAGCACCCGCGCCGCGTTCGCACCGAGGATCGACTCCCGCTCCTCGACCGCGAGGCCCGGAAGGTTCATGACGAAATCCGCCGTGCGCTGGAGGTCGTACCAGGGAAAGTCAGTCCCGAGCATGACGCGGGCCGGACCGACGTCGGCGATCAGCCGCGCGAGCTCGGCCATCGTCGGCGCGTTGGGCGCGCCGGTCCACTCGATGATCTCGCAGAGGTCGAAGGCGAGCCGCGGGAACGCCCGTGCCAGATCGGCGGTCTGCTTCCAGCTCGCGCCACCCAGATGCGCAAGCACGACGGTCAGATCGGGAAACGCGTCGATCACCGGGACGAATGACCGCGGCTCGGCGAAACCGGCCCCGGAACGGTCAACGCCGGAATGCGACAGGACGGCCAGGCCGAGATCGACGCAGGTCCGGTACACGTCGTGGAGCCCCCGATCGTCGGGCATGAACCGGCCGAGAACGGGGTGCAGCTTGATGCCGCGCGCCCCGTAGCGCTCGGCCATCTCGCGTAGGTGTCGTGCGGCATCGGCACCGCCGACCACGCCCGGATCCACCGCGACGAACGCCGTCAGCTCCGGATGCGCCGCGGCGATCTCGCACGCCCACCGGTTCGCCTCGACGAGCATCTCGGCGTGCGCAGCGCGGTCGGCCGCCCGAGCATCCTCGCCGAGCAGGGCGACGGCGAACAGGTTCGCGACGACGCCGTGCGCGAAGCCCGCCTCGCGCATCGCCTCGAGCGCGTCGTCGACGTCGCCACCGAACCGGGAGAACACGACGTCGGGCTTCACCCCGTACTCCCAGATGTCGTACTCGGCCTTCTCGCGCGCCCCGTCGTCCCTCGATCGGTACAAATGCATGTGGACGTCCACGCGAAGCGGGTCAGGCATGCGACGACGGCTCCGCGTTGCGAGCGCCGACGACGCGCCGGAGCTCGGCGCGCTCGTCGCGGCGCGCGGTCCACCGCGGCTGGTCGCAGATCCGCCCGAGGAACTCGACGATGGTGTGCGCGGCGAGGTACGACGTGACTCCGGTACCGACGTCGAGCTGGGGGTTGACCTCGACGACGTCGAACCCGACGACGTCCGCGCGCTCGGCCACGGCGGCGAGCGTGTCGCGAAACGTCGCGTAATCCATCCCGTCCGGCTCCGCGGAGACGCATCCCGGCACGAGCGGAAGATCGAGTACATCGATGTCGAGGCTGACGTAGCACGCCTGGCCCTCGGGAACGGCCGCGGCAATGCCCGCCGGCCCGACGTCCCGGCATTCCGCCATCGTGACGATCCGATTCCCGTCGGCGATGGAGTCGCGGTGCATTCGTTCGGTATTCCGGATGCTCCGGATGCCCACCTGGGTCAGAGTCGAGACGTGCGCCATCCGCGCGATGTGGCGGAAGGCGTGCGCGTTCGTGAACTCGAGACCGTGGACGAACGGCATGTAGTCGAGGTGCGCGTCGAAGTGCAGGACGTGGACCGGCCGGCCGAGCGTCTCGAAGGCACGGACGACGGGGAACGTGATCGCGTGATCGCCGCCGAGCACCACCGGCATCGCCGCGCGTTCGAGGACGCGCCGAGTCATGGCGGTGACGCCGTCAAAGGTCCCGGCCACGTTTGTCGGCAGGACGTCCGCGTCGCCGACGTCGGCGACCAAGCCGTCCCGCATCTCTCGCTCCAGATAACGGCGGCCGCGCTGGGGGTCGTAGTAGCCGGCGCCGTCACCAGTGAAGCGCAGCGAGTGCTCGCGCACGGCGCGCGGTCCGAACCGCGAACCCGGCATGTACGGCGAGCCCTCGTCGCTCGGCACCCCCATGACCGCGATGTCGGCGTCGAGGGCGCCGAGGTCCGTCGCTACGGGCGCGCGAAGGAACGACGGGATGCCAACGAATGGCATGTCCAGCCGGCCGTTTGCGTCCCGGTTGGTCACGGGCGCGACTCTACTCCGAGACGGCGACCGGGATACGATGCGCGAATGTCGGCGACGGACCCCGCGATCGCCGCCCTCCACGAGCGGATCCCGGCCGAGGCGCTTCGCCTGGTCGCCGCGGCGACGGCACGCTCGGTGCCGCTTCGGATCTGCGGGTCGGTCGCCGTCCGGCTGCACGGGGACGGCCGCGCGGCGCTTATCGACGCCCTGGGCAGGAG
>JBKOWM010000148.1:0-9758 GCA_046724395.1 Actinomycetota bacterium
GTCGCCGACGCGAACGCCGCGACCGCGACAACGACGAGCGTCGAATGCAGGAGGTAGGTGAGGAAGCCGATTCCCAGCGCCGCTCCGTACAGCGTGGAGGAGGCAAGCGGCGAGAAGAACGTCCGCCACCACTCGGGCACCTGACGTCTCAGCTGCGGCACCGGGAACGGAGCACCGAGCGCCTCGTGCGCGAACGCCCACGCGGCCGTCATCGCGACGATGACCGATCCCCCGCTCCCCCACGGCGCTCCCAGGACGCCACCGACCGCCCCGAGCGCCGCGCCGAACACGGCGGCGACGACCGTCGCGGCAAAGGCGTGCACCAGAACCGAGATCATCCATCTCGTCCGGCTGCCCCCGTGCACCACGGGGGTGATGGTCTCGACCATCGACAGCCCTCAGGGACCGAACAGCGCCGACGCTCCCGCGGCGAGGGATGCGATGATTACCGTCGCCGAGGGACCGAGGCTCAGCACCGGACGTTGAGCTCCTGGTACGTGATGCAGAAGACGCGTCGGCCGCCGTAGCAATACCCGCGAACCGACGCGTCGCCGTTGATGCGGATGCGGGAACGCGAACAGCAGTCCTGGATGTGGCGGATCCGGTGGTTGCAACAGCGGCTCCAACCGCCGCCGTACTGCGGATGGTGGACGAACGGGTACTTGATAGGCACCCACTGCTGACACGTCTTGTGCCGCGATCGCATGCGGTCGACGTAGAGCTTGCCCTGGTCGTCGACCGGGTAACCGTAGATCGGGTGCACCGGGTAGCCGAAACGATCGGTTCGCGAGAGCGGAGAGTAAGGGTGAGGACACGATCCGGTCGTGTACGTGTGGCCACAGATGTGGTGGGCCTCGGCGCGCTCGGGCGCGAGGACGGACGCGACGAGCCCACCGCCCGTCAGGGCGAGGAAGCCTCGGCCGACTCGCGTGAGGAGCGAGCGTCGGGTCGTCGTCGTTGCGAGTCGCCGCCCGACCCGCTCGAGTAGACGCGGGTCGGCGATCACGGGACGCTGACGACCTCCGCTTCAATTCGGCGCCGCGCGGTCTCGAGCAGACCCTCCAGCTGCGCGGGGTCGTTCGGCGTTCCCTTTGCGAGCACCGCCCCGCGGTCGTCGAGCACGACCGCGTACGGGGTGCCGGGGACCGAATACGCGAGGAAGGCTTCCGGCGAGGACACGACGGCGACGCCCGTTTGACGCCAGGCGGCGAGATCGCGAGCGGGTGCCTCGGCGATCACCGCGCCGTCGACGCCTTCGCGGAGCAGGAGGGGCATCGCGGGCAGGACGTCGCGGCAGATTCCGCATGTCGGAGACGCGAACAGGTAGAGCCGGGACGCGCCCGGACCACCGATCCTGGCCGTGCGCCCGTCCATTGCCGATGCGTCCAGCGGCGGGACGACGGCGCCGATCTCGGGCCCCTCGGTGTCGATCTCGAGGGCGCCGCGTGGGCCGAGGCGAAGGTGCAGCGCGCCCACCTCGCGCGCGAGCGCGACCACGAGAACCGCCAAGACGACGACGGCCACCCAGAGGAACGCGTACGAGACGAACCACCCGCCGCTCACGTCGCGACAGGTGACCATGCCGATATGGCCGATGCAAGGAAGACGCCGAGCCCGATTCGTTCGGTCGCCTGCCGTCTGATTGGATGTCGCCATGCCGACGACGCGCAGGCCGGCGCCGGGCGCGAGCCAACGTCCCGCGATCCGGCTCCTGAAGGACGTGCCGCTGTTCTCGACCCTCAGCGAACCGCATTTGTCGCGGCTGGCGACCATCGCACGGGAGGTGACCTACGGCTCCGGCCGAATGATCGTGCGCGACGGTACGCCGGGGGTCGCGTTCTACGTGATCACCGAGGGCCGAGCGAAGGTGATCAAGGGCAAGATCGCGTCGGCCGGCGGAAGGGCTGAGCTCGGACCGGGCGATTTCTTCGGGGAGCTCGCACTCCTCGACGGCCGACCGCGTTCGGCCTCGGTCGTGGCCGAGGGGCCCATCACGACGATCCGGATCGAGCGCGCCCCGTTCCGAACGCTGCTGCGCGAAGAGCCCGACATTGCGCTCAGACTCCTCGAAGGCATGGCCGCACGGATGCGAGGGATGTCGGAGGAGATGTGAGGCTCGCGGCGGCGAACAACGCCGTGCGGCGGACGAGCCGCTGGACCGCGGCGCCGGCCGTCAGAACCGCGGCCAGGGATGCCCTGCGCCCTCGACCTCGCGCGCCTTCGTCGATGTCGCGTAGCTCCACCGCCGAGGCAGGTCGACCTTCGTCTCACAGCGGCCGCATGTGAACGCCGCCCATTTCTGGTTGACCGTCTGCTTCAGCCCGCAGCTCGGGCAGCTGAAGAAGCGGATCTCGGCATAGCACGTGTAACACTGGTAGTGGTCGACGTCGTCGGGCGTCAGCTGTGGTGTCATGCACCACGGGCACGTCAGATACGCCATTGCTCAACCGTCCGCCGACGGGTCGCGAGCGGCAAGGATCGTCGAGGCCTGCTCCGCGCGGTGGCCGGCGAGCGTCTGGCGAAGCTCCGGGCGCGACCGTGCCAGGATTTGGGTCGCGAGGATCGCGGCGTTCGTCGCGCCGGCCTTGCCGATGGCGAGGACGCCGACCGGGATGCCGCCGGGCATCTGCACCATCGACAAGAGCGAGTCGAGGCCGCCAGACAACTTCGTCTCCATCGGAACGCCGAGGACCGGCAACGTCGTCCTGGCCGCGACGACGCCCGGCAGCGCCGCCGCCATCCCGGCGCCGGCGACGATAACCTCGATCCCGCGCCGCTCCGCCCCGGAGACCCACTCATCCAACTCGTCGGGCGTCCGGTGCGCGGAAAGGACCCGCGTCTCGCACGGGACGCCGAACGACTGGAGCTGCGACACACAGTGTCGCATCGTCTCCCAATCGGATCGTGATCCCATCACGATGCCGACGAGGGCCTCGGTCAACGCGGTCCCTCCAAGGACTCGGGAACGGGAAGTGTAGTGTTCGGGGCACCGGCCCGGCCGCGGGCCCTTCGATGATGGCTGACCGCATCTCCGAGCTGCTGGCCCGGTACGCCGCGGCGACGACGCCGGATCGGATTCCCGTCGAGACGGCGCGGGAGGTCGGCCGGCGCCTCCTCGACGCCATCGGCGTGGCCGTGGCGGGTTTCGACGAGGCCGCCGCGACGGCCGCCCGAACGCTCGCGCTCGAAGAGCGGCGACAGGACGGCGCGGTCGTCTGGGGCAGCGGCGAGCGGGCTCCGGCGGATATCGCCGCGTTCGCCAACGCGACGGCCGTCCGCTGCCTGGACTTCAACGACACCTACCTGTCGCGCGAGCCGCTGCACCCGAGCGACGCCATCCCGCCTCTGCTCTGCCTCGCCGAGGTCGAGCGCCGCTCCGGTGCGGACCTCGTTGCCGCCGTCGCGCTCGCGTACGAGGTCGGCGTCCGGCTCTGCGACGCCGCAACCCTTCGGGGGCATGGCTGGGACCACGTGAACCATCTTGCGGTCGCGATCGCCTGCGCCTCCGCCACACTGCTCGGGCTGGATGAGGATCGGACGCGGCACGCGATGGCGTTGACGGTGGTTCCCCACGCCGCCATGCGGGAGACGCGAGCCGGGGAGCTGTCGATGTGGAAGGGCGCGGCGGCGGCCGAGGCCGGTCGCAACGCGGTCTTCGCGGCGCGGCTCGCGGCGGCCGGGATGACAGGCCCCGCGCTGCCGTTCGAGGGCGAGATGGGGTACGTCCGGCAGCTTCTCGGCGGCGAGCTCGACGCGGCCGCACTCGGACCGATTGCGGAGATCGCCCCTCCACGCGCGATCCTCGAGACGTACGTGAAGCAGTGGCCGGTCGAGTACCACGCACAGAGCGCCGTCGATGCGGCCCTGCAGCTCCGCGCCGAGCTCGGTGAGCTCTCCGCCGAGCGCATCCGGTCCGTGCACATCGAGACGTTCGACGCGAGCTACCAGATCATCGCGAGAGATCCGGAGAAGTGGGTTCCGACGACGCGCGAGACCGCCGATCACTCGTTGCAGTACATCGTGGCGGCGGCCCTGCTCGACGGCGACGTGACGCTTCGCACGTTCGAGGAGTCACGGTTCCGTGATCCGGTCACGCTGGCGTTGCTTCGCGACCGGGTGACGGTCGAGGAGAGCCCGGAGCTGTCTCGCGGCTACCCCGACGGCATTCCGAACCGCGTGTCCGTCCGGACCGTCGACGGAGCGGACCTCACGCGCGAGGTCCGGTATCCGCGCGGACACGCTCGCCGCCCAATGACGGACGAGGAGATCTCGGCGAAGTTCCGCTCGAACGTCGAGGGCCGGTGGAAGCCCGATCTCACCGACCGGGTGGAAGCACTGGTTCGCGGGCTGCCGGACGCCCCTACCGTCGATGCCCTCGCAGAGGCCCTGGAGTCGTGGACGTGACGTGGCTCACCGACCCGTCGCGGGACCCGGCGGGCCATCGCCTCCGAGCCGTGATCGACTCCGAATCCTGGATCGCGGTCCCCGGCGTCTTCAATGCGCTCACAGCGCTGCTCGCCTCCGCCGCCGGCGCGCGGGCCCTGTACCTGTCCGGCGCGGCGTTCGCATCGAGCATGGGCATCCCCGACGTCGGGCTGTTCACGCGCGAGGAGCTCGTCCGCGTGACGACGCAGATCGCACGCGTTGCCGCGCCGCCGCTGATCGTCGACGCCGATACCGGGTTCGGCGGACCGCTCGAGGTGATGCGGACGATTCGCGAGCTCGAGGGCGCCGGCGCCGGGGCGGTACAGATCGAAGACCAGCTCGATCCCAAGCGCTGCGGCCATCTCGAGAGCAAGCGGGTCTCGGCGCTCGAGCCGATGCTCGAGAAGGTGCGCGCGGCCGCCGCCGCGCGGCGGACGGCACTCGTCGTCGCCCGCACGGACGCGCGCGCCACCGACGGCCTCGGCGAGGCTGTGCGGCGCGGCAGGGCGTTTCGCGACGCCGGCGCGGACGTCATCTTCCCGGAGGCCCTCGAGACCGAGGACGAGTTCGCCGAGTTCGCGACGGCCGTCGGCGGGTCGCTGCTCGCGAACATGACCGAGTTCGGGAAGGGGCCGCGGATCGACGCCGGCAGGTTGCGCGAGCTCGGGTACGCGCTCGTGATCTTTCCGGTCTCGGCCGCGCGCGTCGCCGCCGCCCAGGTCCGCGCGTTCTACGAGGACCTGCTTCGAACCGGCTCGGCCGACGGCTGGCTCGACCGGATGCTCACGCGTGAGGAGCTGTACGACCTGATTCGCTACGACGACTACGCCGAGCTCGATCGTTCGGTCTCGCGCGGCGCCGGGCTGACGTTCGGCGGTGAGCCGCCGGGGTGAGGTTCGGCCGCGAGCCGGCGGCCGACCTCGCGCGTGATCTCGACGAGATCGAGGACGTCGGCCTCGGTCGTGCGGAAATTGACGAAGCACGGCCGCAGGTACACCTCGTCGTCGATCAACGCGGAGGACAGATACACGCGCCCGTCCGCCTTGAGCGCCTCGGCGAGCTCCGCATTGTGCGCGTCGACGTCCTCGACGCCGGCCGGGACGTGGCGGAACGGGACGATGGACAGCTGCGGCGGCGGCCCGAGGACACGGAACTCCGGATCGCGCGAGACCCTGTCGTACAGCAACCGCGCCTGCTCCAAATTGCGCTCGATAGCGTCGCGGAACGCCGGTGCGCCGTGGGCGCGAAATGCCAACCATGCCTTCAGTGCACGAAACGGCCTCGAGTACTCGAGCGTGATGTCGACGGCGTGCAGCGTGTGGCGCTGATGCGGAAGGTATCCCTCCTCGTGGGCGAACGCCGTCGTGAGGTCCTGGGGGCGGCGGACCAGAACGACGCTGCAGCCCTTCGGCAGGTAGAGCCATTTGTGCAGGTCGATCGAGCACGAGTCGGCGGACCCGATCCCGGCGAACCGCGCCCCGGCGCTGCGCGTGGCGGCTGCCGGGAGCCCGTACGCGCCGTCGACGTGGAGCCAGACGCCACGCGGGCGGCAGACGTCGGCAAGCTCGGCGATGGGGTCGATCGCCCCCGTCAGGGTCGTTCCCGCGCTCGCGATCACGGCTACCGGCGTGACGCCGTCCGCGAGATCGGCGTCGATGGCGTCGGCCAGCGCGTCGCCGCGCAGCCGGTGGCGCCCGTCGATCGGAAGAGCGCGGATGTTCGACGAGCCGAGGCCGAGGAGCTCGACGGCCCGAGTGATCGAGTAGTGCACCTCGGTCGAGCAGTAGACGGCTGCGCGATCGCCGGCCATCCCCCTCGCGCGGGTCCCCGGCAGCGCTCGCTCGCGCGCGGCGGACAGGGCCGTCATGTTGCTGATCGTGCCGCCGCTCGTGAACGCTCCGGCCGTGCCGCCGTCGAAGCCGACGAACTCCCCGACCCATCGCACTGCCTGACGCTCGATCTCGGTAGCGGCCCCGGCGTGGACTGCCAGATTGATGTCGTAGCACGCGGCGAGCGCGTCGCCGATCGCCCCGATCTCCAGCCCGCTCGAACCGATGAACGCGAAGTAGCGCGGGCGCGGCTGGGCGATGCTCTCGTCGAGAATCCTGGCGGCATCGTCGAGGACCTCGTCGACCGGTGAGGCCTCCTCGGGGAGCCCGGCCCGCAGGAGCGCTCGGACGCGCTCGTCGAGCGGCGGCTCCTGCGGGCGGAACCGGTCGAAGCTCCGCCACGCCTGCTCGATGAGCTTCGCGGCGCGGGCGAGCGCCTCCTCGCGCGGCGCGTCGAGGCGGAGCGCCGGTTGCTCGGAATCCCCCACAGGCCCGAGCCTACCCCGCCCACGCCGGTGCTCGGCTATCGTGCGGCGGGCCAGGGCGGATCCGACCGGGGACCGAAATGCGCTTGGACGGGAAGACCGCGATCGTGACCGGAGCGACATCCGGGATCGGCGCCGCGACCGGCCGCGTTCTCGCCGCCCGGGGCGCCTCCGTCGTCGTCGCCGGTCGGCGCGAAGCTCCACTCCGGGCAATCGCCGAGGAGATCGGAGGGGTCGCCGTGGCCGGAGACCTCATCCGCGCCGGCCAGCCGGCCGCGATCGTCGGCAAGGCGATCCAGGCGTTCGGCGGCGTCGACGTCCTGATCGCGAACGCCGGCGTGGGACATCCCGGCACCGTGGCGAACGTCGACGACGCGGGGTGGCGCCGGGCGTTCGAGGTCAACGTGACGGCGGCGATGCGGCTGACGCGCGCGTGCGTCCCGTCGATGCTCGAGCGAGGCGGTGGCGCGATCGTGCTCGTCTCGAGCGTCCTCGGCCTGTTCGGCTCGACCGAATCGGCGGCGTACGGGACTTCGAAGGCGGCGCTGTTCGGGCTCGCGCGGTCGATCGCCGTCGACTTCGGGCCACGCGGGATCCGCGCCAACGTCGTGTGTCCCGGATGGGTGACGACGCCGATGGGCGACGGCGCCATGGACGAGGTCGCGGCGGCCCACCGGATCGGGCGCGACGAGGCGTACCGGCTCGCGACCCGTCACGTGCCGCTCCGACGTCCCGCCCATGCGGAGGAGATCGCGCGCTGCGTCGCGTTCCTCGCGAGCGATGAGAGCTCGATCGTGACGGGCGCGGTGCTCGTCGCCGACGGCGGTCAGAGCGCCGTCGATCTGGGCGGCATCGTCTTCGAACAGGACGTGGCGCCGTGACGGGACGGCATGCGGGGCGAGTCGCGTTCGACGCCGCTATTTCGACGTCATCTGATCGACGATCTCGCGCGCCCGCGCGACGACTCGGCGGCACAACGCGCCCACCTCTGCACGGTCGTGGACGAACTGCGAAGGCTTGATGCAGAACGTACCGAACCCCCGCGTGAGCTGCGGCCCGATCCCGGTGAGCGCCTCGTCGACGTCCGCCACGTCGTCCGCCTCGGCGAACCGCGCTCGCGTCCCACCCACCATCTCGACCTCGCCAGGATCGCGACCTGCGGCGGCGAGCGCCGCACGGAGCCGCTCGAGGTCGCTCTCCGAGGGAGCACCGAGCGGGTTGAAGCCGCTGCCGAACTCGACGAGCCGACGAAGCATGCGAGCGTGCAGCGTCCGGCCGCCGAACCAAAGGCGCGGGCCCTCGGGCCTCCATGGCTTCGGCTCGACAAAGATCCCGGCGAACCGATAGAACACGCCGTCGAACGTCGCCGGCGACTCGCGCCAGACCGCGCGCCAGGCTGCGAGATGCTCGTCGAGCAGGTCGCCGCGGCGGTCGAACGGGACACCGAGCGCCTCGTACTCGGCGCGGTGCCAGCTAACCGTCGGCTGGAGGACGAGCCGGCCGCCAGACAGGACGTCGAGCGTCGCCAACTGCTTCGCGAGCAGGAGCGGGTGGCGAAGCGGCGCGATGATGGAGCTCGCCACGAGGCGCACTCGTGATGTTCGCGCCGCGACGGCCGCGAGCACTTCGAGGGGCTCCGGCCACGGCATCTCCGGATCCTGGTTTCCGGGGAGCGCGTACTCGCGCGGGTTCGCCGGCGCGCCGAGCGAGTCGGCGCCGCGGCCGAGGACGACGTGCTCGCTCATCATGACGCCGTCGAAGCCGGCGTCCTCCGCCTCGACCGCGATATCTACAAGACCACGCAGGTCATGCGGGGCGACCAGCGTCCAATTCTCGCTGAGGATCAGGACAAGCCTGGGCGTCATCCGACGGCGTTCACGCCGTCGAGCGCAGGTCCGCGAGCGCGTCGCTGGCCGGCTCCCGTCCGCGGACGACGACCATATATACAAGTCCGAGAACCGCCCACCCGATCGCGTAGAGCGGGGCGAGGATCGTCGGACTGGGCACCTTGTAGAAGGACCCGAAGATCGCCGCGCCGGTGATCGCAATGCCGAGGATCGACGCGATGACGATCCCCCCGAATCCGCTCTCGCTCCGCAGGCCCGACAGCGCGCCGACCGACATCGCGAGATACACGACCAGCAGGGCGAAACCACCGAACGTCGAGCACCAGACGAACAGCGAGAAGTAGTGGGGCAGACCTTGCAGGGCGAAGAGCGAGTCCCATAGCTCTGATGCGAGGATCAACAACACCTGCACGGCCATCAGCAACGCGATCGCGCCGGCCGGCGTCCCGTACCGCTCGGAGACGCTCGCGAGCGACGCCGGCAGCCGTCGATCTCTGGCGAGCGCGAAGACGCCTCGCGTCGACGCGACCGACGCACCCACGTAGACCGCGAGCATGTCGAGGAACACCACGACGAGCAGGACTTTGAGCCAGACCTCCGAGCCGAATTCGGTTCCGGGCGCGCCGAGGGCGAACAGCGGCGCACCGCTCACCTCGGGGCTCGTGATGACGCGCATGTCGAACCCGAACCCGGCGACCTCCACGTAGCTCGCGATCAGGTAAAAGATCGCCACGACGACGACGGCGCCGAGCACCGCGCGCGGGATCGACCGCTTGGGCTCCGCGGTCTCCTCGGCCAGGTTCGCGGCCGTCTCGAACCCCACGAAGATCAGGACGCCGTACAGGACGCCGAACAACACACCGGAGAACCCGTCGTCGGGCGACGGCGAGAACGCTTTCGCGACGTCGTTGGCGCTCCCCAGGTCGACGATGACCGTGATGAAGAAGATCAGCACGACGGCGATGGAGACGAGCGCGAGCGTGAGCTGCACGCGCGTCGAGATCTGAACGCCGAAGTACAGGACCGCGAACAGCCCCACAGCGAGGATCGCGTCCCAGACCCACACCGGAACGTCGAGCGAGATCTCGAGGCCGGGAAGCAGGCTGTCGTGGATGTAGCCGCCGATCAGGATTCCGAGGCCGGTGGCGAGGATGATCGTGCCCCCGTAATAC
>JBKOWM010000133.1:0-2414 GCA_046724395.1 Actinomycetota bacterium
CCATGCACCCAGGGCGGTATGGCCGAGGTCGGTCATCGGGTCAGGTTAGCCCGTTCGCGGCGAGGCGGCGGTCGGGTACGCTTGCGGGTCGTCGCCCCCGTAGCTCAGGGGATAGAGCAGCGGTTTCCTAAACCGCGTGTCGCAGGTTCGATTCCTGCCGGGGGCACTGACAAAGGGGACGACATGCCGTCCCCGCTCACGGGGAGGAGCTCCAGAGCAACCGTCGCCCGCAGCTTGAGCTCGCTCCGATCTGGCTCGTAGGTGGCACGGAAGTCGAGAGCAGCGAGCATCTCGCGGAAGGACTCGTCCGCGAGGAGCGCCTCATCGACGTCCAGCTGCGGCAGCAGGTCGACGAGCTCCTGGGCCTGTTCGCGATCGGGCTTCGCTGCGAACTTCGCGTTGACGAGACCACCTTCGCCGAAGGTCGGATCAAGGCTGCCGTTCGGTTGGTAGCGAGCGAGAAGGATCCGGTTGGCCGCTCGACCCGCCACGATGATCCGCCCGTCGGGTTGGATGGCGGTAGCGTTGGCGATAATTGGACCCCGGCCGAGGCTCGTCGTCGCGAGACGATCCGAGCCGAAGGTGCGATCGAGGCGGCCAGCGGATGTGTGCCGTGCAACTCCAATCCTGCCGTCTGCCATTCCACCGGCGACGACGATCCTGCCATCTGGTTGGATCGCCACTGGGCACGCAGGTCCCGAGACCGGAAGCGACGGCCCACGAGTTCTCGCCAAACGTGACATCCGGTGTCCCGTCGGGCTCGTACCGAGCCAGTGAGCAGGTTCGCCCTCTCCCGTAGCTAGCCGATCCCCCAACGACGATCATCCCATCGTCCTGAATCGCGACGCTGTGAGCGTCCTGAAAGAATCGAAGCTGAGTTGCGACTCGACCATCTCGCCCAAACTCAGGGTCGAGAGTGCCATCCCGGTCGTATCTGGCAAGGGCGAAATTGTTGTCGTCGCCTCCCACGGTGTACATGCCCGTTCCTCCGACCGCGACGATCTTCCCGTCCGACTGGATGGCGACAGAGTAGGCGGGGCTCATGCCGCAGAACTTCGTGATCACTGTCCAGTCACAAACGAACTCGCGGTCGAGCGCTCCCAACGGACTATTGGACTCCCGCTTGGAGCAGGGTCTCGGCCGACCGGCGTCATGTGACAAGCGAGGGTCGAAGGGTGTGGCCTGACCGGGGTTTGGCGAGGTCCTCGCATGCGTGGATGAAGCCGTGATCGCAGGAACAGACGCGCCGGTCGGTCCACCAGTACAGGCCGCGGCGAGGAACGCGCCCATCACGAGAGCCGAGGCATTCCTGGCCGCTGGTCTCGAGCGGCTGGTCCGGCACATCGAGCCGTCCGTCGCGGATCGCGCCACTATGAGTGTCTCGTCGTCTCGGAACGGCCCAGTACGTGCGCCGTCCAGATCCCCCAGAGAGGTGCGAATACGATCCCAAGCCCGAATAGCGACAGCTCGATCAAGGTGCCGCGCTCTGCAATGTACGCCGCCGAGACTGCGATCGACGCTCCGGCGAGGACGAACGTGTAGATTGCCCACGATCGCGGAACCACGCGCGACTGCGAAGCCGATGCCGCAATCGCCGCTATCCCGATTCCGATCAGCGCGAACCCGGTCAGCTCGAACCAGTCGTCAATCGTATTGATGACGATCGTGATATCGTCTACCGGATCCAGGGGGCGGCGCTGCTCCACCATGATCTCGATCGCGCGGTAACCACCGAGCTGCACCACGTTGCCGATTATCCACACCGCAGACCCCAGCGTGACGGCGGCAGGGCCTAACACGCCGGCTGCGCGCTGACCGCCGCCCAGTTCTCGAAGGCAAAGCGCAAGACCGATCAACGCCAGAAAGGCGACGATTGCGATGAGGCCGTCGACGCGGAGCTGCGGGAGCGTCGAGACGTACCAGTCGAAGAAGGTACGGAAAACGGGCTCCGATAGTCCCACGAGCGACCTCGGGCGGTCGGGTACGGTGACCGTCTTGTCGATCAAGGCGAACCACGCGGCCGCCACGAACAATGTGACCGCGAACATCCATCCGAAGATCCTCCCCGCTCGGATCATCGTCCGACCGGGATCGTCGCGGATGCCTCCCATGTGTTGCACGACGTGTTTTCACCGAGCTCGCACGCGCCCTTCGTCGCGACGGTAAACACGGAGATCGCTTTCTCGTCGACGAAGGAGACGCCGAAGTAATCGCCGACGAAGTAGCCGGGCGTCCCCCCGTCCTTATACGGAAGCCACGTGTTCTTGAACGGACCCGCCAGCTGAACCGGTGCTGTCCAGCTCGTCCCGCTGTCGGTCGACGAAATGAATCCGACCGACAGCTGGCAGGTTCTCGGGTCGCAGTCGTGGTCGGGGTAGAAGTAGTACAGGACGCCGAGGTGCGCCGAGGACCCC
>JBKOWM010000084.1:0-25560 GCA_046724395.1 Actinomycetota bacterium
CAATCGCGGTCTGTCGCGACCTACGCAAGGAGCGGATCGGGGCCGTGCTCGACCACCTGGGCGAGAACGTGCGGGCGCCCGAACAGGCCGCGCAGGCGGTCCGGGACTACATCCGCGCCGTCGAGCGGATCCGCCACGAGGGGGACGTAGATGCGTATGTCTCCGTCAAGCTGACGCAACTCGGGCTCGACTTCTCCGAGGAGCTCTGCACCGCAAATGTCGAGGAGGTGTTGGGGGCGGCGGCCCTCGGGGACGTCCTCGTGATGATCGACATGGAGAGCTCCGTGTACGTCGACCGGACGCTTCGCGTCTTCGGAGACCTCCGGCGACGGCACGAGGGAGTGGGCGTGTGCCTCCAGGCGTACTTGCATCGGACTCCCGCCGACGTCGATGCGCTTCCGGCGGGCTCCCTCATCCGGCTCGTCAAGGGGGCCTATCTGGAGCCGCCCGAGGTTGCGATCGGCTCGCGGCGCGAGGTGGACCTCGCGTTCGCGCGGCTCTTCGCGACCCTCGTCTCGCGAGGTCACGGCGTCCACGTCGCGACGCACGACCCGGCGCTCCTCGCCGGCGCCCGCCGGTACGTCGAGCGGGAGGGAATCGACGCCGCACGCGTCGAGTATCAGATGCTTTACGGTGTGCGGCGCGACCTCCAGGCGTCGCTGGCGGCCGAGGGCCTGCCGGTGCGCGTGTACGTTCCGTACGGAACGGAGTGGTATCCGTATCTGACGCGACGTCTGGCCGAGCGCCCGGCGAACGTGTGGTTCTTCCTCTCGAACCTGGTGAGGTTTTGGCGATGACGGCGGAGACGACGAGCGGACGGCGCGTGGCCTTCCTGGGCGGCGGCAAGATGGGCGAGGCGGTCGTCTCGGGTCTGATCCGCTCGGGCGGACGCGCGCCCGACGAGATCATCGTCACGGCACGGCGCGAGGAGCGCGCTCGCGAGCTGGCCGACCGCTACGGCGTCGCCACAACGCTTTCGAATCCCGAGGCCGTCCGGTCCGCCGACACGCTGGTGCTGATGGTCAAGCCTCAGGACATGGAGACGCTCCTCGAGCAGATCGCGGAGTCCGTCGACGCTGATCAGCTCGTCGTCAGCTTCGCGGCCGGCATCCGCACCTCCTTCGTGGAGAAGCACCTGTCCGCGGAAGTCCCGGTGGTTCGCGTGATGTCGAACGTCGCCGTGCTCGTCGACGAGGCGATGTCGGTCGTCGCGCCGGGAGCGGCGGCCGACGACAAGCACCTGTCGGTGGCGGAGGAGCTTCTCGGTTATGTCGGTCGCGTGCTTCGCCTGCCCGAGACGCATCTCGACGCGATCACGGCGACGAGCGGCAGCGGACCGGCATACTTCTTCCTACTCGCGGAGGCGATGATCGAGGCGTGCATCCTGCTCGGCCTGTCGCGCGACGTCGCGACGGAGCTGATCATCCAGACGATGCTCGGCTCGGCCAAGATGCTGCGCGACACCGGCAAGCACCCCGTCGAGCTGCGCGAGATGGTGACGTCGCCGGGCGGGACAACGATCGCCGCCATCCGCATCCTGGAGGAGACCGGGGTGCGAGCGGCGTTCTTGAACGCGATCGACGCCGCCCGGCATCGCAGCGCCGAGCTGGCGCAGGGCGGCGACGACGAAGAGAGCGCTCAAGCAGCGAAGCGGTAGCGCGAACTAGAGAGCGCTCAAGCAGCGAAGCGGTAGCGCGAACTAGAGAGCGCTCAAGCAGCGAAGCGGTAGCGGCGGCGGCATCGCCGATCGGATAGGAGCGAGTACATGGGCAGGGGAGACCGCGCGAAGGTGCGCTGGGCGCACGATCGGGAGCGCAAGAAGAAGGAAGCGGACAAGCGTAGGGCGACCGAGCGCGGCGCCGCACGCAAGGCGCAGCGCAGGCGCTGACCCCGCGTGTCGGCGGCCGATCTCGTCGTCCGCGGCGGTCGCGTTCTCACGCTCGATGCGCTCCGACCGTGGGCTGGCGCGGTCGCGGTGTCCGGTGAGCGCATCGTCGCCGTCGGCGACGACGCGGACGTCGCGCCGCTCGTCGGCCGCCGCACCGTCTCGATCGATGCGGGCCGGGGCCTCGTCCTCCCGGGTTTCGTCGACAGCCACAACCATCTTCGGCTTGGCACGCCGGAGGGGCTCGACCTTTCAACGGCCGCGTCGCTCGACGAGATCCACTCGCTGATCCGCGAGCACGTGCGGGCGAACCCGTCGATCGAGTGGATCGAGGCGGGCAGATGGATCTACGCGGCGATCGACGGGGGCCGCAGCCCTACCGTCGACGATCTACCCGATGACGTCACGGCGGGGCGGCCGGCGTTCCTCACGTCGTACGACGCTCACACCGTTTGGATGAACCGGTCGGCCCTCGAGCGCTTCGGGATCCGGCGAGGAGCCGAGCGAGTTCCGTTCGGCACGGTCGAACTCGGTGAGGGCGGCGAGCCGACGGGCTTCGTCACGGACTTCGCCGTCATGGGGCTCTCGCGGGAGGGGCTCACCGCGCTCGAGCCCGTGCTCCCGGGTCTATCGAAGGACGCGCAGTATCGCCGGCTCGTGCGATCCCTCGACCTCGCGGCCTCGGTCGGCATCACGACGGCGGTCGAGCCGCAGAACTCGGTCGACGACCTCGAACTGTTCGTGCGCGCGCGCGACGAGGGACGCATGGGGTCGCGGGTGGTCGCGGCGCTTTTCCATCCGGTCGGCGCCGGGCTCGACCAGCTCGACGCATTCGAGGAGGCGCGTCGCGCGTTCAACGATGATCGCTTCCGCGTCGCACCGGTGAAGCTCTACGTCGACGACGTGATCGAGCCGCGAACGGCGGCCATGCTCGACGACTACGCCGAGCACCCGGGCGAGCGCGGTGCGACGTTCTGGGAACCGGAGGCGTTCGCCGCACTCGTCGCCGAGCTCGACCGTCGCGGGTTCCAGACGCTCACGCACGCGACCGGCGATCGCGGCGTGCGAACGGCGCTGGACGCGATCGAGCACGCCGGCGCAGTCAACGGACGTCGCGACGCCAGGCATCAGATCGTGCACTGCGAGCTCGTCCACCCCGACGATCAGACGAGGTTCGCGGCCCTCGGCGTCGTCGCGTGCATGCAGCCGCGACATGCCTCCGCGGACCTCGTCGGCGGGGAGTGGCTGGACAACGTCGGCACCGAGCGGCAGCGATACGGCTTTCCGTGGCGGTCGCTCCGAGACGCCGGGGCGGCGCTGGCCTTCTCCAGCGACTACGACGTCGCCGAGATGGACCCCCTGGTCGGCGTCTACACGGCGCTGACGCGCGCGAGGCTCGATGGAAGCGATGCGTGGGCGACGGAGCAGTGCGTCGACCTCGAGACGGCGATCCGCGCGTACACCGTCGGTGGTGCGTTCGCGATCCACGCGGAGGGCGATCGCGGTTCGATCTCCGTGGGAGCGTACGCCGATCTGGTCGTCTTGGATCGCGACCCGTTCCGGATCGAACCGGCGGCGCTTCTCCAGACGCCCATCCGCACGACGATCGTGGCGGGCGACGTGGTCTACGGAGGTTGACGTCCGCCGCGCTCAGCGGGACGCCCGATACGGTTGCGGAGCACGCCGACTTCCTCGGCCTCGAGTTCGATGCTCGCCCCCGGCCATACCCGCCGCTCATCGCGTCGGACGTCGAACGGGCTGGAGGCGAACGTCTCGCCGGGCGCCAGGGCGTCGAGCCGGGACGCCGCCGCGACGGCCGCCATGAGATCGGTTGCGGTCCCGTTCAGGTTTCCCTTGGCCCATTGCTCGCCGTCGACCCGGACCGTGAGCATCGTCGTCTGAGGGTCGACCTCGTCCGGGGTGACGATGCAAGGACCCATCGCGAGAGGGAGCGGCTGCGTGCGGCGCGTCGGGTCCCCCGTTACGTCGCGAACTGCGCAGTCGTTGACGAGCGTGTACCCGAACACCGAAGCCGACGTCGGTTCCCCGGTCCCCCTCGGGACGGACCGTCGCAGGACGGCGGCGACCTTCGGCACGTAATCGAGCCATCCAGCCCAGGCCGGCCACGCGATCTCCTCGTCGGGGCCCACGATCCGTCGCACGGCCTCGCCCCCGTCATCCGTCCGGAGCGAGGCCGGGAGCAACGGGACCAGCAGACGCGGGCTCGCGACCACGCAGGCTTCGACCTCGTGTCGTTCTAGGGCGGCGCGGGCGGCGTCGAGCACCGTCCCCCCGTTGCGCGCTACGAGCGCCTCCATGGTGGCGGGGAAGGCTGGGTGCCCGACGGCGTCGGGCAGGTCCACCACCTCGCCCCAAAGCAACGCTCCCAGTCGCCGGTGCCCCCTCCGGTCGAAGGTCACGAGCCTCAAGGGAGGCCGATGATACGCCCGTCCGTGGCGGCTTTCCGGACTTCGGCTCATCAACCGGCGGTCGATCGCGGGGTCGGGGGCGGCAGCGACGGCGCCGCGCGGACTTGGGCCGAGTTCGGGGGCGCGGATACGATAGGGGTCGTCACGGCGGCTATTTCCCGCGCTCTTCGAAGGAGGCGTTCCGCATGGCGCAGCAGGGCTTCCGCATCACGTACGCCACGATGTCCGCGGACAACGAGGAGCTGCACGAGCTCTACGACCAGGGGATCGAGAAGGCGAGGTCCTGGCTCGGACAGAAGCACCAGCTGTTTGTGAACGGGCAGGGACGAGACGGGTCCGGCTTCAAGGAGGCGAGGTCGCCGATCGACGGCACTGTGATCGGTGAATTCGCGCAGGGCACGCGCGAGGACGTTCGCGACGCCGTGCGAGCGGCCAAGGACTTCTTTCCGACGTGGGCGAACACGCCGTGGCGGGAGCGAGTGTCCATCATCCGAAGGGCGGCCGATCTCATCAGCGAGCAGCGCAACGAGCTCTCCGCGCTGATGGCGATGGAGGTCGGCAAGAACCGCCTCGAAGCCCTCGGCGACGTCGAGGAGTCCGCGGACCTGCTGCGTTGGAACGCCAACGAGATGGAGAAGCACGAGGGGTTCACGCAGCCGATGCAGTCGATGGGGTCGCCCGGCGAGTACTACGACATCCTGCGCCCGTTCGGCGTCTGGGCCGTCATCAGCCCGTTCAACTTCCCGATGGCGCTGGCGGCGGGCCCCTCGAGCGGTGCGCTCGTCGCCGGGAACTGCGTCGTGTTCAAGCCCGCGCACATGGGTGTGTTCACCGGGCTGAAGTTGTATGAGATGTACATGGCCGCCGGCGTGCCGGCCGGCGCGTTCCACTACCTGAGCGGCGCCGGCTCCGTCGTCGGCGACGAGATCGTGAACCACCCCGACGTCGCCGGCATCACCTTCACGGGCTCGTACGAGGTCGGCATGGGCATCTACAAGAACTTCGCCAAGGATTTCCCCAAGCCGGTCATCTGCGAGATGGGCGGCAAGAATCCCGCCATCGTGAGCGAGAAAGCAGATCTCGAGAAGGCGACGGACGGGGTCCTTCGCTCGGCGTTCGGGTTCGGTGGGCAGAAGTGCTCCGCCTGCTCGCGGGTGTACGTGCACCGCAGCGTGTACGACGAGTTCGTGAACATGCTCAGGGAGAAGACGGAGAAGATTCGGGTCGGCAATCCCCTCGACAGGGACGTCTACCTGGGGCCCGTGATCGACGAGAACGCCGTCCAGACCTTCGAAGAGGCTTCGGCCGAGGCGAAGAAGAACGGCCGAGTCATCACCGGCGGTGAGCGCCTGACCGACGGCCAGCTCGCGAGCGGCACCTTCGTCCAGCCGACAATCGCCGAGGTCCCGCTCGACAGCTGGATCTGGAAGAAGGAGCTCTTCGTGCCGTTCGTCTCGGTCGCGCCGTACGACGATCTCAACGATGCGATCCGCCTGGCGAACGACACCGAGTACGGCCTCACGGCGGGCTTCTACAGCGAGGATCGCGCCGAGATCGACAGGTGGCTCAACTCGATCGAGGCGGGCGTGATCTACGTGAATCGGCGCGCCGGCGCGACGACCGGTGCCTGGCCCGGCGTCCAGCCGTTTGGCGGCTGGAAGGGCTCCGGCACGACGGGCAAGGCCGGTGGCGGTCCCTACTACGTCCAGCAGTACCTGCGCGAGCAGTCTCGGACGGTGATCGAGGAGTGAGCACCGCCGAAGTCGCGGATCTCGCGCGCGCTCAGGCGCCCCGGCTCGTCACCGACGTGCCGGGGCCGGAGGCCGTCGCTCGGATCGAGCGCGACCGCAAGGTCACGAGCCCGTCGCTTCCGAGGGTGTACCCGTTCGTGCCGAAGCGGGGGGCGGGCTCGGTGCTCGAGGACGTCGACGGGAACCTGTTCCTCGACCTCAACGCCGGCATCGCCGTCACGTCGACCGGCCACGCTCATCCGGCCGTCGTCAGGGCAATTCAGGAGCAGGCGGAGGCGCTGTTGCATTACTCGGGCAGCGATTTCTTCCTCCCCATCTACTCCGATGTGTGCGAGCGCCTCGACCGCATCGCTCCGATGAGCAAGCCCGTTCGAAGCTTCCTGACGAACTCGGGAACCGAGGCCGTCGAGGCGGCGATCAAGCTCGCCCGACACGCGACGCGCCGGCAGTACGTGATCGGCTTCTACGGCGCGTTTCACGGCCGTTCCTACGGCAGCGTGTCAGTGACCGCGAGCAAGGCCAAGTACCACGAGGGTTTCGGCCCCATGCTTCCGGGCGTCCTGCACGCGTTCTACGGCGATTTCGACTTCATCGAGCGGGTGCTCTTCAGGAGGATGGTGTCGCCGCGAGAGGTCGCCGCAGTCGTCGTCGAGCCGGTCCTCGGCGAGGGTGGCTACGTGTTTCCTCCGCAGGGATGGCTGGCGTATCTGCGTGAGCTGTGCGACCGTCACGGGATCCTGCTCGTCGCGGACGAGGTCCAGAGCGGGATGGGCCGGACGGGAGCGTGGTGGGCGATCCAACACGCCGGGGTCGAGCCCGACATCCTGCTCACCGGCAAGGGGATCGCGAGCGGCATGCCGCTTGGTGGAATGGTGGCGCGCGAGGATCTGATGACGTGGGACAGCGGCGCCCACGGGTCGACGTACGGCGGCAACCCGGTAGCGTGCGCGGCCGCGCTCGCGACGATCGCCGTCATCGAGGACGAGAGCCTGATGGCCAACGCAGTCGAAGTCGGCGGTGTGCTCATGGAGGGGCTGCGCGCGTTCCAGAACGAGTACCCGATGATCGTCGACGTGCGCGGACGCGGGCTCATGATCGGCGTGCAGCTGCCCGATCACGACCACATGGTCGCCGTGGAAGACGCCGCGTTCCGGCGCGGGCTGCTCGTCCTGGGGGCGGGGGACGATGTCGTGCGAGTGTCGCCCCCGCTCGTCTTCCGCAGCGACCAGGCCGAGACGGCGCTCGAGGTCTTCGGCGAGGCGCTCGCCGAGGTCGCCCGCGGCGCCTGAGCCGAGGAATGCCACCGGGCGTCGAGTTCTGCGTCCTGCGTCGCCCCGACGACGGCTGGTCCCCGGAGGATCGCTAGCGTGCCCGAACCGAGCAAGATCACGTCGATGCGCGACGCGGTCGCCGAGCTCGTGCGGGACGGCGACACCGTCGCGATCGAGGGTTTCACGCACCTCATCTGCTTCGCGGCCGGTCACGAGATCATCCGGCAGCGCAAGCGGGACCTGACGCTCGCTCGCATGACGCCCGACGTGATCTACGACCAGATGATCGGCGCGGGCGTTGCCCGCAAGCTCGTGTTCTCGTGGCTCGGGAACCCCGGCGCCGGGTCACTCCACGCCGTTCGCCGCCGCGTCGAGCACGCCGACCCGGAGCCGCTCGAGCTGGAGGAATACAGCCACTTCGGGATGGTGTCGCGGTACATGGCGGGGGCCTCGAACCTGCCGTTCATGCCCATCCGCTCCTACTTCGAAAGCGATATCCCCAGGGTCAACCCGAACATCAAACCGGTCCGCTCCCCGTACGACGGCACCGAGATCTACACGGTGCCTCCCTTGAACCCCGACGTGACGATCGTGCATGCCCAGCGCGCCGATGCCTCGGGGAACGCGCAGATCTGGGGATTGCTCGGGTGCCAGAAGGAGGCCGCGTTCGCGGCCAAGCGCGTGATCCTGGTGTGCGAGGAGGTCGTCGACGAGCGCACGATCCGGGACGATCCCAACCGCACGATCATCCCCGGACTGATCGTGAACGCCGTCGTGCAGGAGCCGCTCGGCTGCCATCCGAGCTTCGCGCAGGGCTACTACGACCGCGACAACCGCTTCTATCTGGACTGGGAGCCGGTCTCGAAGGACGCGACGGCGCTCGAGGCCTGGCTGAAGGAGTGGGTCTACGACCTCGCGTCGCATCGGGACTACGTGGAGAAGTTCGGCGACAAATACTGGGACGCGCTGCGTCCGGGGGAGCGGCTTTCGGGACGCGTGAACTATGGGGAGTATGCATGAGCGCCGATCGCGACCTCGGATGGTCGCGAACCGAGATGATGATCGTCGCGAGCGCACGACAGCTCGCCGGCGAGCGCGTCACCTTCGTGGGGATCGGGCTGCCGAACGTCGTCTGCAACCTGGCGCTTCGGACCTCGAATCCCGACCTCGAGCTCGTGTACGAGTCGGGGATCTTCGGCTCGGCCCCGAGACGCCTGCCGCTATCCATCGGCGACCCGACGCTCGTGACCGGCTCGACGGCCGTCACATCGATGTACGAGCTGTTCGCGTTCTACCTCCAGGCCGGGCTGGTCGACGTCGGGTTCCTCGGCGCCGCGCAGATCGATCGCTTCGGCAACATCAACACGACCGTCATCGGCGACTACGTCCGACCCAAGACGCGGCTGCCCGGCTCGGGTGGCGCGTGCGAGATCGCGATCAACGCGCGAAAGGTATTCGTGATCATGCGTCAGGGACAGCGATCCTTCGTCGATCGGCTGCATTTCCGCACTTCTCCGGGACACAGCGGAGATCCGGAGCACGACCGGGCGCGCGGATGGTTCGGCAGCGGCCCGACCTCGGTCGTCACGGATCTGGCGACGTATGCCTTCGACGATCGGAGCGGCGAGATGACGGTGCTGACGCTCCATCCCGGAGTCGAGCTGGACGAGGTCCGCACGAACATGGGCTGGGACCCGCGGCTCGCGGATGACGTCGGGCGGACGCCGCCGCCGACGGGCGAGGAGCTTCGCATCCTGCGCGACGAGCTGGATCCTGAGGCGATCTACGCGGGGGGCTCAAGCAGCGAGCGCGAGCGCGCGAGCGGTAGCCCCCCGAGAGACAGGTAGGCCGTGCCCGATCGGCACATCGTGGCGCTCGGCGGCGGGGGCTTCTCCGGCACGTGGGGCACCGTCACCGCCCTCGACCGCTTCGTCCTCTCCCTAGCACGGACCGAGCGACCACGCGTCTGCTTCGTGGCGACCGCGAGCGGCGACGCGGCCTCATACGTAGAGCGCTTCTATACCGCGTTCACCCGGGTGCCGTGCGAGCCGTCCCATGTGCCGCTGTTCGGTCCGCCGTACCCGTCGCTTCCCGGCGCGATCACGGAGCAGGACGTCGTCTACGTCGGCGGTGGCAGCACGGCCAACCTCCTGGCCGTGTGGCGCGTCCACGGCGTCGACGAGGCCGTCCGCCTCGCGTGGGAAGGCGGGACCGTGTTGTGCGGTATCTCCGCGGGCTCGTTGTGTTGGTTCGAGGGCGGCGTGACCGACTCGTGGGGCGCCCTGCGTCCCCTCCAGGACGGCGTCGGGCTCCTGCCCGGAACGAACTGCCCTCACTACGACTCTGAAGCGGACCGCCGGCCGACGTACCAGCGGGCGATCGCCGACGGCACCCTCGCCGGGGGGCTGGCCGCCGACGATGGTGTCGCTCTGCACTTCGTCGATACGGAGCTCGTCGAGGTGTTCGCTGAACGGCCAGGCGCCGCCGCGTATCGCCTCGACCGCGATGGCCAGGGGGTCCGGGAAACGAGGCTCGAGCCGGTCGTACTCGAATCGGTGTAGCGGCGCCTCAGCTTAGCCGCCTCCCGGTGGCCGCTCCCGGCCGCGTAGAGTGAGCGTCATCGACGAGGAGCCACGATGGGTCACGTCTTCCACCGCGTGCTGACGAGGAACCTGCCGACCGCCGTGAGAGCGGACGGCGTGTGGATCGAGGACGCGAGCGGTGGCAGGTGGCTGGACGCCGCGGGCGGCGCGATCGTCGTCAACGTCGGCCACGGCGACCGAGCCGTGATCGACGCGATCACGGACCATCTGTCGCGGATCGACTACGTTCACGGCACTGCGTTCACGACCGAGGCGCTCGAGGCGTACGCGGGCGACCTGGCCGCGATCCTGCCGATGGACGCCGCCCGCATCTACCCGGTGAGCGGCGGCAGCGAGGCGGTCGAGACCGCCATCAAGCTCGCCCGCTCGTACCACCTCGCTCGCGGGCAGGACCGCTCGGTCATCATCGGCCGCGTCAACGCGTACCACGGCAACACGCTCGGCGCGCTGGACGCGGGCGGCAAGCCCGCGCTCCGACGTCCGTACGAGCCGTGGCTCGGCCGGTTCGAGCACGTCGGCGCCGCGTACGAGTATCGCTGCGGGAACCCGGCGCATCCCGATCGTTGCGGCCGGTTCCTCGCCGACGAGCTGGAGGCGGCGATCCGGCGCATCGGGCCGGAGCACGTCGCCGCGTTCATCGCGGAGCCCGTCGCCGGCGCGACGCTCGCGGCGGCCGTTCCCCCCGACGATTACTGGCCCGCCATCGTCGAGCTATGTCGGCGACACCAAGTCCTCCTCATTGCCGACGAGGTCATGACCGGGTTCGGGCGGACCGGCACGTGGTTCGGCGTGGAGCATTGGGACGTGCGGCCCGACATCATCGCGGCCGGGAAGGGATCGACGAGCGGATACGTGCCCTTCGGGTTCGCGGCGTGCAGCGCGGATGTCTTCGACACTGTTGCGCCGAAGGGCTTCACCCACGGGTTCACGTGGTCGCACAACGGCGTCGGGGCGGCGGCGGCGCACGCCGTCCTCCGCCGACTACGCGAGGGCGCCCTCGTCGAGACGAGCCGGACGCGGGGCGAGCGTCTCCTGAAGGAGCTCGGCGCCGCGCTCGCCGACAGCCGGGTCGTCGGCGACGTCCGCGGGATCGGGCTGATGGTCGGCGTCGAACTCGTCGGCGATCGCGAGACGAAGCGTCCCTTCCGGCGAGACGAACAGGCCACCGAGCGCGTCGTCGCAGCGGCTCGTGAGCTCGGCCTGCTCCTGTACTCGAGCACCGGACACGTCGACGGGACGGACGGCGACCTTCTCATGCTGGGACCGCCCCTGACCATCTCGGACGACGAGATAGCGATCGTCGTCGAACGGACTCAGGCGGCGGTCCAGCGGATCGAATGATGTTCGCCCGCCGGGCCGTCCGCCGTCTCGCGTGAGCGGTCCCGCCGGTCTCGTGGTGTGCCGCGAGGCGCGGATCTACGACCACGGCCCCGAGCACCCGCTCAGGCCGGAGCGCGTGCTTCTCACGTGGGATCTGATCGAGGCATCGGGGCTGTTGGCCGCACCGAACGTGCGAACGCTCGGATGCCGGCGGGCAGAAGACGACGAGCTGCAGCTCGTCCACACGCCCGAGTACGTCGACGCGACGCGGCGCGCAGGCGATGGACAGGACGGGGACTTTCGACGGTTCGGCTACGGCCCGGGAGACAACCCGATCTTCCCGCGGATGCACGAGGCGGGGGCGATCGTCGCCGGCGCCACGCTGTCGGCCGCCGGGGCTGTCCTTGACGGCGACGTGCTGCACGCCTTCAACGCCGCGGGAGGACTGCATCACGCGATGCCGTCGCGCGCATCGGGCTTCTGCGTCTACGACGACCCCGCCATCGCCATCGCGTGGCTGCTCGACCGAGGCGTCGAGCGGATCGCGTACGTCGACGTCGACGTACATCACGGCGACGGCCCGCAGGCGGTCTTCTGGGAGGACCCGCGCGTGCTCACCATATCGATCCACGAGTCGGGTGAGTTTCTGTTTCCGGGAACGGGGTTCATCGATGAGCGCGGCGGCGGCAAGGCGGTCGGGACGAAGGTGAACGTCCCGCTTCCGCCCTCAACGGGCGACGGTGGGTGGCTCGAGGCGTTCCGCGCCGTCGTGCCTCCCCTCGTGCGGGCGTGGCGGCCCGACGTGCTCGTCACGCAGCTGGGGTGCGACACGCATCACACCGATCCGCTCGCGCACCTGCGGCTTACGACGCGCGCGTACCGCGAGGCCGCCGTGACGCTACACGAGCTGGCACACGATGCGGCCGCGGGGAGGTGGCTCGCAACCGGCGGCGGCGGGTATCAGTGGGCGCGCGTGGTGCCGCGTGCGTGGACGCTGTACTTCGCGCAGATGGCCGGCGTGGATCTGCCCGATGACCTCCCGGAGTCGTGGATCCAGGACGTCGAGTTCGCGGTGCGGTCTCCGGTCCCGGTCACGTTCTCGGAAGCCGAGCCGGCCGGTTCCGCGCCGGCGGCGGGGGTGCGCCGCGTCGTCGATCTCGTTCGGGCGTCGGCGTTTCCGTCGCTCGGTCTTCCGGCGTGAGAATGGCCCGACGCTCGAAGCTCGTTTGCACCGTCGGTCCGGCGACGGCCTCGGCGGACGCCGTACGCGCGCTCGCCGAGGCAGGCACCGACGTCTTCCGCGTGAACATGTCGCACGGAACACCCGCGACGCACGCCGCCTCGGTGAATCTGGCGCGCCACGTCGCCCGCGACTTGGGGCTCGAGCTCGCCGTGATGGCCGACCTGCCCGGGCCGAAAATCCGCCTGGGCGAGCTCGCCGATGAGCGCCTGCAGCTGGCGACGGGATCGAGATTCGTCCTGCGTGCGGACGGGCGGCCGGGCGATGCCAACGGCGCTCCGATCACATATCCGGGACTCGGCCGCGACTTTGAGCCCGGCGACCGAGTCCTGCTCGCTGACGGCGTCGCCGAGCTGCGCGTCGCTCGGATCGACGACGACGATGTCCTAACCGAGGTGGTGAGGGGCGGCACCGTCGGCGCCCGGGCCGGGGTCAACGTGCCATCGGAGCGGCTGAGCCTGCCGGCAATCACGGACGGCGACCGCGCGGCGCTGGCGAGGGCCGTCGATCTCGGCGTCGATCTCGTCGCGCAGTCGTTCATCAGGACCGCGGACGACGTGCTAGAGCTCCGGTCGCTCATGGGCGACCGCACGCTGCCGATCGTCGCGAAGATCGAGACGCGGCCCGCGGTCGAGGCGATCGACCGGATCTGTCGCCACGTCGACGCCGTCATGGTGGCTCGGGGCGACCTCGGTGTGGAGCTGCCGCTCGAGGAGATCCCCGTCCTGCAGAAGTCGCTGCTGCGCACGGCGCGCGCCGCCGGGCGCGCGACGATCGTCGCGACGCAGATGCTCGAATCGATGCTTCACGCTCCGCGTCCGACTCGAGCCGAGGCGAGCGACGTTGCAAACGCGATTCTCGACGGCGCCGACGCCATCATGCTGTCGGGCGAGACGGCCGTCGGCGACTTCCCTATCGAGGCGGCTCGGACCGCCTCGCGGATCGCCGAGGTCGCGGAGGAAAGAGGTGAGGCGTTCCGCTCACCGCCGCCGCCGTCCACACATCGAGACGAAGCGGCGGCCGTTGCGCACGCGGCGGCGCAGATAGCGAACGACGACCGGGCGATCGCGGCGATCGCGTGCTACACGGGCAGTGGGCTGACGGCGAACCTGCTGTCGGCCGAGCGCCCACGGGTCCCGATCGTCGCGTTCGCGTCGACCCCGTCGGTGCGTCGCGCCCTCGCGGTGCGATGGGGGGTCGTGCCGGCCAAGGGCCGGGACCCCTCCGACACCGAGGAGATGATCGCGCTGATGGACGAAGGACTTCGCGCCCTCGGCCTCGCCGACGCGGGCGCTTCCGCCGTGATGGCTGCGTCGTCGCCCGCCGACCGGACGCACACGAACCTACTCAAGGTCCACCGCGTCGGCGACACGGGCCCGCTCCGGTCATGACGGAGTTGATCATCGTCGAGCACCACGTGTAGCAAAGAAGGGGACACCGACTTTCCCGAGCGTGTTGAATGCGATCGCGGCGATGAACCAAGTCAAGGCGCCGAACAGGATCCGCTCATCGACGATGGCTGCGATGAATCCAATGATGATGCACAGCAGGCCCAACAGGTTGAACAATGCAATCCCTCCCTCCCGAACGCCGTGCTTCTCGCCATGCAACGTCGCCGGTCGAACTGCCGTCAAATCCGCGCTCGATCGGCCGAAGCCCTCGGGGATCACCGATCGGGGGCCGCTCATCGATTCGCGTCCTTAGCCGTCGTCGTCCTTGCCGACCAAAGACCCCGGCAGCCGCTGGCGCGCGAAGCAAAGACAACTACTCCGACGCGGGGGTCGGCCGGGTGCGTCGTGTGACGGTGCGCACGCCCCATCGGTAAAGAGGTGGCGCGAGGATCCGGAACGCCTCGAGGACGCCGATCCCGCGCGGGACGTCCACCTCCGGGGCGCGGCCGAGACGAACGACGTCGACGATGGCCCTGGCGACCCGGTCGGGATTCATGACGAGCGCCGGCGGAACGCCGGTCATCGGAAAGCCCTCCGTGCGGGCGAAGCCGGGGTTCACTGACGTGACGAGGATGCCCTTCGGCTCGAGCTCGTAGTAGAGCGATTCGCCGAAGGCGACGACAGCGTGCTTGGACGCCGAGTACATAGAGCTGCCGGGCCCCGCGAACCTGCCGGCGAGCGACGCGACGTTCACGATGTGGCCGCTTCCGCGCTCGAGCATCATCGGCAGGAACGCCTTCGTACACCGCATGACACCGAGCGCGTTCACCGTCATGACGCGGTCCATCTGCTGCTCGGAGAGGTTCTCGAACCGTCCGCCACCGGGGATGCCCGCGTTGTTGACGAGGACGTCGCACCTTCCGAGGCGCTCGGCGACGGCGTCGCGCAACGCATGGATCGAGTCCCAGAGGGCGACGTCCAACCCGATCGGGAGCGCCGTCCCGCCCGAGTCCCCGATCTGAGCGGCGAGCGCCTCCAGACGGTCGATTCGCCGGGCCGCGAGCACGACGCTCGATCCGGCCCGCGCGAACCGGCGGGCGGTCAGCTCGCCGAAGCCGGACGATGCGCCGGTAACGACGACGACAGCACCGGACAGCCGCATCAGGGCAGACGCCCCGATGTGAGGGTTTGTCCGCCGTCGACGACGAGGACCTCCCCAGTCACGAACGATGCCGCGTCCGAGCACAGGAACAGGGCGGCCGCGGCGACCTCCTCGGGCCGTCCCCAGCGGCCGATGGGGATGCCCGCGAGGATCCGGGCCTCGGCCCTCGGGTCGTCGCGCTCGGCCTGGTTCATCGGCGTGTCGATCCACCCGGGCGCGATCGCGTTGACGCGGACCCCGCGACCAGCCCACTCGAGGGCGCACGACCGGGTCAGGTTCGTGACCGCCGCCTTCGCCGTCCCGTAGTACGCGAGATCGGGCTCGATCATGAACGCGTCGATGGAGGAGAGGTTGAGCACGCATCCGGACGCCTTCGGGAGCAGGATCTCCGCGGCCGCCCGCGTGCCGTAGACCGTCGACAGGAAGTTCGCGCGGAAGTACTTCTCGAAGCCGTCGGGGCGCGTGTCGATGAACGCGGCGAGAAACGGCGCGACGCCCGCGTTGTTCACCCATACGTCGAACGTCCCGAACTTTTCGACGGCCCCCCTCGCGAGGGCGCGGACGGCGTCCTCGTCGGTGACGTCGGTGGGGGCGACGAGGGGCTCGCGACCGGCCGCCGCGATCTCGGTCGCCAGCGACTCGAGCTCCGACGTCGTCCGCGACGCGATCGCGACGTCGGCGCCCGCACGCGCGAAGGCGAGCGCGATCGCCCTGCCGATTCCGCGCCCCGCCCCGGTGACCACCGCGACCTTCCCGTTCAACGCACCTTCGAACATCGGCTCTCCGGATAAGCTCGGCGGAGATGGACGTTATCGAACACCATGCGGCTCAGCTTCCCGCGATCGACGATCGTTGGGAGCCGCGCCCGTACGACCGGACGACGCTTCGCGAAGCGCTGCTGGAGGCTGCGATCGCGGGGCCGCAGGTCAGTCACCCGCTCGACAACGTCCTTCGTCACATCCGGCTGCTCTACGAGGGCGACCCGGACAAGCAGTTCGGGATGACCGGGCTCGCGGGCGCGCTCGATCCGACGAGGATCCTCGAACTCGTCGGGCGCGAGGCCGGGTTCGAGCCCGACCACACCGCCACCCACGGGCCGGTCCCAGTCGATCCCGATCACGTGCTCGATCGATGCGAAGAGGTCGGCGAGCGCCTCGGCTTCGCCTGCCATCGCGGCGAGGCCGTCGTCCTGGCGACGGGCCACCCCGTTGGCCTCGCGCACCTGTACGCGGAGGTGGGCCGCGAGATCGCACGTCGCGGCGCCCGGCCACTCCGACCGGCAGAGGGAGAGAAGTGGCGCGACGACGGCCACCACCATTGGTGGCAGATCCGCTACCTGGGCCATGTGGCCGTGCTGACGGACAAGGCCTCCGCCCGCCACACGCATAGTGGCGAGCCGATGCGTCGCATGCTCGCCGACGCGGTGCCCGACGTGGTGTTCGCCGATCACGGGTTCGCCGGCGCGGCGATCGAGCAGGGCGTGGACACCGTCTCGGTCGCGGACGTGAACGATCCCGCCCTGGTGGTGGCGCGGGCCCAGGGCCGAGCGGCCACTGTCATCGTGATGGACGACAACGTCCAGCCCGATACGTACTGGCCCTGCTTCCAGGCGATCGTCTCGCGCCTCCCGAAAGACGGCTCTGGGTAGAATCTGCGCATCTTGCAGGCCAACGCCATCCGAGAGGCTCGGTTCGAACACGTGACCAGCGAGGCTCGCCGCCTCGCCGAGACGTTCCCGCCCGCCATCAGCTCATGGACGCCCAGGGAGGGCCCGGGCTAGCCCACCGCCCACGTGGAGACCGGCCTCCGGCGGGGTGACCCCCACGCGGGAGGCGACGTGAACGAGCACGACGTAGTCGTGGAGAACGCGGCTCGGAACAAGCGGGCCGCCATGCTCGTGGGCGCTCTCGATTCGGGCAAGACGACGATGGCGCGCGCGATGCTCGGTGCCGCGCTCGCTGCAGGACGCGTGTGTGCCTACGTCGATGCCGACGTCGGCCAGAAGACGGTCGGCCCGCCGGCGACCGTCACGCTCAGGATGCTTCGCTCTCCGGCCGAGCTGACGAGCGACGCGTTCGCCGACGCCGATGAGCTCTCGTTCGTAGGTTCGACGACGCCCGAGGGTCATCTGCTATCCGTCGTCACGTCGGTCGCGCGGCTCAATGACCGTGCTCGCGCGGCGGGGGCCGAGTTCGTCGTCGTCGACACGAGCGGCCTCGTCGCCGGGGTTCAGGGTCAGATTCTGAAATACCACAAGGCGGAGATGCTCCGGCCCGATCTCGTCGTCGGCCTCGAACGGGGCGAGGAGCTTCAGCCGCTGCTCGGGGTGATCCAGCGGTTCTTCGGCACCGAGGTCGTACCGCTGCCCGTGGTCCCAGGAGTCCAGGCGACGACCGTGGAGCGACGGGCCGAGAACCGGGAGGTCGCGATGAGTCGCTACTTCTCGCGCGAGTTGCACCGCTGGCGTGTGAAGCCCACCGTCTTCATGCCGGCCCTCCCGCCGCTGTTCGACCTCGCACGGCTCGACCGGCTGCTCGTCGGGCTCTCGGACGGCGCCGGTGGATATCTGGGGATCGGCCATCTCGACTACGCGGCGGACGAGGGGGTGCTTCGGCTCATCTCGCCCGTGGCAGAGGGCCCCAAGGCGCTTAGACTTGGCTCCGTTCGCCTCGAGGAGGGGTTCCGCGCGCGGCGGGTCGACCTCCGGGATCTGTTCGGCTGACTACGAAGGGAACCGTGTGCCCTCGCTGATCAAGAAGCGCCGCAAAAAAATGCGCAAGAAGAAGCACAAGAAGCTCTTGAAGCGGACTCGCTGGCAGCGGCGGCAGCAGGGCCGCTAACGGCGACGAACGGCCCATGCGCCGGCCGCATGCGACGCGGTGACCCGCTCGATCGTCTTCCTCACCGATTACGGGCTCGCCGACGAGTTCGTGGGCGTGTGCCGCGGCGTCATCGAGCGGATTGCCCCGGGCACCCACGTCGTCGACCTGACCCACCAGATCGAGCGGCAGGCCGTCGTGCAGGGCGCGATCGTCCTCGGCCGGGCGACGCGGTACATGCCGGAGTCCGCGGTCTATCTGGGTGTCGTCGATCCAGGCGTCGGCACCGAGCGCCGTCCGATCGCCGTCGAGGCGGCGTCCGGGGCGCTCCTCGTCGGCCCGGACAACGGCTTGCTGTCGATGGCATGGACCTCGCTTGGCGGCGCGACCGCCGCCGTCGAGATCGCTTCGCGCGAGCTCATGCTGGAGCCCGTCTCGCGGACGTTCCACGGGCGGGACATCTTCGCGCCGGCCGCGGCGCATCTGGCCGCAGGCGTCGCGCTCGACCGGCTGGGTCCCCCGCTCGATCCGTCCGACCTGCAGACCGTGGGACTCTCCGGTGCCATGGTGACGCCCGGCGTGATCGGCGCGCGCGTCGTCGGCGTGGACGGGTTCGGGAACGTGCAGCTGAACGTCACGCCGAGCGATCTCTCGGCCGCCGGTCTGGGCGGGACGCTCGCCGTCGGCAGCCATGACCTGCCCGTCGTCGCCGCGTTCACCGACGTACCGCAGGGGCACCCGGCGGTGATCGTCGACTCGCAGGGATTCGTCGCGTTGATCGTCAACCACGGGAGCGCGTCACGCACCTTCGGGCTGCGCCCTGGCGACGGGGTGACGATCGTGCGAGGCGCTACGGCGTAATCGCACTCGTCGGGAACGGTGTCCCGGGCGCGGGTCCGGGAAAGCGCTGGTCGCCCGACGCGATGATCATCTGGTAGACGGCCGCGATGCCGATCAGCACGAACAGGCAGATGACCATGATCAGGGTGCCACGTCGCACGGCGGAAGGCTAACAGGACGAAGTTCGAGGACCGTCCGCTCGAGGCTGGCTCGGGATGCCGTTCGACGGCTGGCTCCGCGCCGAGAGGCGCGTCTCGCAGAACGCGCGGTTGTGCCGCAGCGCGTTGCGCAGCCTTGTGGGGTCGTCGAGGATCGGGCGAAGGTCGAGCTCGAGCGAGATCGTGCCGCGGAATCCGTCGGCGGCGAGCTCGTCCAACAGCTGCCCCAGCGGCAGGACGCCGGTGTCGACGGGGGCGTGCGTGTCCCACCCGCGTCCGGCGTTGTTTGAAAGATGGACGTGGACGATGCGGTCCCGAAGCTCCGCATACGTGGCGAGCAGGTCGAGGCCGGCGACGGCCGCGTGACTCGTGTCGAGGACCACATGCGGGAAGCGATCGAGGTCCGCGAGAACGTCGTGGGCATGGAACGCGACCCCGCGCTTGCCAAACGAGACCGGAAACATGTTCTCGACGCCGACCCGGACGCCCGTGTGGTCCGACAGCCGCCGCAGGTGGTCGTCGATCCACCGTCGGTATCCCGACTGCCATCGGTACGGCGGGTGCACGACGACGATGGGCACGTCGATCTGCTCTGCCAGCTCGATCGCTCGGTAGATCTTGCCGACGGGGTCGGTTCCCCACACCTTCCGGGTGACCAGGAGGAACGGGGCGTGGATGGCGCGGATTGCGAGTCCGTACTCCGCGGAGAGCCGGCGAAGGCGGCGGCCGTCCTGGGTGGCCGGATCCCGGGTGATCATCACCTCGATCGCGTCGAATCCCGCGTCGGCGATCGCGGAGAACGCCTCCGGGAGGGGGCGAGCCAGGAACCCGGCGGTCGAGCAGGCGAGCAGCGGGCGTGATGCGTCGATCGTCACGGCGCCGCGATGCTACACGTGGGCCCGCGCGGGCCGACACGTATGCTGCCGCCGCCCATGTGGATCTTCCCGCTGGCCGCCGGCGCGGTCGCGCTCGCCTTCGGCGTGCTGCTTGGCGTGCAGTACTTCCGCCGCCGACGTCCGTACCAGGCGGCGTGGATCCTCGCCTTGGTCATGTACGCGATCGCGTCGTTCGCGTTGTTCCTCGGCGTCATCGACGGGTGGACGACGGGCGAGTATCGCCTCTACTGGCTGTTCGGTGCGATCCTGAACGTGCCGTGGCTCGCGATGGGCGAGGCGTACCTGTTGATCCGGAACAGGTCGGTCACGACGATCCTGCTCATCGGCCTGCTGTTTGCGACGGCGTTTGCGACGGCGCGGGTTCGAACGGGTGTCATCGATCCCGCCGCGCTCGCGCGGGATCTGCCGCTTGGCAAGGACGTGTTCGCGGACGACCAACTCCCGTACCGGCTGGCGCAGCTCTACGCCTACCCCGCATACGCCCTGCTGGTGCTCGGGACGCTGTGGTCCGCGTGGCGCATGCGCGGAGACGCCCGCATGCGGGACCGCATGATGGGAACGGCGCTCATCGCGGCGGGCGCGACGATCGTCGCGATCGGATCGGGCATCGGCGCCGGGCTCGACGTCGTCCCACTGTTCGCGGTCGCGTTGTTGGCGGGGATCGCCGTGATGTTCTGGGGATTCATCCTCGCGTCGCGCGCGCCGCGGAGCGTGTGACGCAGGCCCGGGCGGCTAGAGGTTCGCCTCCCAGACATGGCGTGACTCGGTGGTCGGCGCCGTCCTCGACGCGCCGATGCTCTCCTCGGTAATCAGAATCGTGTCGAACGTGGACGGATCGACCCGGAACGTTCGGTACACGAATCCCGATGCGTCGGGCATCAGCGTTCCGATCGCGCGAAAGCCGTCTTCGGAGCCGAGCCAGATGACGTACACGGAGCCGTCGGCCGGCGCAGGGATCCCATGTCCGGCCACGATCATCTGCTCCATCGTTGGGCCCGAGACCTCGACCATCGAGGTCGCTCCGATCCGCGACCGCAGGCCGACAGGCGCCGCCCCCGGCTGAGAGATCGCGTCCATGAGCTCCGCGACGTTGTCCAGATGCGTCTCGGCCCGGCTCGCGCGCGTCCCGAGCGACATCGAAAACGCCGCCATCCCGACGAGCGCCGCGATGCCGGCGGCGGTGGCGACGAGCGATCCTCGTCGGCGCCCCGGCACGTCCCGTTCGCCGATCGACCGCCGGAGCTGCACGAGCATCAGCTCCGACGGACGGACGGCGGCGGGCGCGAGCGCCAACTCTTCGGCCACGCTGCGGAATCCGGCGAGCGTCTCGCGGCACAGCGGACACGAGGGCACGTGCTCCGTGAGGAGGCGATCCGCCTCGACGGCGTCCTCGCCGGACAGCGCGCCCAGCGCGTAGCCGGCGAGGAGCTCCTCGATCCGCTCGTGATCGTTCTGCATGCGCAGCTGCGCCCTCAGTCCTCTCGGTACAGCGCCCGACGCAGCTTCCGCATGGCGGCGAGCGTCCTGGTCTTTACCGTCCCCAACGGGATCTCCAACATGTCCGCGATCCGCGCCTGTGTGTACCCGTCGAAATACGCGAGCTCGATGACCCGTCGTTGATCGCCGGGGAGGGTCACGAGCGCCTCCCGGACCTCTCCGCGGCGGGATCGCAGGTAGGTCGTCTCGACGACATCCTCCGATACATCTTCGTCCACGAGGGGCTCGAGGTTCGACGCGCGTTCGGACCTGCGGCGCAGCCGCTCCTCGCGGCGGACGACATCGACGGCGCGGTGGTGAACCAGGGAGAGGAAGAACGAGCGGAAGGCGCCGCGGGCGGGATCGTAGGCCTCGGGCGCCCGCCACAGCGCCAGGAAGGCGTCATGTGCGACCTCCTCGGCGATCGCTCCCTGGCCGACGACCCTGAGAGCCAGGCCGTACGCCGAGGGCGAGTACCGTCGATAGAGCTCCTCGAACGCCTCCCGGTCGCCGGCCGAGACCCTTCGATGGAGATCGAGATCGAACGCGTCCTCGTCGTGCACCCGGCGGTTCTAACACCCGAGTCTGAGAGGATCCTCAGACCCCGACTACGATTCATCCGTGTCGACGGTGCGGTTGTACTCGCGCCCGGGATGCCACTTGTGCGACGCCGCCCGGGAGGCCGTTCTGCGGGTCCGCGAACGCACGGCGTTTGCCTTCGAGGAGGTCGACATCTCCGGCGACGAGGCGCTCGAGCTCGAATACGGAATCCGGATTCCTGTCCTGCTGGTCGACGGGGTGGAGCGATTCGAGATCTCGGTCGATGCCGGCGAGCTGGAGGCCGCCATCGGAGGGTGATCTCGACGCGCGGCTCCTGGGGCGATTGTGCAATCGTGCGGTCGTTCGGTAGCATCCGCCGCGTGGATGAGGGTGCTGCGCGAGGAAACGGGAACGCGCGAGCGGTAGCCCCCCGAGAGACGGGGGGTCGGGGCGCCCGGGCGTCGCAGGGTCGGCCCATTCCGGAGGCGACCGTGGGGCGCCTTCCGGTCTATCTGCGGGCGCTGGTGGAGATCGCGGAGAGCGGTGCGACCACGATTTCCTCCGAGAGGCTCGCCGAGGCCGCGGGCGTCAACTCGGCGAAGGTGCGCAAGGACCTTTCGCACCTCGGCTCCTACGGCACGCGGGGTGTCGGCTACGACGCGGCGTATCTGATCCATCAGGTCCGCCGTGAGCTCGGACTGACCCAGCACTGGCCGATCGTCATCGTGGGCGTCGGGAACCTGGGGCACGCGCTCGCGAACTACCGCGGGTTCGCCGAGCGAGGCTTCCGGACCGCCGCTCTGCTCGACGACGATCCGTCGACCGTCGGCGAGCGTGTCGGCGGCCTCGTCGTGCGCCACATCGACGACCTGCCCGAGGTGCTCCGGGAGCACGAGACGGCCATCGGCGTCATCGCGACTCCGGCCGGCGCAGCACAGGAGGTCGCGGAGCGCCTCGTCGCGGCCGGCGTCCGTTCGATCCTGAACTTCGCGCCCGCCGTCATCTCGCTTCCCGAGGGCGTGTCGGTGCGCAAGGTAGACCTGGCGATCGAGCTTCAGATCCTCGCCTTCTACGAGCAGCGGAAGGCGGCCCTTGCCGATGTGAGGCGACGAGGCCGGGCCGTCGCCGACCTCACCCGCGTCTGATCGCTACTTCGCGATGGTCAACCACAGCGTGATGAAGATCAAGAGCACCATCACGCCGAATAGGATGAACTGCACGACTCCCTCGTCGAGCAGTCGAACACCCTCGGCAGCCAGCATCGTGTCCCCCTAGGCCGGTCCGTACCACGGCGGGGCCGTCCCGCCCGTCAGGATGTCTTTGCGCGCGCGCTCGGCGCGGTCCAGGAACGGCAGGTGCGCCGCGAACAGCACGATCGAGCCGATCAGGAACATCCACGAGTAGCGCGGCACACTGCCCGAGTCGTGCCGCATGTACAGGGTGATCGCCGGGCCGCCGCCGTTGTAGAAGGCGTGGGCGGCCGCGAGCGAGACGTCCTCGTCCGTTGCGAAGGCGACGTCCTCGACGGTGAAGTCGGTCGTCTGGAAGGCCCCTGGCTCGAATTCGCCCTTTCCTGCGTCCTCGTTGGCCTGCTCCGCGAGGTAGGACTGGATCGCGCCGGTAACCGACTGCACCGACGCGGGCGGCTTCGGGCCCTGCCACGCCTGCCCGTCCGGATAGCTCCGATACGCCTCGTACGGCAGCTCCGCGACGTTCTGCCCAGCGGCCTCGACGACCCATGCGGGCTCCGAACCGCGAGGACCGAGGTCGACCGGCGTGGAAAGGCCCTGTGACCAGAAGCCGAATGTCCAGAGCGAGGACAACACGATCATCCACGCGAAGAACGAGACCGCGAGTACCAGGTAACCCAAGCGTCGCCCGAACACGGCCGAGAGCACGAGCAGCACGCTGCCGACGAACAGGACGAATCCCATGAGCGTCCCGAGCGCTCCCTTCAGGAGCGTGTCGCACGGGATGTCGAAGCCCACGCACGAGCCGGCCGTCGTCGTTGCCTGCGCGATCACGACGACACCGTTCCGGTCGGGGGCGGTTGGTTCGGGAACTGCTCGTCGGCCGCGGCCTGCGCCTCGAGGTTGACGCAGACGTTGTGGTTCTGCGTCACGACGGACGTGTCCTGAATCGAGACGATGTAGTTGACGATGTCGCTGATCTGCTGGTCGTCGAGCGCGCCCGCATACCGGATGCTCCATGACGGCATGGGCGTTCCCGCGCGCCCCTGCTGGATCGTCGCGTAGATGTCGTCGAGCCCGTGGATCGCGGGATGTCCCGTCCACGGACCGCCGCAGACGGTCGTGAGGTTCGGCGTGGAGATCGGCGTTCCGGTCTCCGTGTTGAGGATCACGGATCCGGTCAACCCCTGGCCGTGACAGCGCACGCACCCGATGCCCGTCTGGTTCTCCTCGCTGTACAGCTGTACGCCGGCCTTGCCCCGCGCGACCGAACTGGTGAGGAGCGCTCCGTCCTGCTCCAGGTTGCGGTCGGGCTCGAAAAGCCAGGTCGCCGGGACCCATATGACCAGGAAGATGACGAGCAGGACGCCCCATACCTGGAGCTTGCCGAACAATGGCGTCTCGAGGTCGGCGTCGGCCGGCCCCGGGCGCATTGCGCGGGGGATCTCGGTGGTCGGTGCGCGCCTAGGCGCGCCCCGACGGGCGAGCAGGACGGCACCGGCCACGACGAGCAGGACCACCCCGCCGATGACGAGAACGATGCCCTGAGCGCGGGTCAGCGCGAGCATCGGGTCCCCGTCGGCTGGGTCGCGGTCGAGGTTCCCATTACGCCGGCGCGACGCAGAACGGACCCTGCGGCGGCTCGTCGATCGTGTTGGTCCCGCGTGGCGGGCCCAGGATGATCTGCGACGTGTCGACCATGACGGTGCCGGCGTCGTCGATCTCGATCTTGAACCGGTCGAGGCCACGCGGGGCCGGACCGAGCTGGTACTCGCCGGCGTGGTTGTACTTGGAGCCGTGGCACGGGCACTCGAACCACTGGGACTGTTCGCACCATGGGACACGGCAACCCAGATGCACGCACCGCTGATACAGGGGCATCAGCCCCTCCGACGCCAACCCTTCGTCCGCGTAGTTGACGTCGCCCGACGTGTGACCGCTCCACGGCACGATATAGAAGCGGCCCTGCCCGAAGTACGCGACGCCGTTGCCGTCCTGAATCTCATTCCTGATGTCGTCGACCTTGCCGGCTGTGATCACCGATCCGAATCCGCCCTTCAGGCTCGGCCACAGAAACGCCAGCGTGGCGCCGCCGAACTGAGCGCCGAAAACGAGCAGCGAGGCGACGAGCGACCCGCGGAAGAAGTCGCGCCGCGTGATCGGCTTCGGCGCGGGCTTGCCGGCCTCGGGCCCGGGCCTCGCGCCGGGCACGCCGGTCGCTGTGGCGAGCCGCTCGGCGCGGCGGGCGCGCACGAACGACAGTCCGAAGAAGATCGCGAACAGGTCGAGGGCGATCACGACGACGATCGCGGCGACGGTTCCGCTCGAGATCGCGAGCACCCCGCTCACAGCTCGAAGAACACCCCCTGCGCCCACGGCCAGACCCAGTTGTAGCCCGTGCCGCGGAAGAACGAGCCGATGATCGTCAGCGTCGCGCCGAACATGAACAGCATCGTGAACAGCGTGATCGCGAGCTTGCGATCGCCGGGCTTGGTGCTCGGGTTGCGGTCGACGAAGGGGACGGCGGCGAGGCCGACGAGGATGAACGTCGGGATCGTGATGCCGGCCACGAGCGGGTGGAAGTAGCGC
>JBKOWM010000021.1:0-5570 GCA_046724395.1 Actinomycetota bacterium
GTCGGTGCCCGCTCATCTTCGCTCGACCGTGAGCCTGTAGAAAGGCACGCAGCCCCGTCGAATCGATGAAACTCACCATCTCGCAGGTCGAGCATGATCGCACTGACGCTGTCCTGCTCGATCCGCGTCAGTTCCTCCGGAAGTATCGGGACGGTCGTCATGTCAGCTCGCCGGTGACGGCGATCCTGGCCACGCCGTTTCGCGCCTCGGTCCTGGCCTTGAACCCCGGAATGGACCCACGATGTCTCCCGACGGGCCTGAGGTCGCGGATGCTCAGCGACCGGGTCCTGGCTGCGCGAACCGTGTGTTGGGATTCGACTCGCCTACCCTACCCGACCCCCGGTCTGAACACGGGTCGTGCTAGCATCCGTCGTCGCCGAGGTATCGTCGATGCGCTCCGAAAGCACTCCCGCGCTCCAAGTCTTGGTAGCCGCTGCGCCAGGAGTCCGCCTGGACGAGGTCACGCGTACGGTGACCGGACTGGGCCACCAGGTCATCGCCCGTGAGTCGTCCCTCCCGGACGTCGCCCGCATCACGGCCGTCGAGCGCCCCGACGTGGCGATCGTCATCGTGCACGAGGAAAACGACAAGGCACTGGACGCGATCGACCGGATCGTGCACGAGGCTGCCTGTCCGGTCATCGCCATCCTCGACGTTCAGGACCGCGACTTCGTCAACGAGGCCGCCAAGCGGGGGATCTTCGCGTACATCGCGAACGGCGACGATGCGCAGGAGATGCAGAGCTCGATCGACGTCGTCCTTCGACGCTTCGCCGAGTATCACGGGCTGGAAGGCGCGTTGGGCCGGCGAGCGGTTACCGAGCGGGCGAAGGGCATCTTGATGGAGCGTCACGGCGTCGACGAGCAAGCGGCCTTCAAGATGCTCCGTGGCGAGGCCCGGCGGACGAACCGCAAGGTCGTGGAGCTGGCCGAAGCCGTGGTGACCGGCCATCCCCTACTTCCGCGTCGGCCTCCCCGCGATCCCTTGCGTTGACGGGTTTCCGCCTCCTGCCCGAATCTCAAGGGATCGAGGCCCTTCTCGCGATCCCTACCTCTCTGGGGTGCGTTGCGCGGCCGGAACGACCAGACGATGGGCTGCCGGCGACCATTGGGCGCGTCAGCGGCCGCTGAACCCTCGTGTGAAATTTGCTTTTTCGGTCACAGAACGACACCCCCACATCCAGCCGTGGCTCTTGCACTCGAGCGCGGGCGCCAAAGCCCAATGCGTCGCCCGTCTGGGTCGATGAGGTGCTCGCGCTTCGGCGACTATCGAGGGTCGACGCGAATGCGTACTAAACAGTATTCCTTCAACGTCACATTGAACGGGTGCTGCGATCATCGCGCGATGATCGCGGGTGAAGACTTGCATCGTTATGCGGTCGAGAACCTCGTCCAGATACCTCCTCTTTGGCCGGGTGAGTTACGAATGATGGAGGCGCCGTGGCGGCCGCAAGCGCGGACGGGAGCGAGACCTGATTCGATGAAACCGTCCGCCTACGAGGCGGACGCGGACAGCAGCTCGGGACGCTTGCGGCTGGAGATGACCTCGTCGACCACGCCGTAGGCCACGGCCTCCTCAGCCGTCAGGATGAAGTCGCGGTCGGTGTCCGTCGAGACCCGTTCCAGCGGCTGCCCCGTGTGCCTCGCGACGATCTCCTCGAGCAACCGCCGGTACCGTAGGATCTCCCTGGCCTGGATCTCGATGTCGACGGCCTGGCCCTCGGCGCCGCCGTGCGGCTGATGCAGCAGCACGCGTGAGTACGGCAACGCGAACCGTTTCCCGCGCGAGCCCGCCAAGAGCAGCACGGCGGCGGCGGATGCCGCCTGGCCCATGACGATCGTTGAGACGTCGGGCTTGATGTACTGCATCGTGTCGTAGATCGCGAACAGGGCCGTGATATCGCCGCCCGGCGAGTTGATGTACAGGTTGATGTCCTTCTCCGGATCCTCGGACTCGAGGTGCAGCAACTGCGCCATGATCAGGTTGCCGACGGCGTCGTCGATCGGCGTGCCCAGGAACACGATGCGCTCGTTGAGCAGCCTTGAGTAGATGTCGAACGAGCGCTCGCCGCGGCTCGTCTGCTCGACAACGACCGGAACGAGGTAGTCGTTCATCGCAGCCGGGCCGGGATCCGGGAGGCCCGCTGCTGCGTGGCGCAGACCGGGCAGAAGTACTCGGCGTCGAGCCTTTCGTAGTCGGTCTCGGCAAGCTCGATACCGCAGATCGGGCAGTAGTAGTCGAACGAACGTTCGTCGTGCGGGGGAACAGATACCGTTCGCATGCTCGTCCTCCCTCGTGATGCGCGACCGTCGGACCGACGAAGCCCGTTCCGGGCGGATGCCCGGTGTCGGGCGCTCGGGAGACCAACGGAGACTTGCCGGCGATCGCACGTCCCCGCTCCCTCGCGGATGCGTCGCCAAGAGCTTCAGTGTACGACCTTTGGACGAGCGACGGACGGCCGACCGTGCGGCGGCCACCTACGGACGAGCCGTCGAGTGCACGCCTTGACAGCGTCCGTCGTGCGACATCGAACATGATGCGTTACGCTCGTTTTCTCCGGCGCAGCCGGAGATCCGCGTCGCGACTCCGAGCGGCCGCCGCCGTCCGCCTCGCCTCGGGATCCGAGCTCGAACGCGAGGAGGACAGATCATGGCGAGAGTCGGAGCGGCGAATGGACGCACGGCGTTCGGACCTCCGATCCACGATCTGCAAAGCACCGCGTCGAAGGCCGCGCCGGGCCGGATGTGCGACGAGCCCGGATGCTCCACCGTTCTGTCGCGGTACAACAACGACACCGCCTGCTGGTTGCACGCCGAACCCACGTTCATCACCCGGTCGGCCGGCCGTCACGGCGCCTGAGCGGCGTTAGCGGCCTGCAACCTGGTACGGTTCTGGTTTGAGGGCACCGATCGCGGTTCGCTACGAGCAGTTCCCTCACCGCCGGCCGTCACGCCGGCCGCCCGAAGGGCAGCCCCAAGGCCCGGACGGCGAAAGGAAGGAGGGATCGTAGTGGCAACTGGAACCGTGAAATGGTTCAGCTCGGAGAAGGGCTTCGGCTTCATCACCCCCGAGGACGGCAGCGCAGACGTGTTCGTGCACTTCAGCGCGATCTCGGGCGAGGGATATCGAAACCTCGAGGAGAACCAGAAGGTCGAGTACGACGTCACGCAGGGTCAGAAGGGCCCGCAGGCGGCGAACGTACGCGCGGCCCCCTGATCGTCGCTCACGAGCGTTACAAGGACCGGCCATAGGCCGGTCCTTGTTCCTGGTCGAATTCGACGTGGGGTTTCCGACGTCGGACCGCCGGGTGCGACGCTGCAATACCGTCTCCATCGATACATGTGAGGGTAGGTGGACGCGTCCTCGGCGTCCCGGGCGGCACGACATGTGTGAGGCGGCCGACCTGGGGAATTCAGTTCGCAAGGTGGACAAGCGGCTGGCGACCACGGGCGAGTCCGGACTCGACTTCGAGGTACGCGCGGTCCCGAGCGAGCTGTGGGCCGTGCGTCGGGCCGTGGGGCAGCTGGCGTTTCCGGCCTCCGTCGTCGAGAACGCCCAGCTCCTGGTCACGGAGCTCGTAGCCAACAGCATCCGTCATGCCGGGATCCGCCCACAGGATCGGATTTGCATCAAGGCCAGGTTTCAGCGGGGGAGCCTCAGGGTCGACGTGCTCGACGGCGGGCGCGGCGGGCCCACTCCGCATGCCGGGGGCATCAGGCCGGCTCCGGGCGCCAGTTCGGGGTGGGGGCTGTTCTTAGTCGAAGCGCTCGCGACCAGATGGGGCTTCGGCACGGGCCGGTTCTGGTTCGAGCTCGACCTCGAACGTCCGGAGACTGCCTAGCTCCTCGGTTCGGTCTCGGAGGCGACGTCCGCCGGTGTCCCCTCACGTTTGAGGACGACGGCGAACCGGTCTGTCTCATCGACCACCTCCTCGACGTCCGAGGCGACGTGATCGCGAGCCACAGCGAACCGGATCGGCTCACGGCGGATCTGCTGGTACTCAGACAAGGTGATGGCAAGGACGCGGTCACACTCGTTGCGTCCGCACTCACAAACCATGCGAACGTACTCGGTCGGGGGCGTCCCTTGGTGGGCCTCCTCCAGACCCTCGTTGATCTGCCGGGACGTCGCCTCGTTGCGGGCGACCCGCTCTTCCCGTCCGGTCATGGCCGAACCTTAGCGGAAGGCGCCGGAGCTCCCGGCCTCTTCGCATTTTCGGACGCCTAGACCGCCGACGAAGTGCACGGTCCTGCCGGAGACGATGCAATCGAGCCCGACCGCTCAAGCTCCCGCTGATGTAGTAGCGTACGCGGCCCTATTGGCAGCGCCCGCGGAAGGGGACCCGATGCGGCATCTCTCGCGGGCAATCACGCTTTCGACGGCTGTGTGCACCCTGCTCCTCGCGACCGCTCCGGTGCACGCCACATCTCCGGGCGAGAACGGCCTGATCTCGTTCCGGCGATACTTCAACGACAAGCACACGAGCGGGGCGCTGTTCGTCGTCAATCCGGACGGGAGCCACGAGACCCAGATAACGTTCCCCGCCGCGCACGAGCTCGACTACACCCAGAACTGGTCCCCTGATGGCAGGCAGCTTGCTTTCGAGAGGGACACCTTCATCCCCGAGTCCGAGACGAGCGAGATCTGGGTCGTCAGCGTCGACGGGTCGAATCCCCACCGATTGTTCCCGTGCCCCGGCGACGATGTCTGCGGTGCGGCTCACTTGCCATCCTGGTCGCCCGATGGCGAGTGGATCGCCTTCAGCCTCGCTACGGGGCCGGTGACGAACCACCAATCCGCCGACGTCAGCATCTGGGCGATCCATCCCGACGGCACGGGACTCCGTCAGATCACGCACCCAACCGGGTTCCAACGATCGGAGGATTTCGACCCCCAGTGGTCTCCCGACGGAAGCCGGATCGTCTTCGAGCGCAGGCTGGCGCGCCGTGACTGGAAGCCGGCGATCTTCACAGCCAATTCCACCGACGGGTCAGACGTCGAGCGCGTCTCGCCGAAGGGACTGTTGGCGGGGGACTCTCCGGACTGGTCTCCGGACGGGCGCTGGATCATCTACCGGAACGACGAGGCTCCGGGCCCGCAGAAGGTGTTCCTCAGCCACCCCGACGGCAGCGGGTTCCACGTAATCGTTGATGGGGCCGGAAGCTCTCGTTCACGTCGTCCTCGTTCTCGCCGGACGGGGCCGGGATGACGATCGGGATCTACCCGGGCATCGGTAAGAAGGGCAATGCGGACGTCTGGGTCGGGCACTTCGATGACCGCATGCACATCGATAGCCTCAAACCGCTGACGAGGACGCACCGGTGGGAGAGCTCGCCCCGCTGGGGAACCGCACCTTTGCTCGGGTAGAGAGCGGTCGAGAGGATCTGGATGAATGGGGCCTCGCGGAGCGTCAGGGCCTTCCCGACCGAGGACGGTCGACGTGGTTAAGTGGGGACTCGGCTCCAAGCGTACGCGACGTCGCGAAGGGCTCGGTCGTACGCCAATTCGAAGTCACCGTCCAAAGCGCAAGAGGCCGTGGTGGCTGCGTCGATCGGCGAAGAGCGTATACC
>JBKOWM010000118.1:0-14453 GCA_046724395.1 Actinomycetota bacterium
AGCGGGTGGCGCGCGCCGTTCGCGGCGCGACCGCCCCCGCGTAGTCGTTTCGGCCTCGATCGCGAAGGGCGGCGTGGGCCGGAACGCGGCGACGGTTCGAACGCCCGGCAGTCGCTTCTCGGCCCGCTCGCAGCAGGCCCCGTCGCCGGTGACGAGCGCGACCGGAACGCCGAACGTCGGTAGCGTCTCGCGCGGTCGGGTAGCGTTCCGCGTCGTGATGCCGATACCGTCCGCCGTGTGATCCGCAACGACGAGCTGTCGCGGCTCCTGGCGGCGCAGGCCGAGGCAGAACGGGATCATCGGCGGCGCGCACTCCGACGGGCATCCCGTGCGGCGATGTTCTGGACCGAGGAGGCGTCCGCGCTGGTCGACGATGGACGCCCGCTCACCGAGCTTCCGGCCGTCGGGCCGTGGGTGGCTGAGCGCATCGTTGCGCTGCTCGATGACCCACGCCCGACGATCGAGCCGGACGAGCTGCGGCGAGACTTCCTTACGGTCGCCCGCGCCCGGCAGGTGCTCGCCGAGCATCCGGGGTGGACCGATTCGATCCGAGCGGATCTACAGATGCACACGACGCACAGTGACGGGACCTTCTCCGTCGCCGAGATGCTTGACGCCGCCTCGGCGTACGGATACGAGTACGTCGCGATCACCGATCACTCGAAGAGCCTCACCGTCGCCGGGGGCATGGACGAGGCGGAGCTCGCGGTGGAGGGCGACGAGATCGACGCGATCAACGCCGCGGCCGAAGGCGGCAACGGACGTCCGCGCGCGTTGAAGGGCATCGAGATGGACGTCTTCGACGACGGCACCGGCGACATGGATCCGGCCGCGCTCGGCCGGTTGGACCTCGTCCTCGGCGCGTTCCACACCAAACTCCGCGAGCGAGACGACCGCACGGAGCGTTACCTAGCGGCCCTGGCCAACCCGAACGTGCACGTGCTTGCCCACCCGAGGACCAGGAAGTACGGCCGTCGCGTCGGCCTGGTGGCGGACTGGCCCGCCGTCTTCGCGGAGGCGGCGCGTCTGGACAAGGCCCTCGAGATCGATGCCTCGCCGGACCGTCAGGACCTGAACGTCGAGCTGCTGCGAGATGCCGCCGCGTCGGGGGCGCGGATCTCCATCGGCACGGACGCGCACCATCCGGCGGAGCTCGCCTTCGTCGATCTCGGGCTCGCCGCCGCGGCGATCGCCGGGATCGCACGCGAGCGGATCCTGAATTTCGCGCCTGTCGGCGACGTGCTGGCGTGGACGACGTCGCTCCGCGAGCGCGCGCCCGCTAGCTGAGCCAGCCCTTGCGGAAGCAGATCGCGATGGCAGACGCGCGATCGCGCGCGCCGAGCCTCTTGAACAGCGCCGACAGGTGCGCCTTGACGGTGCTGACCGAGACCGACATCTCGCGGGCGATCTGGGTGTTCGTGCAGCCGTCGGCGACCAGCTCGAGGAGCCGCCGGTCGCCCTCGTTGAGCTCGCTCGCCGACGCCGGCGCGTGCAGTTCGCGAACGACGGACGACACGATGTCGGGCGTCAGCGCGACGTCGCCCGAGGCGGCCGAGCGGATCCCGTCGAGGAGCGCGGTTCGGAACGACTCCTTTGGCAGGAAACCGACGGCGCCGGCGCGCAGCGCCTGTACGGCTACGTCGGCGTCGCTTCGTGCCGACAGGACGATCACCCGCGTCGACGGCTGATCGCGGACGATTCTGCGCGTCGCCTCGAGACCGTCGAGCCCCGGCATCCGCACGTCGAGGATCGCAACGTCCGGACGCTCGGACAGCACCACCGACACGGCATCGCCCCCGTTCGTCGCCTCACCGACGACGCGCATCCCGGGCGCGTTCTGGATCATCGCCCGGATCGCTTCGAGGATCAGCGGATGGTCGTCCGCTAGGACAACGCTGATCTCGTCGGTCCGCTCGATCGTGGCCATCGAGGTAGAAATCGGGTGGTCCCGACGGTCGCTTGAGCGGCCGGGGATATGGCAGCCTCGACGCCTCAGCTCCGTCCGGCTCAATCGAACCGCCCGGGGCGCCGGCCGAAGCTCCCTTGCCCTCGAGATACGGCCCGTCCGTCACGAGGACGTCATCGCCTCGGCCACGCACGACGGTCGCCGTCTCCGGCGGGAAGAGCCCGCCGTTGAAGACCCAGACAGCGGCGGTCTTCGTCTCGTCGATCAGGGTTCGGATGTCGCCCATCACCTGCTCGAGGTCCACGTCGCGTGGAGGCGGCCCGTCCGGTTGGTAGATGGTCAGCGCGTATCGGCTCATCGTCAGTGCTCCTTCCAGGCTAGCCGCTCGCCGAATCGCTCCGATACCGCCCGATGACGACGCCGGTCGTCGTCGTCTTGCAGTCGACGAGCGTCAGGTCGGCCCTCGAGCCGCCGTCGGGGAACAAGCGTCGACCGACGCCCAGGACGAGCGGGTGAATCAGCAGGACGTACTCGTCGATGAGGTCGCGCGCCATGAGCACCTGGACCAGCGCGCCGCTTCCGAGCACGACAATGTCCGGGCCGGGGCTTGCCTTCACGCGCGCGACCGCATCGCCTGCGTCGCCGTGCAGCAGGGTCGAGTTCTCCCAGGGCAGCGGCTCGGTGAGCGTCGTCGAGGCGACATATTTCCGGGATCGGTTGAGTACGTCCGTGAACGGGTTCGGCTCCGGCTGATTCGGCCAGAACGCGTGGAAGTCCTCGTACGTTCGCCGTCCAAACAGCAGCGCGCTCTCGGCCGCCATCCCCTCGGCGGCGACGCCCGCCATGACGTCGTCGGCGTAGCGGACCTCCCACCCGCCGTAGCCGAACTCGCCCCGCGTGTCTTCGTCGGGCCGACCCGGCGCCTGCATCACCCCGTCGAGCGTGACGTGCGTGAACGTGGTCAGTCTGGGCATCGCGGCTCCTTCCCTTGATGGCGGCGTTGATGATGGCCTGATGATGGAGCTCAACGATCGAGCGGCTCCCGCCCGATCGCCACCGTCGTCCGCGGCTTCACCCTCTACACGAGCGGGATCCGCTCGGAACGACAGATCGAGTCAGGACCTTCACCGGTTCAGCAGGTTGATGAGGCGGTCGGGAACGAACACCACCTTGCTGGGTGCGCCGTTTCTCAGGTGCCGGCGAACGCCTTCCCTCTCCACCGCCCGTTCGAGAGCCTGGTGTCGGTCGAGCCCGGCGGGTACCTCGATCCTGTCTCGCGTCCTTCCATCGACCTGGATGACGAGCGTGACGTGCTCGAGCTGAAGCGCGCGGGGGTCGTGGTGGGGCCAGCGCTGCTGGTGCACCGAGTACGGACGGCCGATCGATGCCCACAGCTCCTCGGCGAGATGAGGCGCGAACGGCGCGAGCAGCAGCACGATGGCCGCCGAGACGCGTGACCACTCAGGGCTCGACATCCCGGCGCGCTCGCGCCGCGCCCAGCGCACGACGTCCATGAGCGATGCGATCGCTGTGTTGAACCTCATCTGCCCCAGGTCGGCGCCGATCCTCGAGATCCCTCGGTCCAACGGCCGCAGGTCGACGCCGCCGGCGCCTGGCTCATCGGGCTGCGTCACGAGGCGCCGCACCCGCCGCAGGAACCGCTCGATCCCGGCGATCCCCGCGTCCGAGAAGTCGCCGCCCTCGTTCCACGGTCCGAGGAACAACAGATACATCCGCGTGACGTCCGCGCCGCGCTGCTCGATGTAGCGATCGGGATTGACGACGTTTCCACGGCTCTTGCTCATCTTCGCGCCGTCCTTCGTGAGCGTCCCGTGGAGCCGAAGGCGCGGGAACGGCTCGGCGAAGGGGACGAGGCCGAGGTCGTGCAGGGCACGCGTGATGAAGCGTGCGTAGAGATGGTGCCGCGCCACGTGCTCGGCGCCACCCGCATACGAGTCCACGGGGAGCATCCGTCTGGTCCGGTCGCCATCCCACGGGCGATCGTCGACGTCACTCGAGGGATAGCGCAGGAAGTACCAGGCGGAGTCCAGGAAGTTGTCGGAGACGTCCGTCTCCCGTCTGGCCGGCCCATCACACGATGGGCACGTCGTATCGACGAAGGACGCGACGCTGGCAAGGGGAGAGATCCCCGTGCCCGTTGGCCTGAAGTCCTCGACCTCGGGCAGCAGGACGGGCAGATTCGCCTCGGAAACGGGCACCGTGCCGCAGGTATCGCAGTACACGATGGGAATCGGTGGTCCCCAGTAGCGCTGTCGCGAGATCAGCCAGTCTCTGAGGCGATACCGCACCACTCGCCGACCGGCGCCGCGCGCCTCGAGCCACGTGGCGATGGCGTCGCGAGCCCGCCGCGAGGGGATGCCCGTGAACGGGCCGGATCCGACCAAAACACCGTCGCCCGTCAACGGCCGGTCGGACGGCGCCTCGCCGTGTGCCCGGATCACGGAGCGGACGGGGATATCGTTCATCGCGGCAAACTCGAAGTCACGTTCGTCGTGCGCCGGCACGCCCATGACCGCTCCGGTCCCGTAGACGGCGACGACGTACGAGGCAACGAAGATCGGGACTCGTTCGCGTGTGGCCGGGTGGACCGCGTAGGACCCGGTGAAGATCCCTCGGCCACGCGACGAGGCTTCAGCCGGCCTCCGCCCGACGACGGTGAGCTGCCCACGCAGGCTCTCCTCGACGAAGGCGCGAACCTCGGCCTCCGCTCCGGTGCCGCTTGCCAGCGCGACGACGTCCGGATACTCGGGCGGAACGGCGAGGAACGTCGCCCCGAACAGCGTCTCGGGACGTGTCGTGAACGTGCGAATGCGAACGCCGCTGTCTGCAACGTCGAAGTCGATCTCGACGCCCTCGGAACGACCGATCCACTCGCGCTGCACTCGCTTCGCGGCGTCGGGCCAGTCGAGGTCGTCCAACCCTCGGACGAGCTCCTCCGCGTAATCGGTGATGCTGAGGAACCATTGGCGCATCGTCCGCTGGAGGACGCGCGTTCCGCAGCGCTCGCAGCGGTCGCCTTCGAGCTGCTCGTTCGCGAGCACCGTCATGCATGAGGGGCACCACACGACCGGCGCTTCGCGGTGGACGGCCAGGCCGGCCCGATACAGCGTGATGAAGAGCCACTGCGTCCAGCGGTAGTAGACGGGATCGCTGGTGACGATCTCCCGGCTCCAGTCCCACGCCGCGCCGAGTGACTCGAGCTGCCGACGATAGTTGGCAAGGGTTCGCTCCGTGAGGGTTCGCGGGTTCTCGCCGACCCTGAGTGCATAGTTCTCCGCGTGGATGCCGAAGGAGTCGAAGCCGATGGGTTGGAACACCTTCCGACGTTGCATCGTGAGGTACCGACCGAACGTGTCGGCGCCGACGTAGGTGTAGGCGTGACCGACGTGGAGACCCTCCGCCGACGGGTACGGAAACTCGACGAGGTTGTAGAACTTTCGATCGGGTTCGACGCGCTCGATGTCCACTTCGGACAGGTGATCCGCGGCCCAGCGAGTCTGCCATCGGTGTTCGATCGTGGAAGGGTCGTAGGCGTTGCGGTCTGTTTCTGCACTCATGACGTGTCCTCAGCGAACGATGTCGGTTAGGAGGTTGGAGCATGCCCGTCGTCCGACGAGCGTGGCTCGGTCGGAGAAGGCGAGGGGCGCCGCGAGCGCGACCGCGCTCGCGGCTACGGAAGGACGAGGGTCAGCCGACCACCCGCGTGGTCCACGGGGGCATTATCGGTCACGACGGGGGGTGACGACACCTCTGCGCCGGCGAAGTGGCAGGCGCGTCGGCTCGCCCGAGGGCCGTTCACGGCGGGGGCCACTTCCCCACCGGCGTGCCGATCTCCCATTCGTGGCCGAATGGGTCGATGATCCGACCGACGCGCCAGCCGTGCTCCTCCGCGACGGCGGACGACTCCGTCGCTCCGGCCGTCACCGCGCGTCGGACGACCGAGTCGGGGTCGTCGAGGACGAGCAACGTCCTGCCGGTCGCGCCGCCGATCGCTCGGGGGCTCATCCGTCTCATGCCTTCCGAGGTCGGCGCTACCCAGAAGGCCGAGCCACCGAGCCCGAGTTGCGCGACGACATCGTCTCCGTCGCCCACCCGATGAAGGACGCTGGCGCCAAACGCCGTTTCATAGAACGTGATCGCCGCGGTCGGCGAGTCCACCCATAGCTCCGGCTCGATGCTCGTCATCACATCCTCCAATCGGTCTGCGGCTACGTCGAATCCCCGCCACGCGGGTACGTTGCAAGGTATGAACGCGTCTTCGTTCGGACCCAACGGTTGGCTCGTCGACGAGCTGCGCGCCCGGTACGGGGTGGACCCCGCATCCGTCGATCCGGAGTGGCGGGCGCTGTTCGACGCCGAGCGGCGGTCCGCGGCGTCGATCCGCGACGGGCACGCGACGCCGTCGCGACGCCGAGCCGACCCGACCGACGTTCCGGAGGGCGCCGACGTCGTTGCGCTGTCGGGCGCCGCCGCCGTCATCGCACGACGGATGGAGGAGAGCCTTGATGTGCCGACCGCTACGTCGATCAGGAGCGTCCCGGCTCGGCTCCTCGAGCTCAACCGGCGGTTGATCAACCGGCACCTCGAACGCGTCCTCGGCGGGCGCGTCTCCTTCACGCACCTGATTGGGTTCGCCGTCGTCAGGGCTCTCGCCGCGACCCCCGCCATGAGGCGCACCTACGGAATCGTCGACGACGCGCCGAGCGTCGTTGCGCATCCGCACGTGAACCTGGGCATCGCCGTCGACCTTCGGCGCCCGGACGGGTCCCGTACGCTCGTCGTCCCGAAGATCGCGGCTGCCGACGCGCTCGACTTCTCGGCGTTCGTGGCCGCATACGACGGCGTCGTCGCGAGGGCGCACGCCGGCAAGCTGTCGCCCGATGACGTCGCCGGCACGAACGTCACCCTGACGAATCCGGGTGTCGTCGGAACGATGCAGTCGGTTCCGAGGCTGATGCCCGGACAGGCGGCGATCGTCGGCGTCGGTGCGATCGCGTACCCCGCCGAGTACGAGGGCGCGGATCCGGCGACGCTCGCCGACCTCGGCGTTTCCAAGGTCGTCACGCTCACGAGCACGTACGACCACCGCGTCATCCAGGGCGCCGAGAGCGGGGAGTTCCTCGGCCGCGTGCACGCGCTTCTTCTCGGCGACGACGAGTTCTACGGCTCGGTCTTCGCGGCCCTCGAAGCCCCGTATCGCCCGATCCACTGGACACCGGACCGGCGCCCGCGCGAGGACTCGCCCAACGAACGCGAGAAGCAGGCGAAGGTGCTCGAGTTCATCAACAACTACCGCGTCCGGGGGCATCTGATCGCGGACCTCGATCCGCTCGCCACGGCACCTCCGCCCACGCACCCCGAACTGGATCCGGCGAATCTCGGCTTCACCATCTGGGACCTCGACCGCCGATTCGTCACGGGCGGGCTGGCCGGGACGTCCGAAGCGAGCTTGCAGGAGATCTGGGACGTACTCCGTGAGGCGTACTGCGGAACCTTTGGGGTCGAGTACATGCACATCCAGGATCCCGCTCGTAAGCGATGGATTCAGGAGCGCGTCGAGGGCCGTCCGGAGGCGCCTTCGTCGGAGGACCGCAGACGGATCCTTCGCAAGCTCAACGACGCCGAGGCGCTGGAGCGTTTCCTTCACACCAGGTATGTGGGCCACAAGCGCTTCTCGCTCGAGGGCGCCGAGAGCCTCATCCCGATGCTCGACGCGATCCTCGACCTGGCCGCCGACGGTGGTCTTCCGGAGGTCGTGATGGGGATGTCGCACCGCGGTCGCTTGAACGTCCTCGCGAATGTGATCGGCAAGCAGTACGCACAGATCTTTGAAGAGTTCGAAGGCAACCTCGATCCGAACTCCGTCGAGGGCACGGGCGACGTGAAATACCACCTCGGCGCGGGCGGCCGGCACACGTCGCGGGCCGGCAGCGATGTGCAGGTGACGCTCGCCTCGAATCCGAGCCATCTCGAGTCGGTGGACCCGGTCGTCGAGGGCATGGCTCGCGCGAAGCAGGATCGGTCCGGCGAGTCGGTGCTGCCGCTGCTGATCCACGGCGAGGCAGCGTTCGCCGGGCAGGGCGTCGTCGCGGAGACCCTCGCCTTGTCGCGCCTGTCCGGATACGCCACGGGCGGCACCATCCACGTGATCGTGAACAACCAGCTCGGATTCACGACGCCCCCCGAGCACGGCCGTTCGAGCACCTATCCGAGCGACGTCGCAAAGACCGTACAGGCGCCCGTCTTCCACGTGAACGGCGACGACCCGGAGGCGTGCGTCCTCGCCGCCCGCCTGGCCTTCGCGTTCCGCCGGGAGTTCGCGACGGACGTCGTCATCGACCTGTGGTGTTACCGACGGTGGGGTCACAACGAGGCGGACGAACCCTCGTTCACCCAGCCCTTGATGTACCGGCGGATCGCCGAGCTCCCGTCGGTCCGCACTCGGTACGCCGAGGCGCTCGTCCGACGCGGCGACCTGTCGACCGAGGAGGTCGATCGCGCGATGGCCGAGTTCTCCGAGCGTCTGACCGAGGCCTTCGAGCAGACACGCGGGAAGCAGGAGCCGATCCCGAGTATCGAGCGCCCCGCCGCGGGCCCCACGGACGAGGCGTCGCAAGAGACGGCCGTGTCTCGCGACGTCCTCGCCGATGTCCTCGAGGCCGTCACGTCCGTCCCGGCCGACCTCGCGATCCATCCGAAACTCGAACGGTGGCTGGAGCGGCGCGCCGCCGCGATCGAGGACGATCGCATCGACTGGGCGACCGCCGAGGTGCTGGCTCTCGGGTCCCTCCTTGGTGACGGGCTGACGGTACGGCTCACGGGGCAGGACACGCGACGCGGGACGTTCAGCCAGCGGCACGCGGTCCTGGTGGATCAACGAACGGGGGCCGAGTACCTCGCGCTCGAGCGCGTCGAGCCGAGACGCGCGTTCGTATACGACAGTCCGCTGTCCGAGTTCGCCGCCGTCGGGTTCGAGTACGGATACTCGGTCGGCGATCCGGACGCGCTCGTGCTGTGGGAGGCGCAATTCGGGGACTTCGTCAACGGCGCTCAGGTGATCGTCGACCAATTCATCGCCGCGGCCGAGGACAAGTGGGCGCAGACGAGCCGCCTGGTGCTGCTGCTCCCGCACGGCTACGAGGGGCAGGGACCGGAGCACTCGAGTGCCAGGCTCGAGCGGTTCCTGGAGCTCGCGGCGGAGGCCAACCTCGACGTCGTCGTCCCGTCCACGCCCGCGCAGTACTTCCACGTCCTGCGCCGACAGGCGCTTCGCCGGGGCCGCAAGCCGCTCGTCGTCCTGACGCCGAAGTCGCTCCTGCGCGCTCCCGCGGCCGTCAGCCCGGTCGAGGACCTGACGGCCGGGGGGTTCCGTCCGGTCCTCGGCGATCCGACGCCCCCCACAGAGCCGTTTCGAGTGGTTCTGTGCCAGGGCAAGCTCTTCTACGAGCTGCTCTCGGCGCGCGGCCAGGACGTCGCCTTGCTTCGTCTCGAACGCTGTTATCCCTTCCCGTCGAAGGAGCTCCGCGACGAGCTTGCACGCTTCCCGGGAGCCGAGGTCATCTGGGCCCAGGAGGAACCGGAGAACATGGGCGCGGCGCGATTCGTCGTGCGGAACGTGCGCGAGCACCTTGGCGCCGACATTCGCATCGTCGCGCGACCCGAGAGCGCGAGCCCGGCGACCGGGAGCCTGACGCTGCACCAGCGCGAGCAGGCGGACCTCGTGCGGCGCGCCCTCACGCGCGAGGAGCGCGAAGCCGCGCGGCGGCTGACCGCCCGCTCTCGCCCTGGGCGCGACTAGAGGGCCAGCGCCTTCGGCGGCGCCATGATGGCCGACGGGTCGTCGCGCCAGATCTCGGGCTGAACGTCGATGTACAGCTCGATCTCGTTGCCGTCCGGATCCTGGATGTACAGGCTGTGGGTCACGGTGTGATCCGTCGCCCCGACGACATCGACGCCCGCGTCGCGGAGCCGGTCGCGCGCCTCCCGGAGTTCATCGTCGGTCTCGCCGACCTTGAGTCCGAAGTGATACAGCCCCACCCGACGACCGGCAGGGATGGGCGCGGCGTTTTCGCCGACCTGGAGCAGCAGGAGTTCGTGATGCGTCCGCCCGGAGGAAAACACCGCGCCAACGTTGCCGAGGCGCGTGACCTCCCTCCAGCCCAAGACGTCGCGGTAGAAGCGTCGGGAACGATCGAGGTTCCGCACATACAGGACGACGTGACCGAGCTCCTTGACCTCCATGGGCAGCCTCCTTGCTCACGTTTCGGCCGCTGCTCGCGCGTAGATCCCGCGGCCTTTCCGAAGCAACCGCATCTGCATCGATTCGATTCCGCCGCCCGGGCGTCTGCGTCACCGTCGGTGGGGCGTCCTTGGCCGACAACCGGGACGGTAGACATCCTCGTATGGCGCGGTCGGCATTGCCATCCGAGACGATGTCATGGAGCCTGTCGAGGATCCGATCTCGTAGATCGCGGCGACCGCCAGGAGGTGAGGGACATGCCGGAAGATACCGTCAACGTCCGCTACATGGTCGATGACGTCGACGCGGCCGTCGACTTCTACACGAGACTCTTCGACTTCACGCTGCGATCGAGTGCCGCGCCCGCCTTCGCAGACGTCGTCCGGGGTCACCTCCGACTGTTGCTCAGCGGGTCTTCGAGCTCCGCCGGCCGTCCGATGCCCGACGGTCGAAAGCCCAGCCCGGGGGGCTGGAACCGCATCGAGTTCGTCGTCGACGACATCGAGGCAGAGGTCGAGCGCCTCCGAGACGCCGGCGTGAAGTTCCGTAACGAGATCGTGGCGGGCCCGGGCGGGAGGCAGATCGTGCTCGAGGACCCTTCGGGCAACCCGATCGAGCTGTTCCAGCCCGCCGGATCTTAGGCACCCGACAGGGTCGCCAATCGCGAACGACGTGCCCTCTGCCTCGATGGTGTGATCGAATGATCGGACGCTGATCAGGGGGGCCGGCGGTGGGGAACGTGTTGTTCCGCGTTGGCGCCGCCGCCACACGTCACCGGCTCTTCGCGATCACGGCGTGGGTACTGTTGGCGGCCACGGCCGTGATCTCGGTGCACCTGCTCGGCGCCAAGACCGACAACACCCTCTCGCTGCCGGGCACCGACAGCCAGGCCGCGACAGACCTGCTCGCGACCGATTTCCCGCCGCAACAAAACGGCGCGAACCCGTTCGTGTTCCGCGTCGATGCCGGCCGGCTGGACGATCCTCGTTACAAGCCGTCGATGAACGCGACCTACCACGCGTTCGCTTCGCGGCCCGACGTCGACAGCGTGCAGAACCCCGTCGGGAAGAACGCGGAGGCGGCGGGGATCATCTCGCGCGACCGTCGGACCGGGATCATGCCCGTGCTCTTACGCGTCGGTAGCGGTTTCATCACCGATGAGCTCGCCGACAAGATCCTCGCCGTGACGGAGCCGGCGCGGAAGGCGGGGATCAAGGTCGCCGTCGGCGGGCAGATCGGAAGTGTTCTGTCAGCACCGGACACAGATGTGAGCGTCCGCGTCGGGAACATCTGCGCGATGGTGATCCTTGCCCTCGTCTTCGGGAGCCTCGTTGCGATGGGCCTTCCGATCGTGAGCGCTGCGGTAGGCCTCGCAATAACGACGTCCGTCGTCGGGCTCCTCGGTCATGTCTGGAGCGTACCGACCGTCGCATCGACGCTCGCGGTGATGATCGGGCTGGGTGTCGGAATCGACTACGCCCTCTTCCTGATCACGAAGCACCAGGAGCAGCTCGCCCAGGGAGTCGAGCTTCGTGAGTCGATCGCGCGTTCGGTCGCATCGTCCGGGAGCGCGGTTGTGTTCGCGGGAGGGACGGTCATTATTGCCCTGGTCTCGCTCGTCGTGGCCGGCATCCCGCTCGTGAGCACGCTTGGGTTCGCATCGGCCATCGCGGTGACGATGGCGGTTCTGACGTCGCTCACCCTCCTTCCCGCGATCCTCTCGCTCATCGGGCATGGGATCGAGCGCGCGCGCGTGCCCGGATTCCTTCGGATGCGCCCTCGGCCCGAGGGGCAGCGCCGGTGGGACGAATGGGCCCGATGGATCGCGCGCCATCCGGTCGTTGCGGTGGGCTGCTCGCTCGCGATCCTCGCCCCGCTCATCGTCCCGTTGTTCACGCTCGAGTTGGGACAGCCCGATGTAGGTGTGACGCCGACCTCGACGACCCAACGCCAGGCGTACGACATGATCACCGCGGGGTTCGGCGTCGGCTACAACGGACCGCTGCTTATCGCCATGAGCCTGGATCCGCCCGCGAAGCCGAGCGCCGAATACACGAAGAAGTACGACCGCGCCACCGCGCTGAAGGCTCAGCTCAAGCGCGAGCAGAGGCAGCTCTCGCGCCAGCAGACGAATCTGGAGCGCCGGCAGACCGCGCTCGAGGACGAGCGGCGGTCGCTCGAGGCGCAAGGGACCCAGCTCGAGCGACAGAAGGCGCAACTCGAGCGGCAGGCCTCGCGTCTTCAAGCGCAGGAACAGGCGCTCCGGGATCAAGCCACGGTTCTCGAGGCGAGCGCCAGGCGCTTGGCGGCACGGATCGAGCCCATCGCTGCCCACCTCGCCGCGAACCTCGCGCGTCAACGCCTCGTCGAGCGCCGGATCGAGCACGTCACCGATTCGGACAAAATCGCCCGGCTTCGTCGACGGCTCGCGCACCTTCAGAAGCGTGAGGCGATGATCCGGGCTCGACTCGAGCCGCTGCTCGCGCGCGCTCGCGCGATCGGGGAAGACGCGCGGGCGCTGCGCCGGCGAGCCGACGCGCTCGAGCGTGAGGGACGCGTGCTCGAGGCGCGAAAGTCGGAGTTGGAAAACCAGGGCGCCGCGCTTCAGGAGCAAGAGCGCGAGCTCGAGCGCCGAGGAGCGGATCTGCAGAGGCAGGCCGACCGCCTGCAAACGCGCGCGGATCGCGCGAAACGCCAGAAGAGGGAAGCAAAGAAGCTCAAGAGCGAGCTGACCGACATGTTGACGGCGGCTGGGGGCAATCCGGACGCCACCGACCCGCGGATCGTCCACGTTCAGGACGCGCTCTCCGGCACCGAGCAGGTAGTCGCGGTGACGCCCCCGGAGGTGAATCACGCCGGGACGGCGGCGCTGCTGAATGCGATCCCCCAGGGCGCTCCGTCGTCGGACGCGACGGCGCGGCTCGTGACCGTCGTCCGGGAGGACACCCTCCCCCGCGTAACGGGTTCGAACGGAGTCGTCGCCCATGTCGGCGGGAGCACCGCGACCTATGTCGATCTCGCGCGGCAGATCTCTTCGAAGATGGCGCTCGTGATCCTGACCGTGCTCGCGCTCAGCTTCTTGCTCCTGCTCGTCGCGTTCCGGTCTCTGCTCGTGCCGGCCCAAGCCGGGGTGACGAACCTGTTGTCGGTAGCGGCGGCGCTCGGCGTCCTCACCGCCGTCTTCCAGTGGGGATGGGGACTGTCCGTGATAGGCCTCGACGCGCCGAACGGGACCGTCCCGATCGCGAGCTACGTCCCGCTGATGATGTTCGCCGTCCTGTTCGGCCTGTCGATGGACTATGAGGTCTTCCTCGTTACGCGTATTCAGATGCGATACGCAACAGGGGATGACCCGCGCACCGCCGTGACGACGGGCCTCGGCGCCGCCGCCCACGTCGTGACTGCCGCCGCGGCGATCATGTTCCTGGTGTTCGCGAGCTTCGTCATCAACGGCGACCCGACGATCAAACAGTTCGGTGTTGGTCTGGCAAGCGCAGTGCTCCTCGCCGGAACGATGGTGGTGCTGCTCGCGCCGGCAATTCTCGTCCTGTCCGGAAGGGCCGTCTTCGCGCTGCCGAGGTTTCTCGATGGGATCCTCCCGCACCTCGACGTCGAGGGAGGCGGGACCCCCCGCCGAACGCCGGAGGACGACGTGGTCGTCGTTCCCGACGCCGAGCCTTCACACGAGCCACCCCCTCGCGCGGGAGAGCGTCCGGCTGGGCACGTGGCAGATTGATCAGGCCCCCAATCCGACCCGCATGGAACGCAGCGCTTCTCCGGCACCACCAGGTCGCGATCCTTTACGCCCAACCCTTCGGGTTCACGCGGCGCCGTCGCACTCCAACGTTTCACCAACCCGCCATCACTAGATTCCGTCAGCGCGAGGGTGGTTCGAGCCGGTCGGCCGGAGCCGACCGAGAGGAGGCAGCGATGGTACTGGTCACGATCAGGGCGCGGCTTCGGGATGACGCCGAAGTCATCCGGAAGATCCACGACGACGTCACCGGCCAGACGAAAGAGATGGCTCTTCAGGCGGGCGACATCTCGCACCGTGTGTACCTGAACCCGCGTGACGGTCGGGATTTCCTCGGCATCGACGAGTGGAAGTCGGCGGACGCGGTCCAGACGTTTTCCGCCGCCCCGCAGATTCAGGAGTTCTTCGCGCAGATGTTCGAGGGCCAGCCAGAGGTCACGATGTGGGAGGCGGCCGGCTGGAACGAGTGGTGACAGAGCCGGCAGCGGTCCCGACGAGTTGGTCGAGCAGGTGACGGATCCGTCGATCGATCT
>JBKOWM010000086.1:0-7621 GCA_046724395.1 Actinomycetota bacterium
CTTCGCCCGGCGGTCAGGTCCACGTGCCTTTACTGAAGAGGAAGCATCTGAGGATGCGGACCTGATCGAGGGCGGCTCGATCAAGGCGAGGTGAGTTCGGGCTGTCCCGCCTAGCGGTCGCCTTCCCGCACCATCCCTAGAAGCACCGCCAGGAGCGTCCGATCCTCCTCGCAGTCGATCAGCGGCTCGGCGAGACCGGCCCTGCGCGGATGACGCAAGGACGTTCGCCGACACACACCGGTGCGACGCGTCCTCAACACCCTCTACGAGAAGTCCCTGAGATCGCCGCGCCGGCCATTACGTAAGCCTGAAGCCGGTTTGCCTGCTCAGAGCACTTTCCAACGATTCCTCGCTCAGCTTCGGCTCGTTTCGCTAATGCGACAAGCGACTCCGATTCAGGGTTCCGCCCGCGAACGCGTGCGCCGCGCGGGGGGTCCGTACGGTGCGGACCGAGTGCTGGACTGGATGCTGGTGCTCGGTCGTCGGGACTTGGAGCGGATCCCCGCGGTCTACACGGCCCACTACACCGGGCGAAGGCCGCACCGAGGTCTCGGGCTCAATACGCCGGAGCCGCAGCCGCGTCCTGCTCGGTGGCCAGCCGAGGTGCTCGCATTAGATCGAACGAGGTGCTGCGCGGACTGATCCGTGAATACGAGCTCGCAGCCTGACGTCGGATCAAGAGTTAGCGTGCCCTTCAGCCACCGTGTCGGAAGCATCGACGGCCGGAACGTCCGGTCAAGGAAGCGTGGGCGGGGTCAGGAGTTCGTGACCGGTCGAAGCCATCAGCGCTACGTCGAGCGCTTCGTCAGGACTCCGTCGTCGACGTCCCAGATCTCGTCAACCGCGCGCAGTACCGTTGCGTCGTGGGTCGCCGTGAGGCATGCGGTACCCTCGTTCGCCGCACTCTGGAGCAGCCCGAGAACCCGCCGTGCCGAGCTGCGGTCCTGGTGTGACGTCGGCTCGTCGACCAGGAGCACCTTCGGTGACAGCACCAAGGCGCGCGCGAGCGCTGCACGCTGTTGCTCGCCGATCGAGGTGTCCGACGGCAGTCGCGCCTGCAGGTGATCGAGAGCGAGCTCCTGCAGCAACTCGTCGATCCGTTCACGCGTCTGATCAAGTAGACCGGCGAGACGGGCAGGATGCTCTACGTTCTCGCGGACGGTGAACTCGGCGAGGAGGCCGAGCTTCTGTGGCAGGACCGAGACGTCCCTCCACGCCGGCAGCGCCGGTGCGATCTCGCCACGGAGGAGGATGTGGCCGCGATCCGGCCGTTCCCAGCCCGCGGCGAGATGCAACACGGTCGTCTTGCCCGAGCCCGAGCGACCCACGAGGGCACCGATCCGTCCGACGCCCAGCTCGAGCGACGCATCTCGGACCGCGTGGATGCGCTCGTCACCCCGCCGAAATGTCTTGTCGACGCCGCGAAAGGCGAGCACCGGGGGGCCGCTCTCGAGCGACGGCAGTCGGGGCTCTGGAGCCGATCCGAGATCGCCGTGACGGCGGGCCGTCGCGAGCACTCCGTGATCGAGCCGGACGATTTCGTCGGCGCGCTCGAGGACCGCCTCGTCGTGCGTGGCAAGCACGAACGTTACGCCTCGATCGTGAAGCGCGGCGATCGCGTCGAGAACGGAGCGCGCCGACGCATCGTCGAGCTGTGCGGTCGGCTCGTCGGCGACGACCATTCGCACTCCCGCACAGAGCATCTGTGCGATCGCGGCACGCTGCTGCTCGCCGCCCGAGAGCGCCGACGGCAGATGATCGAGCCGGTCGGTGATGGCCAACGCGTCGGCGACCGATCTTGGATCGAGCACTGTCGTGCCTGCGCGATCCGCCGCAGCGAGCAGCTGATCGCCGACGGTCTGCCTCGGGAACAGATTGTCCGAGGGCCGCTGGAAGACGTAACCGACGGTCCGGCGTCGCAGCCGTCGGAGCGCGCGCTGCCGCGCGCGGTGCAGCGGCAGGCCGTCGACGACCACCTCCCCGGCCGACGGGTGATCGATGCCGGCAAGGAGCCGCAGCATCGTGGACTTCCCGCTCCCGGAGGGGCCGGCGACCGCCGTGATCATGCCGGCGCCGAAGACGGCCGACACGCCGTCGAGCGCCCGGATCTCCCCGGTCGCCGTGACATACCGCTTCTCGAGCTCGCGCACGTGCGCGATCGGCGGCTCACTCGGCAACTCGCATCACCTCGCCCAACTCGACGCGTCGGACGCGCCACGCCGTGAGGCGGGCGCCGCCTGCAGTGCCCACCGCAACCAAGACGCTCGCGAACACGAACGGTACCCATGGGACGACGAGCAGGGGTGGTGGTGATACCGTCGGGAGTGGATCGATCAACGGCGCGACGATGACGCCGGAGATTACCGCGAGCACGGCCCCGATCGCGAACGAAGTTGCGAGCATCATGGCGAGTTCCCGACGGAGCGATCCCTCGTGCGTGCGCGCAGTCATCCCCATGCGAAGTGACAACGCGTACGAGACCAAGTGCGCGCGCTGACGCGTCTGCAGGTACATAATCGTGCCGGCGATCGCGAGCAGCGCCGCTCCGGCACCGAGGACGTCGAGCACCTGGAAGGTCTCGATCGTCGCGGCGAACGATGGGATGTCCTTTACTTCGTCGGCCGTGAGGATCAGGTACGGGGGATACCGCAGGTCCCTGAGCGCGACTCGTGCTTCGTCCGCATCGCCGCGAACCCACAATTCCTCACTCGCCTGTGCGTTGAGCATCAGGCTCCGGCCTGCTGGATTGGCAACCATCCACCGACGGTCCACGACGACGAGTGGGTCTCCCGCCGACATGGCAGGGAAGGCTTCGGCCCGACCGACGACGTCCAACGGAAACACCTGCCCTTCCATCATGACCGCGTCGACATCGAGGTTCCCAACGACGACCGCCGGCATCGCGCCGCGATCCTTCGATCCGCTCAGACCCCTCATCAGGTCTTCGAGCGGCGAGGACGAGAACGACAGGCGCCAGTACGCGGCGCGTTCGAACGTCGACGGATCGATCGCGAGGAAGTCGTACGTGGTCGTGGTCCCCGCGATCGTCCCGGCGTCCGGCACCCGGGTGACGCGGGTGATCGGGAGCGGGAAGGTGTGGGGATCGGGGGTGCTTTCGTTGATCCAGCCGGCGACGTCGCTCCCGACGAACACCCCGGCCTTCGCGTCGATCGTCGCGCGCATCGACGCGACGAAGAGGAGCGACTCGACGAATATGCCGAGGCAGACCGTCACCACTGCGACGAGCGCGAAGGTCGGCCCCGGGAACGCGGTTAGTCGTCGTGCCGCCAGGTACGTCTCCGGCGACGCGTTCCCCGACCGCGAGCGCCACCACCGGTACACCGGCACACAGAAGCGACCGCCGAGCGCGCCGAAGCCCGCAACGAACAGGATCGAGAATCCCAGCAACCAGATACTCGGCCGCTGCAGGCCGCTTGCGTCCTTGACGAAGGCACCGGCCGATCGCAGACGGCGCAGGGCAAGCAACGACACGGCGGCGGGTACGAGTTCCAACGGCAGCCGCGTGATCACGCGCAGGCGTGCGAGATGATGCTCCGACTGCCGGAAGAATGCGACCATCGCCGCCGACACGAGGACGACGATCGCAACGGGAATGGCGATGACGGTCGTACGGACGGCGGTAGACATCGCGGACGCTTCGATCCGGCCGTCGGGCCCCACGAGACGGACGGCTGCGACCGAGAGCACGAATCCCGCCGCGCACGCGATTCCGGCAGGGAGCAGTACCTCCGTGGCGAGACCGAGCGCGACACGCGTCGGCTGCGTCCCGCGTGCGAACAGGAGCCCCGCCTCGACGGGTCGGGCGGCCATCAGGAACACCCCTGCGGAGACGAGCACGGCGAGCGCCACGAGGACGCCCGTGGCGCGCAAGAGGAGCCCAGGGGATTCGATCTGCGACACACGGACGTCAACGCCGTCGGCGATACCAGGCATCGCGCTGTACAGCGCCGCATCGGGCACTCCGTAATCGCAGCAGTGGAACTGACCGAAGTACGGACCATCGGGTGAGATCCTCGATCGGAATCGCGCGAAGAAGGCTGCGAGCGACTTCGCTTCGGAGAGCGTGACGTTCTCGTCGCGCAACGGTGCCTCCCACGTGAATGTCGCCCGGCCGATCCCGAGGCGCCTCGCCAACGACGCCATCTGGGAGGCCGAGGTGAGAACGAGGGCCGGCGGAGGCGGGCAGTCCTTCTGGACGCAATGGGTCCCGTAGATTTCGTCATTCCACGGATACCAATAGGTCGAGCGCGGTACGGATGAGAGGTCTCGGTAAACGCCTGCGACGGCGACGGTAACCGTGCGGCCACTCAGCTCGAGCCGCACCTCGTCGCTCGCGTCGGCTCGGATGTTATGCGCCAACAGGCTCGGTAGCAACACACCGTCACCTTCCGAGCCTCGAAGAAGGGTGATGTGATCGGTCGCTCCTTGGGCCGAGAACAAGACGCCTGGTACGGGGAACCGTGCATCGCCCCAGACCTCTAGCTCCTCGCCGACGGCGCCGCGGTAGACCTCATCGAGGATTGGCGCCTCCCGCATCTCGCGCCTGAACAGGGCGTCGATCTCCGCGTAGGCTGGGTAGTCGCCACGGCTCTGCGTGCCATGCAGAAGCACATCCGTCGACCGGTATGCGATCCCGGCGCCGGCGCGCGTCGCGATCCGGTCGATGTCGCCGGCAACCAGGTCGCTCGCCGACGCCGAGACGAACAGCGGAAACGCCGAGAGGACCATCGTCAAGAGGACACAACCGAGCGCCGAGCCGGCGAGCAGACCCGGATACCAGATCAGCGCGGACAATCGGGTCTTCACGACGACATCCCCGGGACGTCCGATGACGGGCGCCGCGCGATTCGCCGGCCCGGGTCCTTATCGGGAGGGTGCGACCCGTGACCGCCTCGCGATGCGTGCTGTCGCACGCTCGGATCGACTCGATGACCGTGGCCTATGAGATCGAACAGCACGACCATCAGTACGCAAAGGGCCGCGCGCCAGGCTTTTAGGCGACACTCCTCCATCACCGGCGGTGCGTCCACCCTCTCGGACATGCGCCGCCCTTGCTCGGCGTCGCACCCCGTACGGATCCGACCACGCTGCGCGGGGGCGGAGGGGACACGCTGACGGGTGGCCCGGCCGACGACCGCTGCTCCGCCGTCGAGACGATGACATGAGCTCTGCCGGTGGGGGCGACGGCCATTCGGCGATGCGTACGGGGCCGATACCGCCGCGGCGACATTCAGGTGACAAAAACCGGAAGAGCCGTTAGGAGTCCTATGTGTCCGCGATGGACGGGCTGTTTGCTAACCACCGGACATGAGCCGGTACTCTTCTTCGTCCCATCGCTTCCGGGCTTCGTCATACTCGACCATCCGTCGTCGAGTGGCTTCGGGAATGGACTCAGCTAAGGGTCTCTCTGAAAGCAGATAACCCGCGTAGCCCCAGCCGACTCCCATAAACGGATTCTTGTTGCTCAGTCGGTCTTGGAGTCGGCCTACGGCACGCATTCGCTCAGAATGTGTCGCCTGCCAATGCCAACCGCCCCACTCGACCCAACATGTGACGAGTTCCTCGGCGTACCCCTCAACGCGGTCGCCATCTACCTCAAGCCAGACGTTGTTTTGTTCGTTCCTGAACCTTTCCCGCTCACCCGACATCTCCCGGTCCCCCTCCGAAGTAGCTCAGCCATGCACCGAGGGCGTGCGACGCGCCGGGTACGGCCACCTTCCCTTCGGCCGTACCCGGCACTCGCGGCTTCTCGCCGAGTGGCTCAGCCCCGCTGCGCCATCGGCGAAATATGCGCGGCGAGCCATGTCGGGAGTTGTACTCTCCGTTTGTGTTGTCCGGATGACCGGCCCCCCGCAGTCAGTGCCGCTACCCTCGCGTGTCCGGCTGAAACGAGTGAAGAACAACTCAGGCCGCCAATTCTCATGCTCCTCCAAAGGAGGGTGGACGGCCAGGACCGACCCGGAAGAGGGTTAGGTCGTGGCGCGGAGGACCGCTTCGGCGCCGCGGCGCCGTGGGGCTCCCTGCGGTTCTTCTGAGGACAGCAGCCGGAAAAAGGCCAGCCATCCCGAGAGTGGCTTCGGGTGCTCCGCAGCCATCCCGTCACGCCTTCCGTGACCTCACACCAGTCACCCAAACGGCTGACTGGCGGCTGGTGAGAAAAGTCCGGAGAGGACGGCCCGCCCGAGGCTTGTGCCGCTCGCCAGGGCCAGAGAGCCAGAACGCCGCCCGACAAGCCCGCAGGACCATTACATGGGAGCCTTTCCATCCCGACAGGGTCGCCCTAGGCTGTCGCGATACAGGAGTCCGGGCGCCGGATCTGATTCGTGAGCTCTGCAGGAGGGGATCAGGTTGGCGAAACCACGCAAGCCAAGTACCGCCCGAAAGCCGCCTGCGCCATCGGATAGCCACGCAGACATCGAGGATTGGATCCGGCGCGTGATGCCGGATCTGCATCCCATCGTCGAGCGGCTGGACGAATCGATCTGCGAGACAATCCCGGGGCTTCGATACGCCATCAAGTGGAAGAACGCGTACTACGGGTTGCCAGAACTCGGGTGGATCATCGAGATGGTCCCCTACGACGTCTCGGTGAATGTCGTCTTCTTCGGCGGCGCGAATTTCGACTCTCCTCCGCCGCTTGGAACCACGGATCGGAGCCGCTACGTCAAGTTGACGACTCCGGAGGAGGCGCAGGCACCGGACATCCACAAGTGGATCGAGCAAGCGGGGCGCGTGCCAGGTTGGAAGTGAGTGTCCGCGAGCCGAAGACACGCCCCGGTCAATAGCGAGGTCTTCAACAGCGTCGGAGTCGAGAAGATCCGCAGAGCCGTATGACGGTGGATGCGCGATCATCGACGGAATTGAGACGTGCACGACGGACATGGAGTTCGTTATGTCGACGTCGTGACGCCTTGACGCAGTGAACCGCATGGGCGAGGCGAAGAGCGGTCGTTTGCCGTCACTGCTTGTTAAACGAGTTGAGTCAGCGTTCGCGCTCGAGATCGCCCTTCACCGAAAAGTAGTTCGGCGCGTAGCTGCTTCACGTGAACCATCAGGGGATCGGACCCGTCCAGCCCGGCCGCCACCGCCTCGTCGACGATCGCATCGGCGTTGGCCGCCTGCCGCGTCACGCGCCGGGTCGCCCGCTCAAGGACATCGCGCTCGTCGGCTCCACGTCGCGAGCGTAGCCCGCGCGGCAGACGTGTGGCGCGCGCCTCGATATTCGCGTGCCGGCCCCTCGGTCTATCGCGGCGTGCCAGGTACGTTCCCGAAACCTCGCTCAGGCAAATCATCTGTCACCTGATCGCGTCGCACTCCTCTGGCGAGGTGCCAGCGCGGCGCGCCGCATTACCGACGGCAGTAACCTGCACCGAACAGGATGCGAGCGGCCGGAATCACAGCACTCGGCGAGCCCGTCGAGATCTTCGAGGTGGACGAGCTGGCGACGCCTGCCGCAGGTGAGGTCCTCATCGACGTCGCCGCCGCCGGCATCGGCAACTGGGACGAGCTTGTCAGGATCGGCAGCTGGCAGATCGGCGGCCCGGCTCCGATGGCGCTCGGGACGGAGGCGGCCGGGACGGTCGCAGCGGCAGGCTCCGGC
>JBKOWM010000066.1:0-43721 GCA_046724395.1 Actinomycetota bacterium
CGTCCGGGCGCTTTCGGCCTTGGGCCACGGCGCGCCGCGGCGTCCGACGTTCGGTCATCTGTCGGAGGCGGTCGTCGGGCCGTACACGATGCTCGGAAGCTTCCATCCCAGCCAGCAGAACACATTCACCGGCAGACTCACGCCGGCGATGCTGGACGAAGTGTGGTTTCGCGCGCGGGCGCTGACCGAGGTGTGAGAGCCGTTCCGGCGCTCGGATCAGTGGTCGCCCGGTTGCGACCCTTCGTCACCGTCGCGGCGCGCACGGCGCGCGTCGAGGCGCCGGACTCCCGGAATCTCGTCGAGCTTGAGGACCACAACGGCCAGCACCGTCCCGAGGGCAGCAGTAAGGTAGTCACCCGACCCGCACAGGACTCCGATCGCCGCGGCGGCCCAGACCGCGGCAGCCGTTGTGAGGCCGAGGACGCTTCCCGGCTCGCGTTGGAAGATGAGCCCGGCGCCGATGAAGCCGATCCCCGCCGCGACGCCCTGGATGATCCGGCTGACGGCATCGCCGGAGATCTCGTCGCCGAGCGAAACGATGCCCGCCGTTCCGAGGCCGATGAGCGCGAACGTCCGCGACCCGGCCGACTTGCCGCGGAGCTCGCGCTCGAATCCGATCACCCAGCCGAGCCCGGCGGCGAGCGCCATCCGCCCGACCATCGTCCACTGCACGGCGTGCACGCGAACAGGCTACCCCGGCCGCTCGCTCAGGTCGCCGCTACGCTGGACGCATGATGCGGGGCGCGCACGGCCGGTGGTCCCGGGTCGGGCTCGCCGATGAGGACAAGCGTCCGATCCGCAGGCAGACCGTTCGCCGGGTGGTCGCCACGTTCCGGCCTTACAAGCGCCAGGTCGGGTTGGTCGGGCTCGCCATCGTGGTGACGTCGGGGCTCGGCGTCGTGAACCCGCTGCTGATCAAGTGGATCTTCGACAACGGGCTGTTCGGGAACCCGGCCGGCGTCTGCAGCGGCGGCCCATGCCCCGACCTGCACGCGCTGTACGTCGGCGTGACGTTCATGGTCGTCATCCCGATCGTCACGTCGATCATCGGGATCGGCCAGACCTACCTCGCGAACCTCGTCGGACTCCGCGTCATGCAGGACCTGCGCAACTCGCTGTATCGCCACCTGCAGGCGATGCCACTCCGGTTCTTCACGGTGACACGCACAGGGGAGATCCAGTCGCGTCTCGCGAACGACGTTGGCGGCGTGCAGAGCGTCGTCACCGACACTGCCTCGAGCGTCCTGTCGAACATCGTCGTGATCGCGAGCACGCTGGTGGCGATGCTCGTGCTGTCGTGGCAGTTGACCGTGCTCTCGCTGTTCCTGCTCCCCGTCTTCATCTGGCTGACGTTCAAGGTAGGACGGGCGAGGCGCGAGGTCGCGACGCGCACACAGCGCACGCTCGCCGATCTCACGTCGATCACCGAGGAAACGCTGTCGGTCTCCGGGGTCCTGCTCGGCAAGGCGTTCGGACGCCAGCAGTTCGAGATCGACCGCTTCCGCGGCGAGAACGAGCGACTGACCGGCCTGCAGATCCGCAATACGATGATCGGCCGCTCGTTCTTCGCGATCGTCGGTACGTTCTTCTCGATCACGCCGGCGCTCGTCTATCTCGTCGCCGGGTGGCAGCTCGCGAACGGCTCGTCGTCGATCACGGCCGGAACGCTCGTCGCCTTCACCACGCTCCAGTCGCGCTTGTTCTTCCCTGTCGGCTCGATGCTGCAGGTCTCGACCGAGGTGCAGTCGTCGATGGCGCTGTTCGATCGCGTCTTCGAGTACCTCGACATGCCGCACGAGATCAGGGACTCGCCGAGCGCGATCGAGCTGCGCCCCGCCGAGGTCCGCGGATCCGTCCGGTTCTCCGACGTCTGGTTCCACTACGACACGCCTGTGGAGGAGGGACCGCTCGAGCCCGACGAGCTCGAGCCCGACGCCGCCGACCGCGACCTGATGCGTACCTGGACGCTCGAGGGCGTGTCGCTCGACATCGAGCCCGGACGGCTCGCGGCCCTCGTCGGGCCGAGCGGCGCCGGCAAGACGACGATCACCTACCTCGTGCCGCGGCTCTACGACGTCCAGGAGGGATCGGTCGCGATCGACGGGATCGACGTGAAGGACATCAAGCTCGACTCGCTCGGCGATCTGATCGGCGTCGTCACGCAGGAGACGTACCTGTTCCACTCGACGATCCGACGCAACCTGCTCTACGGCAAGCCGGATGCCACGCAGGAGGAGCTCGAGGCCGCCGCCCGGGCCGCGTTCATCCACGACCGCATCCTGGAGCTGCCCGATGGTTACGACACCGTCGTGGGGGAGCGCGGATACAAGCTGTCGGGCGGGGAGAAGCAGCGGCTTGCGATCGCGCGCGTGATCCTGAAGGACCCGCGGATTCTGATCCTGGACGAGGCGACGTCGAGCCTGGACACGACGTCGGAACGGCTCGTGCAGCAGGCGCTCCGCCCGTTGATGCGCGGACGGACGACCATCGCGATCGCCCACCGCCTGTCGACGATCCTGTCGGCGGACGTGATCTTCGTCGTCGACCGAGGCCGCATCGTCGAGCGTGGGACGCACGATGAGCTCGTGGGGCGTGGCGGCGTCTATGCGCGGCTCTACGAGCAGCAGTTCCGCGGCGGCGAGCTCGACGCCATCACGCAGGACGGCGTCGTCCTGGCCGGCGGCGACGCCTAGGAAGTCAATCGTATTGACCGTTCGTGTCCGACTGCGGAGGATGGACCCGTGGCGGAAGCCGACCTCGTACGCCTACTGCTGGAGGGTCACCGCGCCGCGTCGGCCGAGCTCGTGTCTTCGATGGTCGAGCGCGGGTATCCGGACGCCAAGGCGGCGCACGGCGCCGTGTTCATGAACATCGATCGACGCTCGGGCACGCGGCTGACGGATCTGGCGCGGCGCGCCGGGATGACGAAGCAGGGGATGATGCTCATCGTGGACGACCTCGAGCAGCGGGGATACGTCCGGCGCGTGCCCGACGCCGAGGACGCCCGTGCGAAGGTCGTCCGTCTCACGGCTCGCGGCCGTCGGTACGTGGCCGAGGCCCGCCGCGCGATGGCTGCCCTGGAGGCGCGGGCGCGGCGGGAACTTGGGGAGCGGCGGTACGAGGCCCTTCGCGACGGGCTCGAACTGCTCGTGTCGGGGGAAGAGGTGCCAGAGGAATGACAGAGCTTTGAGCGAGACGGACGAGGCCGTCCGCGCCCGACTGGCCGCGTTCACGCGCGACGACGTCGTCGGCCGGATCCAGCGCAAGGACTACACGGTGTGGTCCACGAATCCGACCGAGGTCGCCGACCGGCTGGGCTGGCTGACCGTGATCGACGAGATGCCGGCCCGGGTGGAGGCTCTGCGTTCGTTCGCCTCGGCGGCGGCCGGCGACGGGCTGCGCACGGCGATCCTGGCGGGGATGGGCGGCTCGAGCCTGGCTCCCGAGGTCTTCCGCGAGTGCTTCGGAGTGGCGGACGGGTTGTTGGATCTGATCGTCCTCGATTCGACCCACCCTGATCAGATCGCGGACGTCGAGGGCCGGGTGGACCTCGACGAGACCCTCTTCGTCATCTCGAGCAAGTCGGGCTCGACGATCGAGACGGACTCCCATCTGCGGTACTTCTGGGAGCGCGTCCCCGACGGGCGTCGCTTCGCTGCCGTGACCGACGCTGGGACGCCGCTGGAGGCGCTCGCGCGCGAGCGGGGCTTCCGGGAGGTTTTCGTGAACCGCGCCGACATCGGCGGTCGATACTCCGCGTTGTCGTACTTCGGTCTCATGCCGGCCGCGCTGATCGGCGCCCCGCTCGACCTCCTCCTCGACGGCGCGATCGAGATGGCGTCGACGTGGCGGCGGGCCCACGGCGCCGAGCGCTGGGACCTCGGGCTCGATCTCGGGGTGCGGGTCGGCGAGGCCGCCCGGGCCGGACGCGACAAGCTAACGATCGTCCTACCAAAGGAGATCGCTGCCTTCGGCGCGTGGCTCGAGCAGCTCATCGCGGAGTCGACCGGCAAACGCGGCACAGGCATCGTCCCGGTCGTCGACGAGCCTCCCGGCGCGCCCGCGGTCTTCGGCGACGATCGACTGTTTGCCGCCAGCGGCGATGCGGCCGACGTCCTTGGGGTGGTCGAGGAGGCGGGCCACCCGCTCGTCCGCCTGCCGAACGCCGGGCCCGAGGATCTGGGCCGCGAGATGTATCGGTGGGAGTTCGCCACCGCGATCATCGGATCAGTCCTCGGGATCAATCCATTCGACCAACCGGATGTCCAGTCGGCCAAGGACGCGACGGCGCGGGTCCTGGGGGATGCGGGCGAACAGGCGCCCGATGCCGGAGACGCCGCCGAGATTCTCGACGCCGCCGCGCCGCCCGACTACGTCGCGATCCAGGCCTACGTGCCCCGCGACGCCGGACACGTAGACCGGCTCGAGCGCGTCCGCCTGCGCATCCGCGACCGTCACCGCGTCGCCGTCACGGTGGGCTTCGGCCCGCGCTTCCTGCACTCCACCGGGCAGCTGCACAAGGGCGGCCCGAATACCGTCGTCGCGATCCAGGTGGTCGAGCCTCCGTCGACAGACCTCGCGATCCCCGGCCGGGACTTCACGTTCGGTCGGCTCCTCCGCTCGCAGGCAGACGGAGACCTCACCGCGCTCCGCGCGCGCGGGCGCAGGACCGCCCGCGTCGATCTCGCGGGCCTCGAGGCCCTGGCCGACTCGGGGTAACGCGTCAGCCGGTGACCGTGACGTCGAGGAACTTGCCGACGGCGAACGTGATCCCCGCGGCGGCGGTGCCCACGATGAGCATCCGCGCCCCCGAGAGGTAGAAGCGCTTGCCGGTGAAGTACGACATCGCCGCGCCGACGGCGAACAGCGTCACGCCGGAGAGCACGCCCGAGGCGACCGCGGCCGGCGTTCCGCTGGTGACGAGGAACGGCAGCAGCGGGACGAGCGCCCCGAACGCGAACGTCACGAACGAGGAGCCAGCGGCGGCCCAGGGCGATCCGAGCCCGCCCTCGGGGTCGAGGCCGAGCTCCTCGCGGGCGTGCGTCTGAAGCGCGATCTCCGGGTCGGCCATGACGACCTCCGCGAGCTGCGTGGCGAGCGAAGGTGGGATCCCCTTGCGCTCGTACAGGTCAACCAGCTCGTGGCGCTCCTCATCGGGCATCGAGCCGATCTCGTGTGCCTCCAGGTGGATCAGGCGTTCGAACACCTCGCGCTGAACCTTCATCGAGATGTACTCGCCGCCCGCCATGGAGAACGCGCCGGCGAGCAGACCCGCGATGCCCGCGAGCAGGATGAACCTGTTCGACACGCCGGCGCCCGCGACGCCGAAGATCAGAGACACGTTCGAAACCAGCCCGTCGTTCACTCCGAAGATCGCGGCGCGGAGCGCGCCCGATCTCCCGCCGACGGGGCGCTGCTCGTGGGTGACGTCGCCGACGTGCGGCAGCATCCGGGCCGACGGACGCCGCATCCGCTGAACGAGCGAGGCGAGCTGGAAACGGCGCTCCTTCGTGCGTTCGTCCTGAGGGGACAGCATGCTCGAACCGTACCCGAAAGGGCGCGAATCCTCCGCACGGAGAACGGTTCTCGCTGGTCGCCAGGCATCGTGCGAGGATTGGACGTGGCCGATCGTCGCGACGATGACGACCGAGCGGCGAAGCGACCGTTCACCGACACATCCCGGCGCGGATGGTCGTTGCGACGGCGGGTGCGCGAGCGCGGCTCCTACGGCGTGCTCTTCGGCCTCATCGTGCTGCTCCTCACGGCGACTGCACTCGCGGGACACTGGCCCGCAAGCGCCGCCATCGTCGCGATCCTCGAGGGCATCGTCCTGCTCTATGCGCTGTGGTCGGCGAGAGCGGGGCGGCGCGTTCTTCGGCTGGCCCTCGTCGTGGTGCCCGTCGTCGTCGTCGTCGTTGCGGTCGCCGCCGGACGGACGTCGGACGTGGCGGAAGCCGCGGTCTCCGCGGCGGAGGCGGCGCTGTCGCTCGGAGCGATCGCCGCGATCGTCCGCGAGCTCACGGAGCACCTTCGAATAAGCCGCGCCACGATCCTCGGCGCGCTGTGCGTATACCTGCTGATCGGGCTGTTGTTCGCGTCCGTCTACACAACCGTGAGCGCGGTGTCGCCGAACTCCTTCTTCGCGCAGCAGGCCGATCCAAGCGCGATCGATTTCCTGTACTTCAGCTTCGTCACGCTCAGCACGGTTGGGTACGGCGATCTCACGGCTGCCGGAAACCTCGGGCGCATGCTGGCGGTCACCGAGGCCCTCCTCGGACAGCTCTATCTTGTCACCGTGGTCGCGCTCATCATCAGCAACGTCGGACGGGAGCGGAGTACTCGCTGATCGAGCGGCTCAGCCGGCCAGGATCTTCGCCTTCTGCGCCTCGAACTCGGCGTCCGTGAGGACGCCCGACGCCTTCAGCTCGCCAAGCGACTTCAGCTGCTCGATCTTCTCGTCGGTCGTCGGCCCAGCTGGCTGAGCGGGAGATGGCTCGTACGCGGCCTGCTGGGAATACGGGTCTTGGTCCTGAGATGCCCATCGGTTCGCCTGGCGGCGTGACACTCGATTCGACACCGCCGTGGCCGTTCCGGCCACAACGGCCGTTCGCGCGACTCCGCGGATGAGACCCGGCATCTACGATCCCTCCTGTTCGTCGAGCTCGTCCAGCGCGGCGATGAAGGCGTTGATCGGAATCCGGCCCGTTGCCACGAGCCTGGCCCCGCCACGGCGAACGGCGGTCGCGAACGGGGCCGCCCACGTGTTCTCGTAGACGAGCAGTGCGGCCGAAGACCCCGGCTCCACCGCGGTCGCCGCCTCCCGGTAGTCGTCGTCCCCGAGGAGGTCCGACGACGCGCCCTCGAAGATCGTCAGTTCGGGGTCGGATCCCAGATCTTGCAGCTCGATCCGCGTAACCCTTCCGTCGTTCTCTTTCTGGACGAACGCGAGATCGAGAATCCGAATGAGACCCCGGTCGACGAGGTCGACGAGAAGTGGCAACGCGTCGCCCGTCGGCTTCTGCCCCGGAGGCCATTCGACGACGAGGTAATCGATCGGACCGATTTCGACGTCCGTGTCGCTCATGCAATCCTCCCTTCGAGCCGTCGATGCCGCCCGGATCCTGGTTTCTTCGGGGGCCGGAGCCCCCCGAGCCCCCTGGGTATCCGTGCCCGGAAGCCTCGGGCGGACCGTGTTCACATCGTTGGGCCGCCGACCGAGCGGCACGTCATCCCGTCGGGGTGATGTTCGGGCTCTCGACGCGTGCGACGGTCGGCCGGTCATGACGAATGGGGTGCGACGATGAGCGAGCCCGAGCGCAGTCACGGTTGGACCGTCTTCGCGTCGATCGCGATCGGCGTCGCCGGGGGTTGGAACCTGATCCTCGGCGTGGCCGCCCTCGCGAAGAAGGAGTACTTCCACGCCGCATCGTTGCTGTATCAGAACCTGGCCTTCTGGGGAGTCGTCTGGATCGTCATCGGGGCGCTCCAGGTGCTGACTGCGATACTCGTCATGCGCCGGAGTACGGCGGGAAAGGCCCTGGGCCTGATCGGAGCGTCGGTCTCGATGATCGTCTGGTTCTTCTCGCTCGGTGCGCACCCGGTCTCGTCCGTGCTCGTCATCGTCCTCGATTCGCTGATCCTCTACGCGCTCACCGCGGACCGACCGTACGGCGGCGATGCTCCCTACGCGGCCGGCACGCGTCCCTCTGACATGACCGCCCCCGCCGGCCGCCACTTCGGCTGACGCCGTCGACAGCGTCTGGGCCCTACGGACCGGACGAGCCGGTCGCCAGCGTCGTCGCTCGCCGCGCGTTCCAGTCGTACACGACGGCGGTACCGAGCAGGATGTCTTGAACCGCCAGATTGCGCCGGCTGATGAGCACCCAAAGGAGTCCCACGGGGAAGAAATGGCAGATCAACGCGCGCCCGAACGCGCGAGGCACCGAAAGGCGCGCTCCGTCCGACGTGGAGACGCGGAGGCCGGCAAGATAGTTCCCGGGGGTGCGACCCGTCGTCGTCCAGAAGAACGTCAGATACAGCACGTAGACGACCGACAGCGCCCCGTACCGCTCGATGCCGCTCGGCCGTGGGAACGAGAAGGCGAAGCCCGCGAAGACCGCTGCGACCATCCGCCCAACGACGAGGATGAGGGCGGTCCCCACGACGACTACGATGGCGTCGAGGACGCCGGCGCCCAGCCGGGAGACGAAGCCCGCCCGGTAGGACGCGGCCGCCCTATCCGCGGTCACGACGCCTCCCCTCCACTCTGGACGGGCGAGCGACCGACGACGCGCGTGTCGCGCGCATCCGTCCGACGCAGGATCCTGTCGACGAAGCCTGCCACCCGATCGTCGGCATCGGCGCCGCGTTGCCTCACGATATCGACGGTCTCGTCCGCCAGCGAACCGGACGACTCGCGGATCACCTGTGCGATGTCGATCTCCTCGAGGAATCGGCGCGCGAGGTCGGCGATGTCGAGACGGCGAACGATCGCATCGATGTCGACACGCCCTACGACGGCATCCAGGTCGACGCGTTCGACGATGCCCTGAACGTCGACGCGCGCCACGATCGCGTCCACGTCGACCGACCGCGCGAGTTCGTTCACGTCGACGTGCCGCAGCGCATCTCGTACGAGGTGGTCGAGGACGGTGTCCCACGCTTGCAGCACCTGGTCCACGCCCTCTCCCGCGTCGCCCCGCCCCCGGTCGACGAGGTCGTCACCGGAGGAGAGCAGCCGTTCGATCGGCCGGAGAAGCGGATTGCCTCGTGCGGAGTCGACGACCGGTTGGATTCGCGTGCGAGCTTCCTGCACGGCATCGGCGGCCCGACGCTCCGCGCCAATGAGGCCCGCCAGCAGGGCCGCGGCGACGCGCGACCGCACCGTCCGATCGACGTCTTCCGATGGCTCCTCGTTGTCGCCGTCGCTACCGCCGCCGTCGTTGCCGCCGCCGCCGTCGCCGTCGCCGTCGCCGTCGCCACGACGATTGACGAGCGCCGCCACACTTGCGATGGCCATGATCGCGGCTCCCGCGGCGACCCTCGTGGCGACGATGAGGGCCGTGTCCGGAACGCCCTGGCGGCGTGCGTTCGCGTCGCCGAGGTCCGCTCGGTCGTCCATCGCTTGAATCTCCTTCGGTTGGGCTGCCGATTCCTCATCCCGTCCGGGTGATGTCCGGTGCCGCCGTCGATCTCTACCGTCGTGTGTGCCGGGGGGATCGAGCGGCGGCGACGATCGAGTGGACGCAGACATCGTCTTTTCCGTGACCATCGCGTTGGTCTGCGCCGGCGCGGTCCTGGTCAGATGGCGGCTTCTTCGTGAGCGTCCGGTCACGCCCGAGGGGGTGTTCCGCTGCCGGATCCGCGTCTCGGGTGCCGACGACGGCTCGAAAGCCTGGCCGAGGCGACCGGTCAACGCCCGATGGGTCCACGACGTCCTCGTGCTCGATTGGGGCCTGCTGCGCCGTCGGCGACACGCGCTCGGCGTCCGAACGGCGTTCGGGGTCCTCGATCCGACCCGAACGCTCACGAGCGACGAGGGCGTCGTCTCGATCCGCCTCGAGCTCGACGACGGCTCGATCATCGAGGCGTCGGCCCAGGAATCGGATGCCGAGTGGCTGGGTGGTCCGTTCCTCTGCGCCCATCCCGTCGTCCGCCGGACCCCGCCGCTTCGATGAGCCGGCGGGCGCTTCGGAATCGGGTCATCGCGGGCTTGTGGCTTCGCTCCGACGGTTCATCCCATCGGGGCGATGTCCCCGCTCTGGGCCCGTCGTTCGATTCCAAAACGGACGTCTCGGACACGGCAGAGAGGTGCCGACGAGGGTGACGCGTACGAACGGACGTCGGATGCAGCTCGTCGCGATCGGCTACTCGGACACGTTCACGGCGGGCGCCGCCATGGAGGAGCTCGAACGGCTGGAGCAGGACTTCATCATCCGGCGAGACGAGATCGCGGCCATTGCCCGAGATGAGCAGGGATCGTTCAAGATCGAGACGCACGCCGTCATCACCGGCAACCGGCCGTCGTGGACGATGCTGTGGCTGACGCTGTTCGCGACCCTGTTCTTCGTCCCCGTCCTGCGGATGCCGATCGGCGCCGACCTCGAACCGATCGTTCGCAAGGTCGCGCACGCGGGCCTGGACCCGGAGTTCGCCAGGCGCGTTCGCGATATGGTCGTGCCCGGCACGTCCGCTCTGTTCGTGCTCGTCGAGAAGGTGACGCCGGACGACGTCGTCAACGCCCTCGAGGAGTACGGGGGCACTGTCCTGCAGTCGGAGATCCCGCCCGAGGCCGAGCTCATGCTCGAGGAGACCCTCAGCGGCAGCTCCCTCGTCGCGTAGGGCGCCGGCGGCGCCCCAAACGGCGTCCTCGCGCCGCCCCAAACGGCGTCTTCGCAGGCGGCGTTACCCTCCGGACGCCGGGCGCGAGCCTGACGGCGACCGCGATCCCGGAGTGAAGTCGACCCATCCCGCACCGTGATCGAGCTGGAAATCCAGGTTGATCGCGGCGTTGATGAGCGACAGGTGGGTGAAGGCCTGAGGGAAGTTGCCGAGCTGCTCTCCGGTGGGGCCGATCTCCTCGGAGAAGAGTCCGACGTGGTTGGCGTACGTCAGCATCTTCTCGAACGTCAACCGAGCCTGCTCGAGTCGCCCCGACCGTGCGAGCGCGTCGACGTACCAGAACGTGCAGATCGAGAACGTCCCCTCCGAGCCGGCTAAGCCGTCCGGCGACGCCGCCGGATCGTAGCGGTACACGAGGCTGTCCGAGACCAGCTCCTGGTCCATCGCATCGAGAGTCGACAGCCACATCGGATCCCGCGGCGCGACGAACCCGACGAGCGGCATCAGCAGGTTCGAGGCATCGAGGACCTGTGAGCCGTAGTGCTGAACGAACGCGGCACGCTCCTTGCTCCAACCCCGCTCCATGATCTGCCGATAGATGCGGTCGCGCTCTTTGGTCCAGCGCGCCACGTCCGCGGGACGACCGAGCTCTTCGGCCATCCGCAGCGACCGATCCATGGCGACCCAGGACATCAGCCGACCGTACGTGAAGTCCTTGCGGCCGCCGCGCGTCTCCCAGATCCCCTCATCCGGCCGATCCCAGTGATCGCACAGCCAGTCGACGATCGCCGACAGGTCCTTCCACCCCTCATGACCGATCGTCAGTCCGTGGCGGCTCGTGCGATACACCGAGTCGATCGCTTCGCCGTAGATGTCGAGCTGCAGCTGGTCGGCCGCACCGTTTCCGACATGAACGGGCGCGGATCCCCGGTATCCCTCGAAGTGATCCAGGGTCTCCTCCGAAAGATCCGAGGATCCGTCGATCCGGTACATGATCTTCAGTGGGCCCTCGGTCCCGGTGCGCTCGGCGGCGCGATCGCGCAGCCAGCCGAGAAACGCTTCGGCCTCGTCGGTATATCCGAGCCCGAGCAGCGCGTACACCGAGAACGATGCGTCGCGGACCCATGTGAAGCGGTAGTCCCAGTTTCGCTCGCCCCCGATCTGCTCGGGCAGGCTCGCCGTCGGCGCCGCGACGAGGGCACCCGTCGGCGCATACGTCATCAGCTTGAGCGTCATCGCGGATCGGCCGATGGCCTCCCGCCAACGGCCCTGGTACGTCGAACGAGCCAGCCAGTCCCGCCAGAACCGTACCGTTTTGTTGAAGAGCGCGAGGACCCGCTCCCGGTCGATCGGCGCGGGCGCATCGCGCCCACCGGCCGACTCGAGGATCGCGCCGCCGACGTCGCCCGCTCGGGCCGTCCACCGCGCGCGTACGTCCTCGCCGTCCGGCTGCAATTCCACGGTCGCGCGAAGCACGAGGTTCACATCGCCGGACTCGAACACGAAGCCGGGCTCCGTCGCCCGGAGCCGGTGGCGGGCGCGTCCGTAATCGAAGCGCGGCCGGCACTCCAGGACGAACGTCATCTCGCCGCGGACGACGCGCACGAGCCGGATGAGATCGTGCCGAGGAGTCGGATCGTGCGGGTCGTCGATCGGCATGAAGTCGACGACCTCGCCGACGCCGTCGGGCGTCATGAACCGCGTGATGAGAACGGCCGTGTCCGGGAAGTAGATCTGCTTCGTGACGTATCCGCCGCCCTCGGGCGCGATGCGGAAATAGCCGCCGCGCTGCGCGTCGAGCAGGGACGCGAAGACGCTCGGCGAGTCGAAGCGCGGAAGACACAACCAGTCGACGGTGCCATCCGTCGCGACGAGCGCGGCGGTCTGTAGGTCGCCGATCAGACCATGGTCCGAGATTTCCGGATACGCCGTCATGGCATCAGCCTCTCGATCGGGGGAGCGTTCGGACACGCCGCGGAGTGGAGCGTCTCCTGCTTGAGGTTTCGGGTTGTGGGCCGAGCTCCCGTCCGAACCGCGCGGGCGGCGCCGCCTCGGCGCGGCCGCGGGCGAACGCGTCGACGCGCCCCCACCGGCCCGGGATGTCGAGGAGCTCGATCCGGCCGATCCCGCGCGGCAGGACGGGGTCCACCACCAGATGCTCGCCCGCCGGCTCGAGCCCGAGCATCGTTCGCAGCAGCAGGAGCGGGGCGCCGGTCGACCAAGCCTGCGGGCTACAGGCCGTCGGGTACTGGACGGGATACTTCGTGTCGGCGCGCGCGTAGCCACCGAACGCCTCGGGGAGGCGACCGAGGAAGAAGCGGGCGGCGTCGAGGATTCCGGCCGCAACGCGAGCGGCCTCTTGCTTGTAGCCGTACCGGCGCAGGCCCCATGCGATGAAGGAGCAGTCGAAGGGCCATACGGTGCCGACGTGGTAGCCGATCGGGTTGTAGCGGCCCTCGCCCTCGGCCATGGTCCGGATTCCCCACCCGGAGAACAGCTTCGGGCCCATGAGGTGGGCGACGCAGCTCTTCGCCTTCGCCTTGTCGACGATCCCGCTCCAGAGCAGATGACCGACATTCGAGCAGAGCGCGTCGACCCGCCGCCCGTCGGGGTCGAGGGCGAGCGCGAAGTACCCGCGCTCCGCCAGCCAGAAATCCCGGTTGAACCGCCGCTTCAGCTCGGCCGCACCGCGCTCGAGCGCCTCGGCGTAGGGCTCGTCCTGCCAGATGTCGCGGGCCAGGCGCGCCGCCCGCATCTTGGCGTCGTAGGCGTACCCCTGCAGCTCGCAGGTCGCCCGCGGGAACCCCGGCAGCGTCCCGTCCCGGAAGGCGATCGAGTCCCACGAATCCTTCCAGCACTGGTTCTCGAGCCCGGTCTGCTCGTTTCGCCTCTGATACGAGACGTACCCGTTGCCCTGGCGATCCCCGAAGCGGTCGATCCAGTCGATCGCGGCCCGCGCCGCCGGCTCCATCTGCCGCACGAGCTGTCGATCGCCCGTCCACCGTTCGTACTCGTCGAGCAGCACCACGAAGAGCGGCGTGGCGTCCGCCGACCCGAAATAGGGCGAGTGCGGCCGCTCCTCGAACGCGGTCATCTCGCCGAAGCGCATCTCGTGCAGGATCCGGCCCGGCTCCTCCTCGCGAAAATCGTCGATTCTCGTTCCCTGCCGCTGCGCGAGCGCTCGCAGCGTGGTCGCGGCCAGCTCGGGTGTGAACGGGAGCGCCTGAAGGCTCGTGAAGATGCTGTCCCGGCCGAACATCGTCATGAACCACGGCAGTCCCGCCGCGGGAAGGCTTTGTCCCGGCAACGACCGGGGCGAGAACCGAAGCGCGGCGAGGTCGATGAGGCTGCGGGTATACGCCACCTTGAGCCAGTCCCAGTCGCACTGGAGTTGCGGCGCAGCCGACATCCAGGCCTCCAGGCCCCGCTCCATGGCGGTCTGTCCGCCCGTGCGCCGAGCCTTCGTTCTCTCCGTCGGTTGTGTGAGCCCGGGCTGCGCGGCGACGACGTCGAGCGTCGTGCTCCACGCTCCCTTGGGATCGATCCGAATCCGGAACGTGAGCCCGTTCTCGTCGACCTCGGCCCGACCAGACGACCTCACGACCGTCTCGCGAACGAAGCGTTCACGGCGATACGAGAGGACCAGGCGATCCTTCTCGACGCGTCGCTCGTACTCGCCCTGCTTCTTGAGGGAGTCCTTGACCTCGAACAGGTCGGCGAAGTCGCTGCCGGCTTCGATGCGGACGCCCAGGTCGACGGGCTGCGAGTCGTGATTCAGGATCTCGATCTCCTCGCTGAATCCGTCTCCCACCGCACGGCGTCGGATCACGGACAGCTTCGAGTCGATGTAAACCGTTCCCGTGCCGGGCACGAGGAAGAAGCGTGCCTCGAAGTAGTTGAGGTCGTCGACGGAAAGCGTGTTCAGTCGCTGGCCATTGACGCTCAGTATCCACGTGGACAGGAAGCGCGTGTCCCACGCGAACAGGCCCGTCGGCTCGTCGATCGAGGCCTCGATGTCGCCGCGCGGGTCGCTCACGACGAACGTGTTGCCGTCGAGGATCTTGACGAGGTCGTCGGTCATCGCGGGCCTCCGACCGTCTCGGATCGCCGTCGTTCATCCACGGGCGGGCCCGGGAACATCCGCTGGAACGCCAACAGGATCGCCGCGTCTCCGGAGAGCTCGATGTCGCCACGAAGTGCCGCCGCGATCGCGTTCGACCTGCCCGACGCGATCGAGTTGAACGTTTCCTCGTCCATCGTCGCCACGCAGTCGGCGCCAAGTTTTCGGTGTGCCAGGGAGATCGCCCCGTCGTCGATCGAGACAGTCCAGTGATCGACCATCTGCTGGCGGCGTAGGTCGAATCGGATCGATGCGTTCACGTCCCGCAGCAATGGTTCGTTGTCGCGCCTGGCAAGCGACTCCAGGAACGCGGGGGCGGCGGACGGCATGGTGCCTCCTCTGGTCGACCAAGGCGATGCTCTGCCGCAGCTGCTTCGAGTACGTCACCCCGAGTGGATGAAAGGCTCGGATAGCACATCTCCGCGAACCGCATTCGAATGGCGTGCTCGGCCGCCGACCGGACGTTCATCCCCTTCGGGTGATGCCCGTCCTGTCCGCGGTCGCGAGGCTGGCCTTGCTTCGCGACGACCCCCGCGGCGTCGTGGGCGCGCCGGCCGTTGCGTGTGCCCTACCGGCAAGGCAACGGTTCTCGAGAAAGGAGCAGGGATGGCGACGGACACCGAACAACCCGTGCTCGATCTGATCACCGAGATGACGGCGAGCTCCCTCGAGCGCACGGATCTCGATCCGGACACGTTGATGCTCGTTCGTTTCGCCGCGCTCGTCGCCGTGAACGCCCCGCCCGCGTCGTACGTCACCAACCTCGCGGTCGCGCAAGATGCCGGGATCGACGTCGAGCGGCTGCAGTCGGTGCTGCTTGCCGTAGCACCGATCGTCGGAACGCCGCACGTCGTCGCGGCGATCGGCAACATTGCGCGTGGCCTCGGGATGGTCATCGAGGCGCTCGATGACGACGCCGACTAGTCCCCGCCCATCGGAGGGCGCCCGAGTCCCGGTAGGGGTCTCCACCGAGGATCTCTCGGCGTGGGGACGAATCCGGCGCAACCCGGGCGCGTGGGGCGTGGCGTTGGGGGCCGCGATCGTTCTCGTCTCGTTGTTCCTCGTCTGGATCGAGGTCACGAACAACTCGACGGGCCAGTCCGAGCGCGTTCGTGCCATCTCCAGCTTCACGGGTCAGTCGTTGCTCTTCGCGGCGCTGCTTGCGGTGGGCGCCGGCCTCGCGATCGCGATGGTGACGTCGACGGGGTGGCGGATCGCGTGGGCGATCGCGGCCCTGGCGCTCGGCGGGCTCTTCGTCGCGGCCGCCGGCTGGGCGCTCGTCGACGCCGAGGGGTTCACGAAGTACGCCGCCGATGCGCAGGCGTTCACCTCCGTGACGGCGCAATCGCAGATGCAGGATGCGTCCGATCGGCTCACGGCGGCGTTCGCGTCGGGGACGGTGACGGCTGCTGCGCAGATCGGCGCGATCGTCGGACTGCTCGGGGGGGCCCTCGCCGTGCTCGGCGCGGTCCTCTCCTTCGCGCGCCGGCCGTTGCCCCGCTGAGACGGTCATCCCCCGACGTCGGCCCAGAGACCTGCCGGCCGGCCGAGCACGACGCGCCACAGGTCGCGAAGCGCTTCACGTGAGTTCGGTGAGCGCGCGGCGGGGGCGTACCCGATCGCGTGCTTCGGGAGCCGGACGCGGAGACGCTCGTCCCGGATCGAGAAGCGCAGCGGTGGGTCCATCTCGCGAGCCTCCCCGTCGACGCCGACGTCGATCGGCGAATCCGCCGAAACCTCGAAGACGCGAGGCGCCCACGAGAGCAGGCCCGTGTACCGCTGCAGCCGACCGGTCACGACGTCCGCGAGGAACCTCGACGTATCGCGACGGTCGATCGTGAGCGTGAGGACGCCCAGGCGCCCCGTGTCGAGGTGCGGACGGCTGCCTGCGCCGCGCGTCGTCGTGCCGTAGGGGTTGTTGGACACCTGGATGAGGTCCGCCCCGACCCGCTCACGCCCGTCGGGCCCCGTGAATCGCAGATCGAACGGGCGAGAGTCGGGTCCCAGGACGTTCGGCAGCGTGGTAAGGGTCGTGTCGAGCTTGGCGTCGCGGTATTCGGGCGAACGGACGATCGTCGCGTACAGCCCGAGCGAGACGTTGTTGACGAAGACGCGGCCGTTCACCTCGGCGAGGTCCACCTGACGCTCCACGGCGTCGCCGTACGCGTCCAGGGCGCCGACGACATCGTTGCGGTCGAGCCCGAGATCGACCGCCAGGTGATTCCTCGTGCCCGCCGGAACGACGACCATTGCGAGCCCGAGCTCGGCCGCGATCGCGCCGACCATCGCCTGCGACCCGTCACCGCCGGCCATGCCGATCACATCGGCGCCGTCGGACGCGACCTCGCGGACGCGCTGCATCCAGTCCTCGCCCGGACGCAGGACCACCGGCTTGATCCCGCGATCGCGACACTCGTCGACGAGACGAAATCGGTCCGCCTTGCCGCCGCCGGACCTGAGATTCATGAAGAGCACCCCGTGCCTGGCCGGCGAGACGGGCGTCCCGGGCGTCTCGGCCCGGCGAAGGTCGCGGAGCGTATCCCCGAGGGCGTACTTCGCGAGCCCGACGGCCGCGGCGAGCGTCAGCACGACGACCCAGCCGGGGACGCCTCCCTCCGCGTCGAACGCGCTGGCGACGACGCCTACGACCGCGATAAGCGCGACGACGACGGCGAGCCCTCGTCGTACCCCCGACCTCGTCAGCGCGAACCAGGCGGCGGCCACGATGACGACCAGCTGGACGAGGGTCGCCACAACCGCCAGCGGGCGCGTCGCGATCGGGATGGCGGCGAGGACGACCGACGCGATCGCCAGGACGATGGCGCCGATGGCCGCGATGCGTCGAAGCGGCGGTGGCGCCGGCGTCACCTTGGCCTCCCGGTCAGAACGGCGTCGGGATGTATCGCCCGTGCAGCTCGGGCTCGACGTACCCCCGCGGCGATTGGCGGTGGGGGAGCTCGGCGTCCTTGCCCTCGAGCGGCTCGTACGGAACGAGACCCAACAGATGCGTGATGATGTTCAGTCGCCCGCGGCGTTTGTCGTCGGTCCGCGCGATGTACCAGGGTGCCCATGGCGTGTCCGTCGCGGCGAGCATCGCGTCGCGGGCACGAGAGTAGTCGAACCAGCGGCTGTACGAGCGAAGGTCCATGTCCGTGAGCTTCCAGATCTTCCGTGGGTCCTGAATCCGGCCTTCGAGGCGTCGCGTCTGTTCGTCCGGGCTCACCTCGAGCCAGTACTTGATGAGGTGGATGCCCGAGTCTGCCATCGCCTTCTCGAACCCCGGCGCCAGGGCGAGGAACCGCGACGTCTCCTCCGGCGTGCAGAAACCCATGACGCGCTCGACGCCGGCGCGGTTGTACCAGCTTCGGTCGAAGATCACGACCTCGCCAGCCGACGGAAAGTGCGGGACGTATCGCTGGATGTACATCTGGGAACGCTCTCGCTCGGTCGGGGCGGGAAGCGCGACCACCCGGAAGACGCGAGGGCTGACGCGCTCGGTGATCGCCTTGATCGTGCCGCCCTTGCCGGCCGTGTCTCGCCCCTCGAACACGATGCAGACCTTCGCGCCCGACGCCTTCACCCATTCCTGCATCGCGACGAGCTCGCCGTGCAGCCGGCGGAGCTCGCGTTCGTACGGCTTCGGCTTCATCCTGCCCTGATCGCCGTCGTCGGCGGCGTCCGTGGCCAGATCGGAAGTGGACGCGACGGTCACGGCCCCCGCGCTTGCGTTCCCGTCGCCGTGCGCGGGCTTCTTGTGCTTCTTCGCCATGACAGCCTCCCTCGTGCGGTCCGCGTCGGGAACGCGCGGTGAAGGGCCGATCCCGACATCCCGTATTGAAGTCGTCGCTGGCCGTTCGGTCATCAGACAGATGGGATGATGCGGGGGCGCGCCACACGCCGCGACCAGCGACGGAGTGCTGGGCGCCATCGCCCTCTCGTCTCCTCACCCCAGCGGCGCGTTTCACCCCATCGGCATGACCACATGAGCGGCGACGGCGCCTACCGTGCGGGCAACGACGGGCGGCGGCTGGTCGCCCGCGTCAATGGAAGGAGCGACGATGGACTGGTCGTTCGGGGACGTACTGTGGGCGATGGTCGCCTTCTTCTTCTGGTTCCTGTTCATCTGGATGTTCATCGCGGTGTTCGGCGACATCTTCCGCCGCGACGACCTGTCGGGATGGGGCAAGGCCGGATGGATCCTCGTCATCTGTGTCCTTCCGTTGCTCGGCATCCTCATCTACATGATCGCCCGGCCGAAGATGACCGAGCAGGACCGGCGGATGCTCGACGCGGCGCAGGAGCGAGAGCGCCGGCTCTCGGCGTACTCGGCGGCGGACGAGATCGCCAAGCTTTCGCGGCTCCGCGACAGCGGGGAGATCTCGGCGCAGGACTACGAGCGGCTGAAGGAGCGGGCGCTGGCCTAGCCCTCGTCGGCCGGCACGATGCGGGCGACGTCGCCGGCAGCGCGAACCCGGCGCCGACCCTCGGGCGAGCCGGCGCCGCTGCCGAGGACCGCCGGGCGGGCACGGTCGGTGATCGCCCTCACGGCGGTGCTGGCCGTCGGGATCGTCGTCTCGCTTCTGCTGCGGCTGGGAGTTCCCGAGCCGTGGGGGGACCAGACGCTGGCCGCCATCCGGGAGGCCGCTCCCGCTTGGCTCACGGATTTGGCTGCCCGGGTCGACGTCCTCGGCAGCGTCTGGGTCGTCCTGGCGTTGCGTGTGGCGACGCTCGGGGTCGCGGCAGTCTTCTCGCGGTGGCGGCAGGGGGTCGTCTTCCTAGCCACGATCGCGCTGGCCGACTGGACGGTCGTCAGCGTCCTCGGCTGGCCGCGGCCGGCACCGGTCGGGCTCGTGTCGGAGACGAGCCGGGCGACGTTCTGGTTTCCTTCACGCCCGGTTGCGACGCTGACGGTCACGCTGGTCGCGATGGCCTTCGTGCTCGTTCCCGCCGGCCGGTACAGAACTCGCGCATTGCGGACGGCCGTCGCCATTTGCATCGGCTACGCGGTCGCGCGGGTGCTAAGCGGGGGGGACTATCCGTTCGACGCTGGGTATGCCGTCGCCCTCGCAACGACGGCGGCCGTCACCGCGTTCGCCGCGTTCGTCCCCGACGAGGTGTTCCCAGTTCGGTACTCCCGCCGCCAGGGTTCGTCGGCCCATCTCGATCTCGAAGGCGCGCGGGGGCGGGCGATCGTCGACGCCGTCCGCGAGCAGCTCGGCTTCAGCGTGACCGCGATCCGACCGTTCGGGCTGGAAGGTTCGGGCGGCTCCTCGCCGGCGATGCTGGAGGTCGGCGAGTCTCCCGCCCGACTGTTCGCGAAGATCTTCAACACGACGCACCTTCGGGCCGACCGCTGGTACCGGTTCGGACGGACGTTGCTGTACGGTCAGCTCGAGGACGAGGTCCCGTTCGCGTCCGTGCGCCGGCTGGTCGAGTACGAGGACTACGCGCTTCGGCTGCTCGACGACGTCGGCGTCCGTGTGGCGCAGTCCTACGGCATCATCGAACTGACGCCCAACCGTGAGTACATGCTCGTCACGGAGTTCTTCGAGCACGCCACGCCGCTCGGGGAAGCCGAGGTGGACGACGTCATCATCGACGATGGGCTTCGGCTGATCCGGGTGCTGTGGGATCGGGGCCTCGCGCATCGCGACATCAAGCCGGCGAACCTGCTGGCGCGACGGGGACACCTCCAGCTCGTCGACGTCTCGGGCCTCGAGGTGCGGCCCACGCCGTGGCGACAGGCCATCGACCTGGCGAACATGATGCTCACGCTCGCGCTGCGGACGGATCCCGACCGCGTCTATGCGCGGGCAACGAGGATGTTCGAGCCACAGGAGGTGGCCGAGGCATTCGCCGCCGACCGCGGCCTCGCCGTTCCCACCCAACTTCAGGCCATGCTCAAGGCCGATCCGCGCCCGGTCTTCTCGCGATTCACGGAGCTCGCCCCGCCGCACCCACCGATCTCGATTCAGCGTTGGAGCGCTCGACGGACCGCCTTGCTCTGCGCGACCGCGGTGGGGTCCTTGATCGCCATCTCGATGTTGATCGATTCGTTGCTCGCCGGGCTCCGATAAGCGCGCCCGCGTCCGCGGCCACCGGCAGCACCGTGGCGCCGCGCTGGAGCCGACCCGCCTATTCGATCGTCTCCCTCCCCGGTCGCCTGCGGGGACCGAACTCTCTCGGACGTAACGCGACGGTTTCAGACGCGTGCGTCGCGTTCCATGCTGCGAAGGCTGAAGGCGAGCGCGATCTCGGTGATGCCTCGCAGGATCGCCATGAAGCCGACCCACACGAGGATGAGCGCGGCCCGAGGAGCGAAGAACTGTTGCGAGACCCAGAACGCGAGCAGCACCTCGATGATGCCCGCAACGAGGCCGAGCCACCAGACGTCGTTCACGGGTTTCATCACGATGCTGCGGATGATGTCGAACGAGCCCTTGAAGATCAGCAGGAACCCGAGGATCGAGGCGAGCTCCCAGAACGCGCCCACCGGATGGACGAACGACCAGATCGAGCCGATCGCGAACAGGACCACGAGGATCCAGTGCGCCCACCGCCATGAGGGCGCCGTGACGGCCGCGAGGACCTCCGTGAACGCGAAGAACATCAAGACGAGCCCGATCAGCACCCCCACGGCGGTCACCGACGTGATGTCGAATCGCAGGATGACGAGGGCGGCGATGAGCCACGCGACCCCGGTGATCAGGAACAGCCACCACGGAAACGGCGCGCGTCCCGCCTCACCGGGCATTACCTCCCCGACGTCGACCGTCGCCATTCCCTCCTCCTCCTCGCCATCCCACTCATCGATCGCGCATGTCACTCTGCCGCGCCGGCTCGGGCTCACCCTCACCCCGACCGGGTGATTCGTTTCGACTTACTCGAGGCGGGCGAGGGTGGTCGCCGCGATGAAGCCGAGCACCGCCACCAGGCCCGATGCCCGGCCCCCCTGCTCGAACGATTCCGGGATCATCGAGTCCGCCAGCATCGTGAGCACGGCGCCGGCGGCGAACGACTGAGCAAACGCCCCTTCGGCGCTCGGGACGGCGGAGACGACGACGTACGCGACCGACGGCTCGTCGTGATCTGGATCTGGGTGGTTGGTGTGTCGGCGGCCGCGTCGCTTGCCGGGGCCACCCGGCGCCGTGAAGGCTCCATGTCGCCGCGACGGCCTCCGGCAGATTCGAGACGAAGACCGCGACGAGGAACGCCACGGAGACGGATCCGCCCAACACCACGGAGACGCCGAGCACGAACGACTCGGGAATCCCGTCGAGCAGTGTCCCGAGGAAGATGGCCTGTCCGGAGCCCGGGCCTGCGGTCGGGCGCTCTGTCGAGATCTCCTTGCGGTCTTGCCCTCCTCGACGGTCGATCATGGCGTCCGCCGCGTAGAACACCACCGCACCCGACAGCATCCCGAGCACGACGGCGCCGCGGGCAGCGATCGCCTCCAGCACCAATTCGTAGCTTGTGGCGCTGATGAGCGCGCCCGCGCCGAATGCCATCGTCAGGGCGACGACGCGGGCCGTCGGGCGGAGCCACAAGGTAAGGCCGCACCCGACGACCAGCGACGATGCCGCGACCGCTCCCCACGCCGCCGCCGCGGCGGCGCTCATCGAACAACCTCAGCGTTCGCCGCGAAGCGCCCCCCGCTTGGGTGGGGTCGCTACATCTCCGACGCGGTGACGTCGCGACCGTGGACGGTGAGCGCCCAGATGACGAAGACGGCGGCCGTTGCTATCAGGATGCCCCACACGGGGTAGTACGGGATCCACGCGAACGCTGCGATCGCGCTGACGACGGCCAGGATCACGCCGACGGTCCGGGCCCACACGGCGCCGCTGAAGACACCGAACCCGGCAAGCAGCACCAGGATTCCGAGGATCAAATGAATCCAGCCCCACGTCGTCGTGTCGAACTTCAAGATGTAGTTCCGCGTCGTCACGTAGAACTCGTCATCGATGATCGCCGACAGACCGGCGATGGCGTGCCAAACGCCGATCATGATCATCAGGAATCCCGCAAACCACGTCCAGCCGATCGCCCAGGCGCTCGGCTCTCTGTCGCGGTACGAGGCCATTGCCCTTCTCCTTTCACTCACGCCACGATTGCGGCGATGCCCAGCACCAAGACCGTCATGCCCGCGAGGATCGCAAGGAGCGGCCAGACGAACTTCAGGTAACGGCCGTACGGAACGCGGGCGATCGCAAGACCGCCCATTACGACAGCCGATGTAGGGATGAACAGGTTCATCAGCCCGTTCGCGCTCTGATACGCGGTCACGACGAGGTCCTTGGGGACGTCGGCGAACCCCGCGAGGGGCGCCATGATCGGCATGGCCACGGTCGCAAGACCGGACGACGACGGGATCAGGAACGAGAGCGGCAGGAACAGCGCGTACATGACGATCGAGAACGCGACCTTCCCGACGTCGCCGAGTGCCACCTCGGCCCAGTGAAGGACGGTGTCGGTGATCTGCCCGTTGTTCATGATCACGGTGATGCCTCGAGCGATCCCGATGATTAGCGCCACCCCGAGCAGGTCGCGCGCCCCGGCGACGAACGTTTCCGCGAGGTCTCCCTCCTTCATCCGACCGACGAGGCCGATGATGATCGCAAACAGCAGGAACGACGCGGTCATCTCGGGGAACCACCACCACAGCGTGGGGAACGGCACGCCCAGGTCCTCCCATGGGACGACGCCGTAGATCATCACTGCGAATGCCAATCCGAAGAGCGTCAGCACGATCTTGTGTGTGGTCGTCATCGTCTGAAGCTCGCCGGTGGTCGTGGCCTGGCCGCCGGCCGCGCCGAAGTGCTCCTCGTTCTCGACCTTCATGTCGTACACGAGTGAGTTCGATGGATCGGCCTTGACGCGATCACCGTATCTGCGGACGAACAGGACCCCGATGACGAGGCCGACGACCAAGATGATCAACCTGGTCACGAAGCCGTCGCTGATCGAGGTGTCCGCGAACCCGGAGGCGATCCCGGTCGCGAATGGGTTGATCGTCGACCCCATCACACCGATCCCGCATCCGAGGAGGATGACCGCCGCGCCGGTCATCGCATCGTACCCGGCCGCGATCATCACCGTGATGATGAGGACATAGAAGGCAAGGCTCTCCTCGGCCATCCCGTACGTCGTGCCGCCGATCGCGAACACGGTCATCAGGATCGGGATCATCAGGCGTTCCTTGCCGTGGAGCCGCCGGACCAGCCTTTCGATGCCCGCCTGAATCGCTCCCGTCTTCATCGTGATGCCGAGGAATCCGCCGATCACGATGATGAAGAGCGCGACATCGATCGCGCCGAACAGCGCTCCCGAGTTGTAGTAGTTGATGTTCCCCTTCCGGTTCTCGATGCCGTAGAGCCCGTTGATGGGGGCGGTCAGCGAGTCGACCAGAATCCGCTGCGGGTTCGCCTCGACCTCGTGGTAGGTTCCGGGGATCGGTTCGCCCTTCTTGTTGAGATCGTACGTTCCGGCCGGGATGATCCAGGTCGCGATCGCGGCGAGCACGATGAGTGCGAACAGAATCGTGTAGGCGGACGGAAGCGTGAACCGACGCTTCTTCCGCTCTCGCGTCTCGGCAACCTCAATGACGAGATCGGGTCTGGTGTCGCTCGGCGTCTCCTTGGAGTTCATCGGTCACCTCCCTCGTCCCGTTCGTGAGTGCCTCGCCGCCGCTCTCGGCCGGCGAGACTGTCGGCACCTTGAACCCGATGAAGCCGTACACGATGTCCAGCGTCGGGCTGAGGATGTTGAAGAAGCAGTACGGCAGGTACGTCCCGGTCGCCACACCCAGGACGCCGGAGATATACGCGCCGCACGTGTTCCAGGGCACGAGCACGGACGTCACGGTTCCCGAGTCTTCGACGGCGCGCGACAGGACCTCCGGGGCGAGCCCTCGGCGCTCGAACTCACCGCGGTACATCCGAGCGGGGAGCACATCCGCGACGTATTGGTCGCCCGCTACCACGTTCAGGCCGACCCCGCTCGCGTTCACGGCCAGGATCAGCGCGCCTCGGCTCTTCGCACGCGAGACGATCGGCCGAAGGATCCGCTCCAGGAAGCCCGCATGCTCCATGACGGCGCCAAACGACAGCGCGCCAAGGACGAGCCAGACCGTCGTGAGCATGCTCGCCATGCCGCCGCGCGAGAACAGCGCGTCGATCGTCTCGTTGCCGGACTTGCTGACGAACCCCGTCGCCATTGCCGAGAAGATCGCCTTGATCCCGGTCTGGAGCGATCCGAGACCCGGATCGTCCACGAACGCCTTGACGACGTCGGGTTGCGTGAACAAGGCGAGGATCCCCGCGAACAGGGCCGCGCCGAGGATCGACAGGAACGGCGGGAACTTCTTAACCGAGAACGCGACCAGCAGAAGGAGCGGGAGCCAGTTCCAGGCTGTGATGTGGAACTCCGTCTCGAGCGCCTTCTGCGCGCCCTCGACGCTCGTCGCTCCCGACGGTTCGGCGTTGAACCCGATGAGCAGGAAGACGATCAACGAGATCCCAAGCGCCGGCGCCGCCGTCCACCACATGTTCCTGATGTGCCGCGCGGTGGTGAGCCCGCGGCCGACGAGGCTCGGGACGAGGATCGTTGTCTCGGACAGCGGCGTCATCTTGTCGCCGAAGTACGCACCGCTGATGACGGCGCCCGCGGCGATCGCTTCCGACACGCCGAGGACCTTCGCCATCCCGACGAACGCGACGCCCAGGGTGCCCGCGGTCGTCCACGAGCTCCCCGTCACCATCCCCACCAGGGCACACACGGCGGCGGTGGCGAAGAAGAACAGCGTGGGGGTCAGCAGGCCGATCCCGACGTGGACGACGGAGGCGATCGTTCCGGCCATGTTCCACGTCCCCATCAACGCGCCGACGGCCAGGAGGATGAAGATCGCCCCGACCGCCGTCGTGACGCCCCCGACGGCGGCGTCCGCGACCGAGGCGACCGTGTGGCCGTTCTTGAACGCGATGAGACTTGCGAAGGCGGCGCTCAGGAAAAGAGCGATCTGCAACGGTCCGTCGGTCGCCGCCGTGCCGAAGAGCGCGATGGAGGTGGCGATCAGCACGATCAGGACGGCGATGGGCAGGACCGCGTCGACCATCGTCGCCGGGCGCGGGCGACGGCCCGGATCGCGCGGAGAGGCAGCGGATCCGTAGATGCTCAGGTCTCCGGCCATGGACGACCTCACACGACGGCGGTCACGGCCGCCGCACGTCCGAGCGCTCCCACCTCGTCGCCGTGGTGATGGTCGCGGCCACGCGCGAAGGCAACCAGCCCGACGACAAGGACTACAACGATCACCGCCATGACCCAGCCTCGCGCGGTCATCTCGATCACCTCCGCGTTCAGACGGGGTCGCGTTCGAGCGGGCACGTCATGCAGTGACCGCCGCCGCGACCCTTGCCGAGCTCAAACCCCTCGATGGGGATCACCTCGACGCCCGCGTTGCGCATCGCGGCGATCGTGCTCGTGTTTCGCTCGTATGCGACAACCACACCCGGCTCGAGCGCGACGACGTTGTTGCCGTCGTCCCACTGCTCGCGAGCCTGCTGGTACTCGTCGCCACCGGTCTCGACGACGCGCAGCTCCTTGACGCCCATCGCGTCAGCGACGGCGGGCAGGAAACCGGCCTCCTCGGTGACGTGGAACCGGCCGTCGGCGCCGCCCGGGCGCAGGCTGATCGCCCGCACCTGGCTCATGACCTTCGGGTAGATCGTGACCTTGTCCCGGTCGAGCATCGTGAACACGGTGTCCAGATGCATGTGCGCGCGGTCCTTTGTCATGACGACGGCGATCACGCGCTCGGCCTGGCCGTTCGTGAACAGGGCCCGGGCGATCTGCTCGATCATCCTGGCCTGCGACCGCTCGCTGAGCCCGATGAGCACCGTGCCGTTCCCGATCGGCTGGACGTCGCCGCCCTCCAGCGACGAGCGCCCGAAGTCGGCGATGTTGAACCGTCCGTCGTCACCCCGCGGCGGGTACCAGAACTCGAAATCCGCGGCCGCGAACATCGGGTGCCCGCGGTAGATCGCGGCCACGTTGTACGCCTCGAGCCGGCGAGCCGGCCAGTACATCGGGTTGATCGAGACACCGCCGTAGATCCAGCACGATGAGTCGCGCGTGAACAGAGTGTTGGGGAGCGGCGGCAGGATGAACGCGCTGGTGTCCTCCAGCGCGGCGGCGCCCAGCGAGAACTCGCGGAACTTCCCCAGGTCGAGTCCGGACTCGGCCACCGTCAGCCCGCCGATCAGATGCTTGGTTAGCACGTCGGGCGCAAGGTTGAACAAGATATTGCGGACCTCGTCGACGAGCGAGACGCCGACCGTGTACTCCGAGGCCACGATCTCGATCAGCCGCCGACGGCTCTCGTCGCTCGCGCCGAGCGCGTCCGCGAGCAGATCCCGGAAATAGAAGACCTCGACGCCGCGCTCGCGCATTCGCGCTACGAACTGGTCGTGTTCGTACTGCGCCCGCTCGACCCACAACACGTCGTCGAAGAGCAGATCGTCGTGGTTCGCGGGCGTCAAACGGCGCAGGCTCAGATCCGGCCGGTGGACCATGACCCTGCGCAGCTTTCCGACCTCGGAGTGAACCCCCAACGTGCTCATCTCGCCTCCATTCGTCCACGCGCGCCGGCCGCCACGACCTGTGTCCCGGCGCGGCCCTCGACAATCGCCTCGGTGTGCTCCAGCGCGCCGATCGCTGCGCGATTTCCGGTCCGTTCGACGAACCGGAGCGCGGCCTCGACCTTGGGCCCCATCGACCCGGAGGCGAACGACATCTCGCGAAGCTCGTCGGTGGTGACGAGCCCGAGGAGTCGCTGTTGCGGCGTGCCCCAGTCGGCGAAGACGCCCTCGACGTCCGTCGCCATCAGGAACAGGTCGGCGTCGACCTCGCGCGCGAGGAGCTCAGAGGCGAGGTCCTTGTCGATGACGCCCTCGACGCCGCTGAGTTCGCGCCCAGCGGCCGTTCGGGACGCCGTCGCGTCGTACATGGTCGGGATGCCGCCCCCGCCTGCGCAGATCACGACGACGTCCTTGTCGAGCAACCACTTGATCGGCCGGATCTCGAAGATCCGCCTCGGTTCGGGCGACGGCACGACACGACGCCACGTGTCACCGTCCTGCTTGAACACCCAATCCTTCTCCGATGCCAGCCGATCTGCGGTCGCCTTGTCGTAGACCGGACCCACGAACTTCGTGGGAACGCGGAAGGCGGGATCCGACGGATCCACCTCGACCATGGTCAGGATGGTCGCGAAGGGGACCTCGGCCGGCAGCAGGTTGCCGAGTTCTTGCTCGAGGACGTAACCGATCATGCCCTCGGTCTGCGCGCCGAGGACGTCGAGCGGGTACGCCTCGACATCCTCGTACGCCGAAGCCTGGAGTGCCAGCAGCCCGACCTGTGGGCCGTTTCCGTGCGACAGCACGAGCTGGTGAGCGCGGGCGATCGCGGCGAGCGCGGGCGCCGCCTTCCGGACGTTCGCCCGCTGCACGTCGGCCGTCATCGGCTCTCCGCGCTTCAGGAGCGCGTTACCGCCGAGCGCGACGACGACTCTCATCCGTGCCTCCCGCTCACTCGCCGAGCGTTGCGACCATGACGGCCTTGATCGTGTGCATCCGGTTCTCGGCTTGGTCGAACACGATCGAGCGGTCGGACTCGAAGACGTCCTCGGTGACCTCCATTCCGTCGAGGCCGAACCGCTCGAAGATGTCCTTGCCGACCTTCGTCTCTTTGTTGTGGAACGCGGGCAGGCAGTGCATGAACTTGACCTTCGGGTTACCCGTCCGCTTCACGACATCGAGATTGACCTGATACGGCCTCAGAAGCTCGATCCGCTCCTGCCACACGCTGGGGTCCTCGCCCATCGAGACCCAGACATCGGTGTAGAGGAAATCCGCGCCGCGAACGCCCTCGTCGAGATCGGCGGTCAACGTCAGCCGCGCGCCGGTCTCGTCCGCGATCTGACGCCCCGCCTTCACCAGATCCTCGCTCGGCCACAGATGCTCGGGGGCGCACAGACGCACGTCCATGCCGAACTTCGCGCCCGCGATCATCAGCGAGTTCCCCATGTTGTTCCGTGCGTCGCCGAGATAGCAGTACGCGATCTCGCTCAGATGCTTGTCCGTGTGCTCGGTCATCGTGAGCACGTCGGCGAGAATCTGCGTCGGGTGGAACCGATCGGTCAGGCCGTTCCACACCGGGACGCCCGCGTACTCGGCGAGGACCTCGACGGTTTCCTGGGCGAAGCCGCGGTACTCGATCCCATCGAAGGTCCGCCCCAGCACCCGCGCGGTGTCCTTCATCGTCTCCTTGTGGCCGATCTGCGACCCGGAGGGCTCCAGGTAGGTGACGTGCGCGCCCTGGTCGTGCGCCGCGACCTCGAAGGCCGTCCGCGTCCGAGTCGACGTCTTCTCGAAGATCAGCGCGATGTTCTTGTTCCTGAGCCGCGGAACCTCGTAGCCGCCGTACTTCGCCGCCTTCAGCTCGGCCGAGAGTGTGAGCAGGAAGCGCAGCTCCTCCGACGTGAAGTCCAGCTCCTTCACGAAGCTTCGGTTACGCATGTTGAATGCCATGCAGGGTTCTCCTTCCCTACGCCGCTTCCCGTTCCGGCAGCGCCTCGCGCGCCTCGACGGGGCGAAGGTCCACGGCGGCCTTCCGGCGCTCTCGTCGCCTGATGAACGCCTTGATGGTCTCGTCGACCACGACCAGGCTCGCGGCGATCCCGATACAGGTAGACCATTGCGCGAAGCTGAGCTCCGTCGTATCGAGGATCCGGTTGAGGAAGTCGATCCCCGTGGCGGCGATGATCAGCACGATCGCGATCCCGTACTTCTGCAGTTGCGCGGTGCCCGGGATGGCGACCTTGCTGAAGATGGTGTTTCGCTGATCGCGTGCGAGGAGTCCGCCGGCGAGGTGGAAGAGCGACAGCGTGCTGAGTAGCATCGTCGCGGCGACGACGGGTCCGTGGTCGTGCCCGATCTGATACGCGGCGAGCGACCCGGCCGTCATGACGAGCCCCTGAACGCAGAGCCGAACCCAGTTCTTGCGCGACAACACCGGGGCGTCGACCGGCCGCGGCTTGCGTTCCATGAGGCCCGGCGTCGGCTGATCCCAGCCGAGCGCGACGGCGATCGGAATGTCGATGAGCATGTTCAGCCACAGAATCTGGATGGGGTTCAGCGGCGCGCCGGCGGCGATGTTCAGGATGCCGGCCCCGAGGAAGATCGCGATGTACGCCACGAGCGTCGACATCTGGAACCGCAGGTACTTCAGGAGGTTGTCGTACAACGCCCGACCATAGCCGACGGCGTTGACGATCGTGGCGAAGTTGTCGTCCGTGAGGATCATCACTGCGGCCTCCTTGGAGACCTCGGTCCCGGTGATGCCCATCGCGACGCCGATGTTCGCCGCCTTGAGCGCGGGCGCGTCGTTCACGCCGTCGCCCGTCATCGCCACGATGTTCTCGCTCTGCTGGAGCAGCCGCACCAGCCGCACCTTGTCCTCCGGCGCGACGCGAGCGATGATCGAGATGTCCGGAAGCTGTCTGCGCAGCTCGTCGTCGGGGATCGAGGCGAACTCCGCCCCCGTGATCGCGCGGCCGTCCAGGCCGAGCTCCTTGCCGATCGCCGACGCCGTCGTCGCGTGGTCGCCGGTGATCATCCGGACGCGGATGCCGGCGCTCTTGGACTCGGCGATCGCGGCCTTCGCCTCGGCTCGGGGCGGATCGACGATCCCGACCATCGCGAGGAGCGTGACGTCCTTGACCAGGTCGAGGAGATTGGCGTTGGGATCGAACCAATCGGGGTCGAAGTCGCGCTGCGCGACGACCATTACGCGCTCGCCCTTCTCAGCCATCTCGTCATTGGCCTCGAGCGCAAGGTGCCGGTTCCGATCGGTGATGTCGACGAGGTCGCCGCGCGGGTCTCGGTAGGACGCCCCCAGGCCGATCAGCACGTCCGGGGCACCTTTCACGTAGCACCGGACCACGGGCTCGCCCTTCATCCCGGTCATCCGGTGGAAGGTGGCCATGAACTTGTACTCCGAGTCGAACGGGACCTCCGCGACGCGCGGATACGTCCGTCTGGTCTCGTCGACGTCGAGGCCGCCCTTTGCGCCGAGGACGATGAGTGCGCCCTCCGTCGGATCACCGATCAGCGATTCGCCATCGAGGACGGCATCGGCGCACAGGATCATCGGAAGGAGATACGGATCGAGGTCGATGTTCTCTCCACCGACGTGGCTGATGTCGCCCTGCGTGCCGTAGCCCTGTCCCGACACCGTGAATCGGTGCTGGCCGGGGATCGCGAGCTCGACCGCCGTCATCTTGTTGAGCGTCAGCGTCCCCGTCTTGTCGGAGCAGATGGCGGACGTCGAGCCGAGCGTCTCAACGGCCGGCAGCCGTTTCACGATGGCATTGCGCTTCGCGAGCTCGCGGGTGCCCATCGACAACAGCGCCGTGACGACGGCCGGAAGGCCGGTCGGAATCGCGGCGACGGCGAGCGCCACGCCCGTGATGAACAACGTGTCGAAGTCCTCACCATTCGCGAGTCCGAGGAGCACGACCAGGACGAGCGCGGCGGCAGCGATGCCGGCGATCACCTTCGAGAGCCCGTCGAGCTGCTTCTGGAGCGGCGTCTTCTCCGACTCGGTGTTCGCGAGCAGGTTCGCGATGTGCCCGATCTCGGTCTGCATCCCGGTGGCCGTGACGATGAACTCTCCGCGCCCTCGTGTGACGGACGTGTTCATGTACGCGATCGAGATCCGATCGCCGAGCGGCGCGTCCTCGGCCGCGACGGGATCGGTCGACTTGCCGACCGGCAGACTCTCGCCCGTCAACGCCGCCTCCTCGATCTCGAGCGTCGCGGCGACGGTGATCCGCCCGTCGGCGGGGACGCGGTTGCCGGCCTCGACGAGCACGACGTCGCCGGGAACGAGCTCTTCCGCGTCGACCTCGACGGCCTGACCGCCCCGCCGGACCCTTGCGATCGTCTTCATCATCTGCGCGAGGGCCTGAACGCTTTCCTCCGCCTTGGCCTCCTGACGCAGCCCGATCACGGCGTTGAAGAGGGTCAGCGCCGCCAGGATGACCGCCGTCGCGACGTCGCCCGTGACGATGAGGCTGACCGCGGCCGCGACGAGCAGGATGACCTGCATAACGTCCTCGTACTGCCGAACGAACGCCCGAAACGCGGATTCCTTCTTCCCCTCGGCCAGCCGGTTCGGGCCGACGGATCTCAGCCGGTTGGAGGCGTCCTCCGATGTCAGGCCGCGCTCGACGTCCACGCCGAGGTCCTCGGCGACCGTACGAACATCCAGCGAGTGCCATGCGGTGGCCGTTTTGGCGTCGACGCTCACGTCTTCACCTCGCGATCTCGGCTGTTCGGCACGATGTCCGACCAGCGTGCGGTGTCGTCCTCGAGTCTCATGAGGGGCTTCGCGGCGCTCGTCATCCCGACCGGGTGAACTTTCCTCGTCGCCGCGCAGGACGGTCGGACGCACGGGAAACGTGCGCTTTCACCCCGTGCGGGCGATGTCCGCTGGCCGATCGTTTACTTCGATGGGCCAAATCGCTGCTCGGTGAATGAACGGTCTCGACGGCGGGCCTGGGGGAGGGCTCTAGGGAGGCCTAAGGGATCGTCGGATCGTTCGAACGGTCGGGGTTCGTCGGACGCTGCCGAGGTGTCGACCTCGAGGAGAAGGCTGATGTCAGAGCTCATCGCGATCGGATACGCAGACATGGCGACGGCACCGCTCGCGATGGAAGAAGTCGAGAAGCTCTCGGATGACCTTCTCATCCAGCCGGACGCTGTGGCGGTGATCATCCGCGACGAGACCGGGAAGTTCAAGACGATCACGAACGTCCATGCGGTGGGCGCTGGCGCGAGCTACGGAATGTTCTGGGGACTCCTGTTCGGCCTGTTGTTCTTCGTCCCGTTCCTCGGCATGGCCTTCGGTGCGGGGCTCGGCGCGTTGATGAGCAAGGTGGAGAAGACCGGGATCGATCGCGCGTTCCAGGACCGAATCCGCGACCTGCTGAAGCCCGGCACCTCGGCGCTGTTCATGATCATGGAGAAGGCGACGCCGGATCGGGCCGTGGCGGCCCTGGGCCAGTACGGAGGGACCGTCATCAAGAGCTCGTTGTCCGAGGAAGCCGAGGCGAAGCTTCAGGAGGCGCTCCACGGCAAGCAGACCGCGGGCGTCTGACCGTTTTGTAGATCTCACCGTTTGTAGATAGGAGGCAATGATGCGGCGCATCGGATTGGCGCTCGTCGTGGGGGCGATTCTGGCCGGCCCGCTCGGCGGCCTCGCCGCGCACGCGGCGTCGACCGTCGTGAAGGGGACGACGAACGCGGACTCAATCGGCGGTATGAACGGCCCGCAAGTGATCTACGGGCGCGCGGGCGACGACCGCGTCAACGGCGGCAAGGGGCCGGACGTCATTTATGGCGGCCGCGGTTCCGACCGCCTGACGACGGGCAAGGGCGGCGCGACAGAGGCCGCGTACGGCGGTCCCGGAGACGATCTCCTGAAGGACTACGCCAGCGGCCAATCGCCGGGGCTCCTGAAGGGCGGACGGGGGCGCGACCGCTGCATCGGGGACAAGCACGACACGTTCCGAGGCTGCGAGGTCATGAAGCTGCGCCCGCACTGGGAGTAGATCGCGGGCAGTCAAGTCCATAGCGAGCGAGGACGGGCTACCCCTGGATGATCGAGAGGCTCCGGGCGGACTCTACCGCCTCGGTTCGGTTCGACGCGCCCAGCTTGCGGTAGGACGAGATCACCTGCGTCTTCACCGTGTTGCGCGAGACGTGCAGCCGGTCGGCGATCTCCCGGAACGACAGGTGGGTCGGCAGGAACTGCAGTACACGTATCTCGGCAGCGGTGAGCGGAGGCCCCGTCGTCACGTCTCGCTGAGCGATCGCCGCCGTGTTCGTCGTCTCCCACCACATCTGCAGCGTCGGTGCGTCCCCCAGTCGCGGCAGGTCGCGGCGCGCCGCCCGAAGCGACTCCCGTGCCTCGCCGGCGTCTCCGAACAGTAGGTAGGCGTCGGCTAGAAGGAGCCGTCCCTGCACGGAGATCCACGGAGCCAGGCCGGAGAGCATCGCGAGGAGCCGTGCCGCCCGGGCCGCGTCGCGGCGCGCCTCGGCGGGCTGTCGCGAGTGAGCACACGTGAGCGCCGAGACGGCATAGACCATCGCCGCGGACGCGTACTCCTGAAGCCCGCTCCGCTCCACCTCCACCCTCGCACGCTCCGCGAACTCCCGCGCCGCCTCCCAACGTCCGGTGGACGCGTCGAGCACGGCGAGCTGAGATAGCTCCCACGCGTGGACGTACGGTTGATCGAGGCCGGCGAGCTGCCGCGCCTCCTCGAGCTTCTCCCGGGCCGCCCCCGTCTCTCCCTGCAGCCGGAGGGCCACGCCTTGCAGGAACGCACAGAAGCTGCGCCAGGCGCTCGTCTCGGGCTCCAGCTCGTACCCGGTCGTCGCGTCCTCGAGGAGCTGCGCCGCTCCGCCGAGCGCAAGGGCGGCACGCGAGATGGCGACGGCCGAGCGAAGGGACACGCGCCCGTCCGGCACGGGTGACGCCTCGTCGCCGCCTCGCTCTGCGACCGCCATCCAGTGCGTGGCGCGCTCGATGTCGCCGCTCGAGACGTACGCCAGCGCCGCCGCGGCGCCGAACCAGGGAAGGTCCACGACCGTCTTGGTCGGGATCATCTCGATCCAGCGACGAAGCGTCGCGGCCCGGCCCGTGACGAGGTATGGCTCGAGATGGCTCGCGACGATCTCGGCCGCGAACGCGAAGTCGCGGCCCGCCAGCGCGTGCTCCATCGCAGCGTCGGGATAGCCGACGTCCACGAACCATCTCGCGGCCCGGCGGCGCTGTTCGAACTCGGCATCCGGGTCGCGCCTGCGCAGCTCGGCGAGCAGCATCTCTCCGAACAGCTGATGCCTGCGGAACCAGGTCCGGTTGCGGTCGGTCGCCGTCAGGAAGAGGTTCGCCCGCTCGAGCTCGTCGAGCATCTCCGTTGAACCGGTCGTGTCGAGGACTGCGTCGCACAGCGGGCCGCAGAAGCGGTCGAGCGCCGCCGTCCCGAGCATGAACTCCATACGTTCGGGCGGCACACGTTCGATCAGCTCGTCCCGGATATAGCGCGACAGCAACTCGTCGCTTCCGGCGAACGCGTCGAGCGCGTGTCCGAGATGCGGCTGCTCTCGCAGCGCGAGTGCCGCGAGGTAGAGCCCGGCCGCCCACCCCTCGGTCCGCTCGACGAGCATCGCAGCCTCCGACGTGCCGACCGGCAGCCCCGCCGCGTGCAGGAGCTCGCCCCCCTCGTGCGGCGTCAGCGCGAGCTGCCGGACGCCCAGCGCGAGGAGCGAGTTGTCGACCAGCAGGCGGCTGAGCGGGAGCGGCGGCAGGTCGCGCCCGGCGAGCACGACCTGAGATCCCGGAGGCAGATTCTGGACCAGGATCGATACGAGATCGAGCGACTCCCTGTCACGAAGGAGATGCACGTCGTCCAGCACCAGCACGAACGGCTTCGCGCGCTGCGCGAGCGCGCGTGTGAGCCGGGGGAGCGCGAACGCCGTGAACGCCGGGCCCGGCTCCGGGGGCCGGGGGAAGATCCCGGGGCCGAGCGACACCACCTCGTCCAGGGCGAAGACGACGTAGGTCAGCAGCCGGGAGGGATCGTTGTCGGCGTGGTCGATCGTCACCCAGACGAACGGCCGCTCGTCGGACTCGCCCCACTGCGTCAGGAGGGTGGTCTTCCCGTACCCGAGTGGTCCGAGCACGACTACGAGAGCGGAGGCCCGCTCGGAACGGAGGTGTTCGACGAGGCGTCCGCGCCACACCATCCCTGGACGGCTGGCGGGCACGTGCAGCTTCGATTCGAGCGGAACGAACCACGAGGCTCGGCGCGTGCGCCGCGACGATGGCCGCGCGTCCGTCATCTTGGTCGCCGGCACGATGGATCGACCTCCCCCCTGCGCGCTGCCGGTCCTGCCGCGCGACGCAACCCTCTTTGGGTACGTTGCCGAACGCGTTTCGGATCCCCGCTCCTACCGTCGGATCGCTTCAAGCATCTGCAGAGGCCAGCCTCCGCAGCTGCGACTTCGCCTTTCCACGCCACCTTGGCTCGCCATCGGCGGGTCCACCTACGGGTGGGTCGATTCTTGCAGTCCGCCGAATGACCGTCACCCCCTCAGCGGACGGTTCACCCGGGTGATGCCCATCCCACCCCAAAGGGGCGATGCCGTCACCCACCGTCCAGGCGGCGCGAGGACGGTTGCGCAGGGTTGTCTTTCCGTGGAATAGTCGGGTGCTTTGAGGTCGGTCGCCGCGGACGATGAGCAGCAGTTCTGGTGGGACATGCCGGCCCACGCGCCGAACCGAGCCAAGCTGCGTCCGCCCGGTGCGCGGCGGGGGCATGTTCCTCGGGACCGCCTCGTCGAGCTTCTCGAGTCGCACCGCGGTGTGGTGGTCGCGACTGCGCCGCCGGGGTTCGGGAAGACCACGCTACTCGGGCAATGGGCCGCCGCCGACCACAGGCCGTTCGCCTGGGTCACCCTCGACGCAGCGGACAACGATCCCGTCGTCCTGTGGAGCTACATCGAGCTGGCTATCCGGTCGCTGCGGTCGGAAACGGGAATCGATCTCCATTCCGGTCGGCCTTCTGGTCGGTCCTCTGGTCGGTCTTCTGCCCGGTCCTCTGGCCGTGATCAGCCGCAGGATCTCGGCATCGTGGTCCCACAGCTCGTCGCGCACCTCGCCTCGCTCGAGTCCGAGGTGGTGCTCGTCCTCGATGACTTCCACACGATCGCGAACCCGCTGTGCCTCGCCACGCTCGAGGCGTTTGTGGAGCAGCAGCCGGAGAACGCGACCGTGGCCCTGGCCGCGCGAGCGGGTCCGCAGCTTCCGCTCGGCGAGCTGAGGGTCTCGACGGAGCTGATCGAGCTGCGGCCGGCAAATTTGGCGTTCACGCTCGAGGAGTCGGAGACCTTCCTCAACGACGGCCTCGGGTTGGGACTCGGAGGCGCCGCGATCCGGACGCTCTGGCATCGAACCGAGGGATGGCCTGCGGGCCTGTACCTCGCGTACCTGTCGCTGCGAGAGGCGCCCGATGCGGATGCATTCGTCGAGGAGTTCCGCGGATCCAGCCGGCGCGTGGTCGACTATCTGACGGAGGTCATCGTGGACGCTCAGGACGAGCGGACGCGGGACTTCCTGCTCGGCAGCTCCATCCTCGATCGGATGTCGGGACCGCTCTGCGACGCCGTCCTGGAAACGGAGGGGTCCGCGAAGCTCCTCCGGAGGCTCGAGCGGGCGAACCTGTTCATCGTGGGCCTCGACGACCACCGCGAGTGGTACCGGTACCACCGGCTGCTGCTCGAGCTCCTCCGCGCCGAGCTCGGGCATCGGCAGCCCGAGCGAATGCGCGGCCTGCATCGTCGGGCGGCGGGTTGGTTCCGCGACGCCGGCGACACGGGACAGGCCGTCGTCCACGCCCTGCGCGCGGGAGAGCGGGAGATGGCCATCGGCGCCGTGAGTGAGAACTACCTGCGCACGCTCGAGTGGGGCGGCGTGGCGACGATCGAGAGCTGGCTGGGAGCGTTTCCCCGCGCCGATATCGCGGCGGATCCTCGGTTGGCGGTCGTGGATGCCTGGGTGTTGAGCTTCCAGGGTCGGTACGCGGAGGCCGACATCGCCCTGGCAAATGCCGCCCGCGCCGACTACCGGGGGCCGCTGCCGGACGGGGCCGGCTCCGTCGACGCCAGCGCCGCACTCGTCCGGGCGAGCGCCCCACGCGGCAACGTCGCCGAGATGCTGGGTGCCGCACGCGTGGCGTTCGCTCTCGAGAGCGACGGTCGGTCGATGTGGCGCGTGACGACGCATGTGCAGCTCGGGTGGGCGCTCGCGCTATCGGGGGCTTTCCGGGAGGCGGACGTACTCCTCAAGCGTGCCGCCATCGAGGCGGCGATGACAGAGCAGTGGTTGAACGCATTGGGGGCACGCTGCCTCCTCGCATGGACGAGCCTGTATCAGGATCGGGTTATCGAGGCCGAAGGGTGGGCGGCCGACGCCGTCGACGTCGTCGAGCGTCACGGGCTCGCCGAGGCGTCCGCAGCTCAATGGGCGTACGCCACGCTCGGCGCCGTTCGGGCGGCGCGGGGGCGACTCGACGACGCGAACCAGCTACTGAGCCGATCCATCGAGCGGTTGCGTGCGGCAACCCCGCCGATCCTGCTGGTAGATGCGCTCCTTGCATTCGCGCCGGTCGCACACTCCAGAGGACGGCCGGCCGAGGCGCGGGCGATCCTCGATGAGGCCAGGGGAATCGTGGAGGCATGTGAGGATGCCGGCATCGTTCGGGGTCGGCTCGAACGCGTCACGAAGATGCTGAACGCGCCCGGCCGCCGCGCATCGGGAAACGGGTCGCTGACCAGACGCGAGCTCGACGTCCTACGGTTGCTCGAGCAGGGCATGTCCAAGCGCGAGATCGCCCGGACACTGTACCTGTCGTTCAACACCGTCCACTCGCACACCAAGTCGATCTACCGAAAGCTGGGCGCCGTCACGCGCGACCAGGCGATGAGGATCGCCCGCGAGAGGGGGGTCCTCGGCGACTCGTCGGTCCCCCAGCGATAAAGGGCTGCATACGCACGGGACGGGCATCCGACGGTCGTCGTCGTGCGCGGCGAGATTCACCCCGGAGGGGTGAAGACCGTCCGACGGCCGGGCGATTGCCTGTTCCGGAATCGATGGAATCCTCTCGGAGCAATTGGGGCGTCGATGCGGGACGACTCTGGATGGGCGGCGCGCTCGCGGGCGTCGTGGCGGCCGGCGTCGCGATCGTCGGGTTGTTGATCGTTCGCGGCGTATTCGACATTCGCGTGTTCGTCCGTGGGGAGCATGGTGGAGTCGTGAACGCGAGCACGTGGTGGTACGCGATCGTTTCCTTCGGAGCCGCGCTCGTCGCGACCGCGTTGCTCCATGTGCTGTTGCTCACGGCGCCGAGTCCGTTTCGGTTCTTCGACTGGATCGTCGGTCTCGGCGTCGCAATCGCCGTCATCGTGCCGTTCACCACCTCGGCGGAGCTCGCGAACAAGATCGGCACGGCGGCGATCAATCTCGCGATCGGGATCGCAGTGGTGTCGATCGTCTCGAACGTCGGGAAGAGCGCGGTCTACGAGACGAGGTCGGCATGACCCTCGGGTGCGTCCGCGTCGCTGGACGGGAGCCATCGCGGAGATGAGCTCTTCCGTTGGAGACTCGCGGGCAACGAGCCCGGGCGACGGGGCGGCGGCCGAGACGCCCGACGCCGACGAACTGCGCGCGGAGCGCGACGCGCTCGAGCGCCGCGTCGAGGAGCTCGAGGCGCGACCGCAGCGCCGGCGACGCGCGGCGAGGATCACGGCGGTTATCTGCGTCACGCTCGCAGTGATCCTCTTCGCGGCCGCGATCCCCGGCACGTGGGCCCGGCGCACGCTGCTCGACACCGACCGGTACGTCGCGACAGTGGCGCCGCTCGCGCGCGACCCCGCGGTCCAGGAATACCTCGCCAGGACCCTCACGGAGCAGCTGTTCACGTCCCTCGACGTGCAGGATCGACTCTCGGCGTCGCTGGAGTCGCGTGCACCGAGGCTCGTCTTCCTCGCCGGTCCCGTCACCAACGCCGTCGAGGGGTTCGTCGAGCAGCGCGCGCGCACGCTCCTCGCGAGCGAGGCGTTCGCGACGATCTGGGCCGAGGCGAACCGCCTCGTTCACGAGCAGGTCGTCGCCGTGCTGAAGGGCGGCGGTCAGACTGTGCAGGTTCGAAACGGCCAGGTCGTCCTCAACCTGCTTCCGCTGGTGGATCAGGTCCTCAAGAGCATGACGGCGCTCGTGACGGATCTGGTCGGACACAGTGTCACCCTGCCGGAGATCAGCGCCGACGACATTCCGTCGGAGGCGGTCACCAAGCTCGAGGGCGCTCTCGGGATCGACCTGCCCGACCGATTCGGAACGGTCGTCGTCTACGACTCGGAGGACCTGGCGGCCGTCCAGCAGGGTGTCGAACGCGCGAGCCGTCTCATCGTTCTGCTCGTGGTGCTCTTCGTCGTCTTCGCGGCCGCGGCGATCTTGATATCGCCGAGGAAGCGACGGACGGTCTTGCAGCTCGCCACCGCGTGCGCCGTCGTGCTGGTGCTCGAACGAAGGTTCGCGATCGCCGAGGGCAACAGCCTCGTCGGAGACGTCAAGCCCGAGAATCAGGCGGCCGCCAGAGCGGTCGTCGATCAGGTCCTCGGCGGGCTCCTGCGCTACACCGGGTGGTTCCTCGTGATCGCGCTCGTCGTGCTCGCGGTGGGTCTGCTCTCCGGACCGTATCCATGGGCGCGACGGTCGCGTCGCTGGATAGCGGACCTCAGTCGCGCCGTGGTGGACCCGGTTCGGGAACGTGACGCCACCGGGGTGGCGGCGTGGATCGCCGCCCACCGAGACACGCTGATGCTCGGCGGGGCGGCGTTCGCGGTGCTCATCTTGCTGCTCGCCGACCTGTCCGTCGCCGGCTTCATCCTGCTGGCATTGCTGCTCGTCGTCTACGAGCTCGTCGTCTACCGGGTGGCCGCGGCTCCGATCCGTGTCCCGGCCGCGGACGAGCCGTAGGCGCGCGCCGGTCACCGGACCGCGTCGATCACGTGGAGAGCGAGCTCCGGCGCGAGCTGAACCGCTCGAGGCCGATGCGCGACGGCCGCTCCTCGACGAGGTCGGCGATGACCTCGCCCACGAGTGGCGCGAACTTGAAGCCGTGGCCGCTGCATGGCGAGCACACGATCACGCTGCCGCGTCGGTCGAGGACGAAGTCCTCGTCGGGCGTCATCGTGTAGATGCACGTGTCGAATCGGCCCGTCGGTTGAGCGTCCGGAAGCCGGTCGCGCGCGTACGCGACGTCGCCGGCCAATCGCTCTGAATCTGGTTCCGACGGCAGCGCGTCCGGCTCAACGGGCACGCGTGCGAGATGCGTGCCCAGCTTGACGGAGCGCGCGTCCCTCGGATCGGGGACCAGATAGCGCGGCGCGTCGGGATTGAGTGCGCGGTCCACGAGGACCGGCAGCGGCGACGGCCGCGCGAGCGTGACGTAGGTCGGCTGCTCGAACGTCGGCCGGAGCGCCACGTCGATGCCTGCCTGCCTCAGCAGAGGACCGTTCCATGCGCCGGCCGCGAAGACGGCGACGCGAGCGCGGAGGAACCGCTCGGTCGTCGTCACGACGTCCACGCCGCCGTCCGACGCACGCACGGTCGCGACGGCGGTGCCGTCGAGGATCTCTGCGCCCGCTTCCCGCGCCAGCCGTGCCTGCGCCGCGACCGTCTCTCTCACCAGGCAGACGCCGGCGTCCTCCTGGACGATGAGCGGGACGCGGTCGTCGAATCGAAGCGCCGGCCATCGATCGGCGATCTCGTCGGGCACGGCATGCTCGAAAGCGACGCCGGCGTCCGACATCGCGTCCGCGCACACTGCGGACGCCTCACCGGCGTCCACCCCGCCGGTCGTATGCAGGAGCCGCTCGCCCGTACGCCGCTCGAGGTCGTGCCAGCAATCGAGCGCCCGTCGTGCGAGTCGCACGTAGTCCGGGTGGTGGTACGCGAGCCGGAAGATCCGCGTCGACCCCCCCGAGCTTCCGCGGTCGTGACCGATGCTCGCCCGCTCGAGCAGCACCGTCGAGCGGCCGCGCTCCGCGAGCGTTCGCGCGGCGGCCGTCCCCATCACACCGCCGCCGATCACGATGACGTCCGGGTCGCGTCGCACGGGCGGTGACGCTAGAAGAGGTCGACGTCCGCTCGACGATCGACCGCGAACGTCTCGATGCGGGCGGGGCCCAGCGACATCGACCTGCCCGCGACGCTCGTCCGGATCGCGCGGTCCTGCCGATGGTTCCATAGCCGGACTTCTACGCGGCCGTCGCGGCGGCGGACGTTCGACAGCTCCGCCTCGCCGCCGAGGTCGAGCAGCGACCCCGCTGGATCGAGATCGCCCCCGCCGGGAGCGTCGGCCTCGAGGAGCGGCAACGCGAAGCGCTCCCAGTCCCGCAGCAGATCGTCGCGACTCGCGTGAGCGCGCAGAGCTAGGGCGAACGCCGAGGAGCCGACGAGCTGCGCGTCCGGAGTCGAAACATCCGGGCCGGCCGGCCAGGGGCGAACCGGCATCGACGCCCGGCTGATAGTTCCGACGGCGCGAAGCACCGTGATCGCGAGCTCGTCGCCGGCAACCTCGTACTCGAAGACGCCCTCGTGGTAGGCCGCCCGGTCGCCCGCGAGCACGACGTGTCGCGCCGGCCATGTGGGCGACGACATCTCGAGGGAGCTCCCCTCAGAGGCGAGCGGCCGCTCGACGAGCTCGAAGGGCGCCCCCGCCGTGGAGCCATCGACCGTACCGCCGAGGCGCACGTGCAGGCGCAACCGGTGATCGGGCTTGGCGTTGTCGACCGCGCCCTCGAGCCGCACGAACGGCTCGTCTTGCCGCCTGCGCAGCCGCACGGCCACCTCGCAGCCGTCGAACGCGGCGAGCACGGTCTGGCCCTCGACGCGTAGCTCATCGGGTAGGGTCGCGACCTGACCCTCCTCCGCGTAGCAGTAGTTGTAGAGGTCGCCCACGTCCGGCTCGTCCCGAAACGTGAAGTCGAGGCCGCATGCATGGATCCAGCCCGCCTCGACGACCGGTTCGGTCTCGATCTCGTCACTCATACCGCCGTCCACCCGCCAGCCGAGGGCCGGCACGCTCTCCCGTTCGAACGGCGAGGGGTTGAATCGCAGCCTGCCAGCCGTCGACACGCGCGATGCAAGCGTCTCGAGCGCGTCGCTCGCGATCGTCTCGGCGATCGATCGGGCCTCCGCGAACCGCGCGTCGACGTCGCGCCCGACCCGGTCGTGCGAGCAGCCACACGCCGAGTCGTGGGCGCCGTTCCACAGCAGCAGCCGCCATGCACGGTCGAGCCGATCCGCCGGCCAACGCGCCCCCGGAACGAGCGCGGCGAGCGGCTCCGCGTACCGCTCGACGAGGGCCTCGACGCGGCCACGCTCACGCTTCTGCGGCGCGCGCGCCGAGTACACGTTCGGCAACAGGTGTGCACGAGCGGAGGAGCGCAGCTCGCCGCGCCACGTCGCGACGTCGCCCGGCTCGAGCCCGTCGAGGTGCTGGTCGAGGCTTGCGACGCGCACGTCCGCGTCGGGCAGGGCCGAGGCGGCCGCCGCGAGGCGGGCGGGAAGCGTGGGATCGGGGCCGGCGTGGTCGGTACCCATCATCACGAGCATCCGGTCGGTCGGCAGCGACGGGTGCGCGCGGTCCAGGCTCGAGCGGATCGAGGCGGCCAGCTCCGCGGGATCCGAGACGGTTCGATACGCCTCCCCGTTGGCATAGCCGAACGCGAGGTACTCCGTGAGAACCGACGTGCCATCGGGCGATTCCCAGCGAAAGGACGTTCTGTCGATCGCCGAGGGCACGCCGCGCCAGACGACGGCCCGCTCGACCCGCTGCATCGCGAGGATCTGCGGCATCTGCCCGATGTGCCCGAACTGGTCGGGCATGTACCCGACCTCGAGCGGGCGCCCGAGCTCGCGCGCCCTTGCGAGCCCGAGCTCGAGATTGCGGATGTGCGACTCGCCCGATGCGAGGAACTCGTCCATCTGGGTGAACCACGGCCCGAGCGAGAGGCGCCCATCGGCGGCGAGGGCTCGGACGACGGCCTCGTTCTCGGGACGGACGGCCAGGTAGTCGTCGACCATCGCCGTCTGTCCGTCCAGATGAAAGTGCGGGAAGCCGGCCGCGCCGAGCTCGAGCAGAGCGTCCATCATCCCGACGAGGCGGTCGCGAAACTCCTCGAACGGCTGGTACCACTCGCGGTCCCAGTGCGTGTGGGGAACCACCGTGATGTTCATCGTGCCGGGCATGGCGCGAGCATCGCACACCGGTTGGTCGAAGTGATGTCGATCGAATCGTCCCTGCTCAGTGCCGATCCTCGCCGAGGTCGGCGGGCTTGACGTCGCCTGGGCGCTCGTCGTCGCCGTGGCGCTCGTCATCGCCGTGGCGCTCGTCGTCGCCGTGGCGCCGACGGAACCATCGAAAGCCACGCGGGCGAGTCGCGGGCGGGTCGGCCGGAACATGCTCGCGCGTGAGGTCCGTCTCGAGAACCTCGTGCCGGGTCAGGTACGACGAGATGGTCGCCTGGATAACGGCGGCGGCCGGAAGGGCCATGAACGCGCCGAGGAATCC
>JBKOWM010000008.1:0-7877 GCA_046724395.1 Actinomycetota bacterium
GGTTGAACCCGTTCATCTTTCCGTCGTTGATCGCCGTGAGGCCGCACCGGAAACAGTGCGTGAGGTCGTGCGGCTGGACGTCGTGGGCGCGGCGGAGCTGCACGACGCGTCCGTCGGTGCATCCGTGCGCATCGCACCGGATCGTGCCGCCCTCGGTCGCTCCGACAGCGCCTGGGTACGTCGCGAAGTAATTGTTGAACGTGCGGTTCTCTTTCACGATGAAGACCACGTGATCGATCGGCACGTCCGGCGGGAGCGTGGCGCTCGGTGAGAGCGTTCCGCCGCTCGATGGTGCCTGCGTGCGCTGGGCCGTTCCGCCGCCCCGCCAGACGAATCGCACCAGGACGAGCGCCGTGATGACGCCGAGGACGAGGATCAGGCGGCGGCGCGCGACCTGCTGATGTCTACGTGAAGAAGGCCGGCGGCCGCGCGGGACCGGGAGGCGAGAACCCGGACCCGGCGTGTAGGACATGAGCCGGTCAGCGTACTTCGGACCTCGGCGCCGAGGTTCGGCTTACCCGATGGAGGCCACGGGCTCGTCGCGGGCGGCCCGTAGATCGGCCTCGAGCCTGCGTTCGATCTTCGTGGCCCGAGGGGAGCCGGCGAGGTTCCGGAGTTCGTCCGGATCGGGCCGTCCGACCGTTCCGGTCAGGTCGTACAGCTCAGGCTCGCCCGTTTCGTACTCAACGTAGGCGAACCGCTCCGTGCGAAGCGCCCACCACGCCGGGATGTCGCGCCCACCGTCGAACTCCGACAGCACGCCCGTCCGCCATCCAACGGGATCGCGGCCGACGAGAAGTGGAACCAGGCTCAGCCCGTCGGCGGGTGCCTCGAGCCTCGCCCCGGCGAGCTCGGCGATCGTCGGCGCGATGTCGACGTTGGAAACCGAGTGCGCATCGGTACGCGCCGCTGTCCCCGGGAACCGGACGAAGAAGGGAACGCGGATGCACTCGTCGTACGGGCACGACTTCGTAACCCACCGATGTTCCCCGAACGAGAACCCGTTGTCGGTCAGGAACACGACGACGGTCTGCTCGAGGACACCGCGCGCCTGCAGCGCGTCGAGCACCACCAGGACCGCATCGTCGAGCGATGCGAGCGTCTCGTAGGCCAGCCGGCGATCCTCGCGCAGCTTCGTCGCGCGGCGAACGCCGATCCTGGGGAGGGAGCGAACCCACGACGGCTTGTCGGAGACGTTGGCCTCGTCGAACGATGCAGGCGTCGGGATGGGACCGGTCCACGATCCGACGTCGCGCGGAGCGGGCGTCCAGGGTGAGTGCGGAGCCGTCGGCGCAAAGTACAGGAAGAAGGGCCGGCCGGCCGGCACCGTGCGGATGAACTCCGCCGCCGCTCGAGCGTAGACGTCCGTCGCATAGTCGTCGTCGGACGAGCCGAACGGGAGGGTGAAGCCGTCGTTCGTCAGCGCGAAGCGATCGTAGACCGAATGCCGGGAGCCCTGGAGTTTGACGAGCCATGTGTCCCACCCAGGCGGCGCCACCGGCGCGAGCCCGAACGGATACCCGTTCAGGTACTTGCCGACCAGCGCCGTCGTGTAGCCCGCGGCGTGGAGCGAGACCGCGATCGTGTTTGCCTCGTCCAGGTTCTCGCCGCTCCCGTTGTCGACGACGCCGGTGTGGTGGGAGTAGCGCCCCGTCAGGATCGAGGCGCGGGACGGGCAGCAGAGCGGCGTGTTGACGAACGCATTCGGGAAGCGGATCCAGTGCTGGTCAGGATCCTCGAGCAGGCTCTGGAGCTTCGGCATCACGGGCGGCTCGTGCGGGATCGTCTCGAAGGTCTGGTCGTCGCTCAGGATGACGACGACGTTAAGGCGTCGGTCGGGCGAGGCACCCGTGGATGGCACGGCGACGGCGAGCGTCGCGACGACGACGATCGCGGCGGTGGCCACCGGGACCCGAAGGCGCGGCGTCACGGGCGGTCGAGCCAGCCGCCCTCTCGACCGTTCGCGTCGGCGACGAGCCCCGCCGCGATCGCTAGCGCGATCTCCTGCGGAGTGCTTCCGCCGAGATCGAGCCCGACGGGCGATCGGATCCGCGCGAGATCCTGGTCCGAGAACCCCATCGCGCGGAGCGCCTCCAGGTAGGGCGCGACGTGCCGACGGCTCCCCATCACGCCGATGAACCGGACCGGCGATCGGAGGGCCGAGGCGATCATCTCGGCGATCCCCGGCATGTCGTGATCGGTGAACACGACGACGTCGTCGCGGCCGAGCGGGAGCCCCGCGATGTCGCGCGCAGTCGGAATCGCGCGATCGCCGGCCCCGAGGCGTTCGGGGCGCGGCTCGACGAGGGCGGCGCGGAAGCCGAGGGCGTCGGTCTGCCGGCGCAGCGAGCGCGCGACGTCCGTCGCAGCCACGAGCGCGATCGTCGGACGCGGACGGTGAGGCTCGAGGTAGACCTCGACGGTCCCCTCGTCGTGGCGATACACGCGGGTGGTCGGGACCCCGGTCGCATCGACCTCTGCAGCGTCGCGCACGGCCGCCTCGTCGAACTCGGCGCAGCCGAGGGTGCCGTGCACCTCTCCGCCCGGAACGACGCTGATGAGATTCCCGACGCGGCAGGGCGGAGAGCCCTCGACCTTAACTGCGCGCACTTCGACGCGCCGTTCCCCCCCGCGCTCCGACTCGACGTGACCCGTCGGATGCTCACCGGTCGCCCCGGCGAGCAGCTCGAGCGCATGCCCGAGCACAGGCAGCGCCGCCTCGATCCCCTCTCGGACTCCCTTCGGACTCCCGGGCAGATTCACGATCAGAGTCGGACCCGTCATGCCGACGACGGCGCGGGACAGCGCGGCCATGGGCGTTTGCTCCAGTCCGGCGCGCCGAATCAGCTCGGCAAGACCCGGCGCCTGCCGGTCGACGACGGCCAGGGTCGCCTCCGGCGTGACGTCCCGTGGCCCGAAGCCGGTTCCCCCCGTCGTGGCGACGAATGCGACGCCCCGACCGGTCAGAGACCGCAGGGCTCGCTCGATCGCCGGCCGCTCGTCGGGGACCACGACGCGTTCGACGACGTCGTACCCGGCATCGCCGAGGAGCTGTTCGGCGAGGTCGCCCGACGCATCCTGGCGCGTTCCCCGCGAGACGCCGTCGGAGACAGTAACGACCGCCGCGGTGACCCTTTCCGTCATGCCGCCATCGTCGCAGACGCCGTTGGGGCGGTCAGCCGCCCTCGCTCCCCGCCGATCCGTCCCCGACCCCTATCATCGCGGCGCCGGGCGGCCGCGACCAGCGCCCGCAAACGCACCGGCCGGAGGGGAGGAAAGGTGGACACGTGGCTCGATCGGCTCGCGTCGGCGCTCGGGCAGGAGCCCGTGTCGGCGGGCGAGACCTCACAGATCCTGACCGTCGCGCGCGAGGTCGCCCACGGCGTCGAGCGCAGGATCACGCCGGTTGCGACGTATCTCCTCGGCGTCGCCGTCGGGCGACAGACATCCGGCGCGGCCGACCGATCCCAGGCGCTCGGAGCCGGCGTCGAGGCGTTGAGGTCGATCCTGCCGGAGGAGCCGCCCGGGCAGGAGTCCGAGTAGCCGGACTTGCCCGGGGTGCGTACGCTGGTCCAATGACGGATTCGTGGACGCCGCCGATGAGCGACCCGCCGCAGCGCGGCCCGCTCGTCGACACGTTCGGACGGGTAGCGGACGACTTGCGCGTCTCGGTCACCGACCGCTGCAACTTCCGTTGCACCTACTGCATGCCCGCCGAGGGTCTCCGCTGGCTCCCGAGGAGCGAGATCCTGACTTTCGAGGAGCTCGCGCGCGTCGTCGCGGTGCTGGTCGGCCTCGGCATCCGGTCGATCAAGGTGACCGGCGGCGAGCCGACCGTGCGGGCCGATCTCCCGACTCTCGTCTCGATGTTCCGGGCCGTCGGCCGCGACGTAGACATCTCTATGACGACCAACGGAGTGCTGCTCGACCGGCTCGCCGAGCCGCTGGCGCGCGCCGGCCTCGACCGTGTGACCATCAGCTGCGACTCGCTGATGCGCCATCGCTTCGCCGAGATGACGCGCCGAGACGCCCTGGACCGCGTCCTGTCCGGAATACGTGCGGCGGAGGAGGCCGGCCTCGATCCGATCAAGATCAACTGCGTGGTGATCGGCGGCCAGAACGACGACGAGGTGGTCGATTTCGCGGAATGGTCGCGCGAGACGGGCCACCCCGTCCGGTTCATCGAATACATGCCGCTCGACGCGGAGCATGCGTGGGAACGAGCCAAGGTCGTCCCCTCACGCTCGATCGTCGAGGTGATCGACGCGGTTCATTCGCTGACGCCGCTCTCGGGTGACGGCGAGCCGGCGCTCCGATTCGTGTTCGCCGACGGAGCCCCCGGCGGCATCGGCGTGATCTCCTCCGTGAGCGAGCCGTTCTGCCAGACGTGCAACCGTCTGCGGATCACGGCAGAGGGCGAGATTCGCTCGTGTCTGTTTGCCCTCGAGGAGACCGACCTGCGAGGGCCGATGCGCGACGGCGCCGACGACGCCGAGCTCGAGCGGCTCGTCCGCAGGGCCGTCTGGCGGAAGTGGTCGGGCCACCGGATCAACCATCCCGACTTCGTCCAGCCCGAGCGCAGCATGTCGATGATCGGAGGCTGAGGCCCGGCCGCTCATCGGTGGTTCGCTATAGGCGCAGCCGCGGCGGCTGCTCAGAGCCCGGCGAGCTTGGCGAGGCCGGAGATGTTCACCAGGACGAATCGTCGCCCGTCGCGCTCGACGAGATGGCGACGTTGCAGCTCGGAGAGGATCCGCGTGACGTTCTCGCGGCTCCCACCGCATAGGCTGGCAAGGTCGGCGTGCGTGACGACCGATGGAACGTACGCACCGTTCTCGGGAAGCCTGTCGAGCGTCGGCGCGACCAGCTGGAGCAGCCGTTTGGCGACCCTTCCCTTTAGATCGAGGAACAGCAAGTCGTCGACGAAGGCCTCGTGGGCGGCGACCTGCCGTGCGAGCGCGCGCAGGATCGAGCGGGCGGCCGTCCCCTCGGATCCGAGGAACTCGACGAACGCCTCGCCGGCGGCCGCCCAAATCGACGACTCCTCGAGTGCCAGGGCGGAAGCCGTTCGCGGGAGATCGCCGAGGATCCCGAGCTCGCCGAAGAATTGCGGGCCGTCGAGCGTCGTGTGGAGCATTCGCTGACCGCCGGACGAGAGGGAAGCGACCTCGATGCGGCCTTCGACCAGGAAGAAGAGCTCCGGAGCGGGATCGCCCTGATGGAACAGGTACGTGTTTCGACGATATCGTCGAAGCGTCCCCGCGTCGGCAAGGCGCCGAACCGCCGTCAGCGGGACGCCGTCGAGCAGCGGCGCCGAGGCCATCGACCGAGAAACGTCGGGGACCTTGACCGCCGCCACCGCCATCCGGGCAGCGTAGGCCAATCGGCCGACCGGATACTAGGTCCCTCGAAAAGAACGACGGGCCCGGCAAGCGCCGAGGCCCGTCGCCAAAGGTCGCGGTTGCTACAGCTTCTTGTGAGCCCTGCGGCGAAGGCTGCGCTTCTTCGTGACCCGTGTCGCAGCCCGCTCGTCCTTCTCGTCCTTCTTTTCTCCAGCCGCCTTCGGCTGAATCTTCTTCTCCGCCACCCCACTCACCTCCCCCGGATGCTCGGCGGAACCCGATCCCGACGCCGCCATCTTCCCGCCTGCCCGCCCGAGGTTCGGTGTCGTGCGTCACCGACGCCAATGTGATGCTCGTCACACCCCGGCCACGTCAGCGGTTGCCGAGCTCCGGAAGTTCGACCGGATCGGGACGAGGCCGGCAGGAGCCGCAGAAGAGCGCGTCCTCGACAACGATCGCGCGGACGGGCTCGTGGCCGTAGAGCGAGATCACGAACGGCATGCTTCGGACGTGGTCCTCGCAGATCCCGCGCCCGCAGAACCTGCATGCGCCGACGGCCGTCCTCCTGCAGTGCCAGCAGTCCATATCGACCCTTCCCGAGCGACGACTAATGGTGCCATGTCCGGTCGGCGATGCTCGGCTTGATTGTTCCCTTGCGAAACGACGAGGCGAGCAGGCGATCGAACCCGGCTCGCTCCAGCCGGAACGCGCGCACGGGCGTCCGCGCGACGACCGTGGCGGTACGCGGGACATCGTGCAGGAGGGCGAGCTCGCCAAAATGCGAGCCGGCCGCCATCGTGCGAACCCGCCGCCCGTGTTCGAAAACGTCGACCTGACCGGACGCCAGGGCGTAGAAGGCGTCCCCGGGCTCACCCTCCTGGAGAATGACGTGGGACGGGCTGAACGAAACCCACGAGCCTGATGCCAGCACATCCGCCCCTTCGTCCGGCTCGAGCGATGCGAACGGCGGGAGCGAACGGATTTCGTTCACGCGCGCGAGCGTCGGACCGAACTCCGGCAACCGGAGATTCTCCGCGAGGAGCCTGTCGAATGTGCTCTTGTCGATCTGGAAGAGCTCGGCCTCGGAGAGGGCACGGACGGTCGCCGCCCGCGGTGCGGCAGTTGCGACGCCGAGCTCGCCGAACGACTCCCCCCGGCCGAGGACGCGCAGGACGCGCTCCACGCCTGATCGCTCGTCCTCCTCGACGATCTCGAGCGTCCCGCGCCGGACGACGAACAGCTCCGTCGCTCGTTCGCCCTGGCGCACGATCGGCGTGCCCGAGTCGACGTGGCGAAGCCGGACTCGACCCGCGAGATCCGACAGGACGTCCTCGGGCACCTCGTCGAAGATCGGAAGCCGATCGATCAGCTCCGCCGCCTCGACCCGCCACCCGCGCTCGAGACGGAACCGGACGCGCGCGACGACGCGCAGGATGGCGCGTGCGAGCGAGCGCGCGACGTCTGCCGCGCTCCGGACGAGCGGTCCGGCGACGAACAGCGCGAGGAGCACGAGCGCCGCTCGGCCTGCGACACCGCCGTCCCAGAGCGCCGTGATCAGCCCTCCGAACACCTCGCGCCAGAAGAAGACGGACAGGGCGACGGCGAATATCGTGAACGCGACGCCGAGCGTCCCGTACAGTGCGAGCCCGGCCTCGCGCCGGGAGAACGCCTCGCGGCGGCGCAGCTTCCGCCACAGCTCATACCTGATGAATGCGAGCGACCGGGGTCGCAGATCTGGCGATTGCAGCGCGTCCGAGAGGATCCAGTAGCCGTCCAGCTCGAGCATCGGAACGAGGTTCAGGAAGATCACGAAGTAGTTGAGAAGCGCGAAGCGGAAGAGCAAGCCGCTCCCGACCCAATCCGGGAACAGCCAGGCGATCGTCGAGGCCGCGCCGGCGATCATCATCTCGGCATACGGCCCCGCAAACGACTGGATCATCCGTGGGCGTCGCTCGAGCATCAACCCATCGGACACGTCGACGAAGAACGCGGGCGAGCCGAAGTAGATCATGAAGCCGGCGCTCTTGATCCGGCGACCGTGGTGGACGAGCGCAAGCGCGTGCCCGAGCTCGTGCGCGAAGGTGAGGAAGTAGTTCAGCACGATCAGGATCAGCGATTCGAGTAAGGCTGAGCGCGCGGTCAGGTCGAACCGACCGGACGCGTAGACGGCCGCGAACGCCACGAGGCCCACGGCCGCGACCACGCCCAGCAACCACGCGACCGGACGGAGGAACACGAACCGAAGGCCCCGCCGGTACATGGCCGCCACGAACCGATGCGCGTCGTGCCACTCGATCGAGAGCGTCTTGAGGAAGTCCCGCATCGCGCGTGACAGCGGATGCGATGTATCGAGGCGCCCTCGCACGACCGCGCCCACGTCGAGGAAGCGCGATGTCAGGAAGTTGCCGCGCCTGAGCTCCTCGACGAGGTCCGCGACGCCCGAGAGATCGAGCTCGCCCGAGCCCTCGAGCCGATCCACGACGAGCCGCTTGACGGTCCGCGTTCCGTCCATCAGCGGAATCAGGTCCTCCTCGC
>JBKOWM010000076.1:0-5687 GCA_046724395.1 Actinomycetota bacterium
CGGGCGGGAGGCGCGAATCGCAGGGTTCCGCGAAGACACCCGCGCCCAACGGATGCGGATCGCCGACGAGGCCGAGCGACGGTTTCGACGGAAGGTGTCCTGGGCGGCGCGATGCGGCGACGTCGAAAGGACCTTCACCACGCTCTCCGTCCCCGCGATGACTCGGCTTCGGATGTCCGAGCGGCGCGTCCTCGACACGCTGGTCGATGCCGGGGTGGCGCGGTCGCGTAGCCACGCGCTCGCCTGGTGCGTGGCGCTCGTCGCCGAGAGGCAGGACGACTGGCTTGCGGGACTTCGAGATGCGCTCTCGCGCGTCGAGGCGGTCAGGGAACAAGGCCCGACCGGCTGATCGGGCCCGCGTCCCTCACTCGGTGCCGAGGCCCATCCGATAGAGCCGCAGGCCGCGCTCATGGTCGTGCAAGGCCACCTCTTCGACGCCGTTGGCGAGAAGGTCCCTCCACGAGGCACCCATCCATTCCTCGGCCGACTCGGCGTCGGGGAAGCGCTGCGAGGTGCCGAGCTCTTCGCCGCTATCGTCCAAGTACGTCCAGCCGAACATGCCCCCATCTCTGTTCTCGGCGGAGTCGCCCACCGCGACGGCGGAACGCTACAGCACGCGTCGGGGGTTGCCCGTAAGCCGATCGGCCGGAACCCCGGATCGGCGCCCCGCGCGCAGCGGTCGAACGTCGTCGGGCGGCCGCACGACGCGTCGCTCAAGTGGCCGCCGCCCTCCGCCGAGGAGCACGTATGGCTCCATCGCGCTCCCTGCGGCGTCTGGCAGCGGTATCGCTCTCGGCCGCCCTCGCCCTCGTCGCACACGCGTCCGTCGCCGACGCCCGCGGTCCGGCCGAGCAGGCGGCGGTGGGAGGCGAACAGCCATTGCGGCGGGCGGCAACGACACGTCGGGCCGTAGACGAGGTGACGCTCGCGGACGTCCCGGCGGAGTTCTGGGCCGCGGACGCCATCCGGTACGTCGCGGACCGACACGACTGGATGCGGGACGCGCCCACCCGCGACGGCACGTTCTTGTTCCAGCCGCTCAGACTGGAACCGCGGAGGCTCTTCGCACGGACGCTCGTCCGCGCGTTCGCCCGTGGGGAGCCCGTCGACGACTCGCTCACGATCGCGGACGTGAGGCACGGCAATCCGTTCTTCTCTGCGGCCAACGTCGCCGTGAAGCTCGGATGGATGCGAACGGACGACGAGGGCAAGTTCCGACCGACCGATCCCGTCACGACACTGGAGGTCCATGAAGCGCTCGTGGCCGCCCTCGGTCTCGGAGAGCTTGCGAGGGCCGCCGGCCAGATTCACGTGAAGGACGGCACGGCGTTCGATGTGCCGGACGGGTTCGGGGCATTGTTGATCGGTATGCGCATCGGCCTGCGGTACGATCACGCTGACGACTTTCTCGACGTATCGCCCGCCTCGCCTCTGCCGCGTTCCGAGGTGGCCTGGTCGTTGTATCGCGCCGCGACGCTGCCGAGTTGGATGGCCGCGTCGCTGGCGCCGTACGCCGACGTCGAGTTGCCGAACTTGGGCCCCGTCGGGCGGGCGATCGTGCGGTGGAGCATCGATTCCATCGGTTCCCCGTACGTCTCCGGCGGCGAGTGGGATCGGCCGACGCCGCCGGGGTACTGCTGCGGAGCGCAGCCGGTCGGAGGGTTCGACTGCTCGGGTTTGACGTGGTGGCTCATGAGAGCCGCAGACGCGGGCTGGGACAACTCGCCGCCGAGGCCGTACGCGGGATGGGCGCTACCGCAACGAACCTCCGCCGGGATGGCGGCGGGCGGCCCTCGGGTACGTTGGGACGACCTTCGGCCCGCAGACCTGATGTTCTACGACGCCGACGCGGACGGACGTGTCGACCACGTGGACACGTACGTCGGAAACGGGTGGGCGATCGACTCCTCGAGCTCGCTCGGAGGGGTCACAATCATGTGGGTCGGCACCGGCTGGTACGCCGACCACTTCGTGCACGGACGACGCATCATCGGCAACAGCGGCCGGTAGTACCCGCATACTCGGCGCGCCGCCGCTATGCGGACGCCTCGGCGGCGAGCTCCGCCTCGAGGGCGGCGCGCTCCACGTCGTTGAGGGCGCGCGATCGTCCCGTCGCGCGGTCACGGGGGACGATCACCGACGCGGCTTCCGCCGATACGCTGCCGTCTGCCTTCACGACCTCCTCGCGCGTCCGGATCGAGGACCGACCGACGGCGTCCAGCCGGCAGCGAACGACGACGTCGCCGTCGTCCTGCCTGAGCTCGCTTCGAAAGTCGATCTCGACCCGGGCGAGCACGAAGTCCCACGTGTCGCTGACGCGGCCGAGGACCTCCTGCACCCACCGGTCGCGCGCCTCCTCGAGGTAGTTCAGGTAGACGGCGTTGTTGACGTGACCGTATGCGTCCATGTCCCGCCAACGAATCTCGATGCGCCGCTCGAGCATCACTCGTCCGGGATACGGTCGATCTCCACGCCGCGCTCGGCAAGCCACGTGATCGCTCGCAGGATCTCGTCGTGGCCGCCGGTCAGCTCGATGATCACCCACGCTGCGCCCTCATCAACGTTCGCGCGCCGGATGTTGGTCACGACGTCGAACTCCCGGCCCAAGCGATAGATGAGCGGCTCGTCGATGAGGTGTTTTGGAAACGTGAGATGGAACCGGCTCACGACGGCTCGGGATTCATCGACCCGGATCGGAATCCCTGCAGGTCCAGCGTCACGTAGCGATACCCCAGCGCGAGGATCGCCTCGACCACCCGGTTCCGCACACCGGCCTCCGCGAGCCTTGGAACGTCTTCGGGCTCCACCTCGATACGGACGAGATCACCGTGGATACGAACCCGGCACTGCCGAAACCCGAGGTCCCTCAGCACCCGCTCCGCACGGCCGACCTTGGACAGCTCCTCCACGGTGATCGTCACCCCGAACGCGATCCTCGACGACAAACAGGCGGACGCCGGCTTGTCCCATGTGGGGACGCCGAGCGCGCGCGCCGCCTGGCGCACGTCGGTCTTCGTGAGTCCGACCTCAACGAGGGGATGGCGCACGCCGTGCTCCTCCGCGGCGCGAAGGCCCGGACGGTAATCGCCGAGGTCGTCCACGTTGGCCCCGGAGACGACGGTCGCACGTCCCGCCCGCTCCGCGACGGCGCGCAGCACGTCGTACAACTCGGTCTTGCAGTGATAGCAGCGATCGATCCCGTTTCGAAGGTACTCGCGTCGCTCCGTCTCGCGCGTTCGAACGGTCCGGTGACTGATCCCCAGCCGGGCGGCAACGGAGCGCGCCTCCGCAAGCTCACCGGGCGGAAGCGACGCAGAAACGGCCGTGACGGCGAGTGACCGGTCTCCGAGCGCGCGCGCGGCGACGGCGGCGACGAGCGTCGAGTCCGTGCCACCCGAGTACGCGACGACGACGCCGTCGAGGGGCCGGAACCACTCGTGGAGCGCGTCGAGGCTGGTTCCCGGCACGGTGCGATTGTCCCACGCCGGACATGGCGAAGGGCCTCGGGGATGTCTCCCCCGAGGCCCTTCTCGCCGGAGAGAGGGGGGCTCCTCCTCGATAATTCGTCGGAGCCCACCGTCCGGTTCTGATCGATTGCGGCGGCTTGTGACGGTCTCGTGACGGTCGCCGCACGTGGACTAGAAGTCCATGTCGCCGCCGCCGCCGCCCGGCATGGCCGGCGCCTTCTCCTTCTCGGGCTTCTCCGCGACGACGGCCTCCGTCGTGAGGAACAGCGCGGCGATCGAAGCCGCGTTCTGCAGCGCCGAGCGCGTCACCTTCGTGGGGTCGATGACGCCGGCCTTGAACATGTCCTCGTAGTCGCCCGTCGCCGCGTTCAGGCCAGAGCCCGGATCGAGCGCTCGGACCTTCTCCACCACGACGCCGCCCTCGAGCCCCGCGTTCGCGGCGATCTGCTTCAGCGGCTCCTCGAGCGCCTTTCGGACGATCGCAGCGCCGGTGAACTCGTCCCCGTCGAGATCGACCTTCTCGAGCGCCGACTGGGCGTTCAGAAGGGCGACGCCGCCGCCGGGCACCACGCCCTCCTCGACGGCCGCCTTCGTCGACTGCACCGCGTCCTCGATGCGGTGCTTCTTCTCCTTGAGCTCGACCTCGGTGGCGGCACCGACCTTGATCACGGCCACGCCCCCGGAAAGCCGCGCCAAACGCTCCTGGAGCTTCTCGCGGTCGTAATCCGAGTCGGTCTTCTCGATCTCGGCCTTGATCTGGTTGATCCGGCCCTTGATGTCCTCGTCCTTGCCGGTTCCCTCGACGATCGTGGTGTCGTCCTTGGTCACGACGATCTTGCGCGCCTGGCCCAGCAGGTCGAGCGTGGCGTTCTCGAGCTTCAGGCCGACCTCCTCGGAGATGACCTGGCCGCCCGCCAGGATCGCGATGTCCTGGAGCATGGCCTTGCGACGGTCGCCGAACCCGGGCGCCCTCACGGCCAGACTGCGGAATGTGCCGCGAATCTTGTTGACGACGAGCGTCGCGAGAGCCTCGCCCTCGACGTCCTCCGCAATGATCAGCAGCGGCTTGCCCGTCTGCATGACCTTCTCGAGGACGGGGAGCAGGTCCTTGACGGCCGAGATCTTGGAGTTCGCGATCAGGATGTAGGCCTCGTCGAGGACCGCCTCCATCCGCTCTGGGTCCGTCACGAAGTACGGCGAGATGTACCCCTTGTCGAACCGCATGCCCTCGACCAGGTCGAGCTCCATGCCGAACGTATTGGACTCCTCGACGGTGATGACACCGTCCTTGCCGACCTTGTCGACCGCCTCGGCGATCATCTCGCCGATCTCCGGGTCGGCGGCCGAGATGGCGCCGACGTGCGCGATCTCCTCCTTCTGCTCCACGTCCTTGCTCTGGTTCTTGATGGCCTCGACTGCGAGCTCGACGGCCCGCTCGATCCCGCGCTTCAGGCCCATCGGGTTGGCCCCGGCGGCGACGTTGCGCAGACCCTCCTTGACGATCGCCTGTGCGAGGACGGTCGCCGTCGTCGTGCCGTCGCCCGCGACGTCGTCCGTCTTCTTCGCGACCTCCTTGACGAGCTCCGCGCCTACCTTCTCCATCGGCTCCTCGAGCTCGATCTCCTTCGCGATCGAGACCCCGTCGTTGGTGATGGTCGGCGCGCCCCACTTCTTCTCGAGGACGACGTTGCGCCCCTTTGGCCCGAGCGTGATCTTGACGGCGTTGGCCAGCTGGTCCATGCCGCGCTCGAGCGCCCTCCGGGCGTCCTCGTCGTAGCTGATGAGCTTCGGTGCCATCCCTGCCCTCCTTCTTGGCCCTACCTTCTGGGCCCTACCTTCTGGGCCCTACCTTCTGGGCCCTACCTTCTGGGCCCTACCTTCTGGCTACCTTCTCGGCCCTACGTCGGGCCCCACCTCCGGCCCCGTGTCGGGCCTGCTCGGCCCTCCCTCGGCCCCCTGATCCTGGCTCGTCGGCACGCCCCGCCGTCTCAGCCAGCGCCTCCGACTGCTAGCACTCAGAGCTGCTGAGTGCTAACGAATGGTAGCCAGTGAGGGAGCCGAGTGGCAAGGGGCGGCGACGGCTCGCTCGGCCGTGCGGCGAGCGGCGGGCGTCTGTCAGGCCTCGTCCGTACCGGCGCCGGCCTCGACCATCTCGTGGATCTGCTCCACGACCTCGGCGTTCGCGAGCGTCGTCACGTCGCCGAGCGGGCGACCCTGCGC
>JBKOWM010000024.1:0-34489 GCA_046724395.1 Actinomycetota bacterium
GGATTCCGAGGCCGGTGGCGAGGATGATCGTGCCCCCGTAGTACAGCCACCCCGCCGTGGCGCCGACCGTCTTGCCCAGACCATTCGAGACGTAGTCGTAGAGCGATCCCGCCGCGTGGATCCGGCGGGCGTACTGCGCCACGATCCAGCCGAGGGCGAACGTGCCGACGGCCGCGAGGAGCACCGCCAGCGGAGCGGACGTCCCGGCTCCGCGGGCGGCAAAGTTCACTCCGATGATCAGAGGGATGATGAAGGCCGCGCTGAACACGGGCCCCATGAACCCAACGGACTGCGAGAGGACGTCGATGAGCGACAGGCGCTTCGCGCCCAGCCGTTCGTACCCGAACTCCGTTTGCTCGGTCTGCACCACGAACCCCTCCCTCGTTCGTTCCCCTCCGATGCGACTGCCCGGCGCGCTCGTCGGGCTCGAACCGGGCACGGCCGGTCTAGAGCGTCCAGCCACCCCCCGGCCGCTCGAACCAGACGTGGACCTGTCCGGTTCCGACCGACGCCTCGTAATCGGAAAACCGCTCTCCCGGCGCGCCGCACGCCGCGCCGCCGAGCGCGCCGACCATGATGAGATAGTGCCCGAACTTCCCTTCGGGCGCATGCTTGCGGTAGTCGGGCAGGAACTCGATGACGCCGCGGTGATCGCCCTTCTCCATCAGGCCAAGAACGTGCCGGTCCGCCTCCGCCGCCTCGGGCGTGATGACATTCGAGATGTCGCTCGACTCTCGGCCGCGCAGCTGTTTGAACGGGAAGAACCGGTGCGACAGCCCGCCACTCGCGAGCACGATGACCCGCCGGTCGGCCTGGCGGACGGCCTTGCCGAGGAGCTCGCCGAGCAGCAGGAAGTCGTCCGTCTGGCCGGTCTGGTTGATCGCGATCGAGACCCACCGCTCTGCGTCGTGCAGATAGCTCCAGACGTTGACGGTGCCGTAGAAGATCGGGAGATACTGGTCGTCGCTCGCGAGGATCCATGTGTCGTCGCGGCCCTCGGCCTGCGCCGCGAGCGCCTTCGCCAGCTCGGGGTCGCCGGGCATGTCGTAGGGGATGCCGGCCATTCCCCTCGGAAGCTCGTGGCTCGTGAAGTGCCCGCGCCTTCGTTCGTGCGCGGTGACGATGTGCTCGAACGTCGACTCCCAGTGCGTGTCGCAGACGACGACGGTGTCCGGCTTGAGCCGGTCGAAGACGTCGGACTTGAGCCGCCGCAGACCGTCGACGAGGGTGATCTCCCTGCCGTCATTGATCTCGAGGCGAACCTCCTCCGGAAGCATGATCGTAGGGACGTGCGAGACGAGCCCGGCGCCGACGATCTCCCCCATCCTCGCGCTCCTTTCGCTTCGTCCGCGGTCAGTCGCGCCAACCCGTGGGCGCCGTGCACACGTTCTTCACGTCGGCGTAGAAGTCGAAGCTCCAGTTGCCACCCTCTCGGCCGATGCCCGAGTTGCGGGCGCCGCCGAAGGGCGCGCGCAGGTCGCGAACGAAGAACGAGTTGACCCAGACGGTTCCGGCGACGAGCCGGTCCGAGACGCGGACGGCCCGCTCGCGGTCACCCGTGTACACGATCGCGGCGAGCCCGTAGGTCGTCGAGTTCGCGAGCGCGATCGCCTCCTCCTCGTCCGCGAATCGCTGGAGCGTCAGGACGGGGCCGAAGACCTCCTGCGTCAGGATCTCGGACCCCTCGGGCGCATCGACCAACAGCGTCGGTCGGTAGTACAAACCGCCCAGGTCTTCGTTGGCGCCGCCGCCGACGACCGCCTTCGCGCCGGCCTCCCTCGCGCGCTGGACGAACCCGTCGACGCGCTCGAAGTGCTCCCGGGTGATCTGAGGGCCGACGTCGGTGTCATCCCGACGCGGGTCACCCTGCCTGATCCTGCTCGCGGCCTCGACGAAGCGGTCGAGGAAGGAGTCGTAGACGCCATCCTCGACGATGAGGCGGGTGCCCGCGAGGCACACCTGGCCGGCGTTGTCGTACTGGTTCGCGGCCTGCCTGACCGCCGCGTCGACATCGGTGTCCCCGAAAATGACGAATGCCGACTTGCCGCCGAGCTCGAGCGAGACCGGCGTGAGGTTGCGGGCGGCGGCCGCGGCGACGAGCTTGCCGGTCGCGACGGAGCCCGTGAACGCGACCCGATCGACGCCGGGATGCTCGACGAGCGCGGCACCGACCTCCTCGCCGATGCCCTGTACGACGTTCAGGACGCCGTCTGGAAGCCCGGCGTCGCGTGCGACGTCGGCGAGCATGGAGGCCGTGAGCGGAGCCCATTCCGGCGGCTTGAACACAACGGTGTTGCCGGCGGCGAGCGCGGGTGCGAGCCGCCATGTCGCGAGCATCAGAGGAGCGTTCCAGGGCGTGATCACGACGGCGACGCCGCTCGGGTCCCACGAGACGTGATTGACGTGCCCACGCACGTCGAAGTCGTCGTGGTGAAGCCTCAGGAGCTGATCGGCGAAGAAGTGGAAGTTGTGCGCGACGCGAGGCATGACGCTGCCCCGCATCGAGCGGAGCGTCGACCCGTTGTCGCGAGTCTCGACCGCCGCGAGCTCGGGCACCCGCGCCTCGATCCCCTCGCCGATCGCGTGAAGTGCCCGCGCACGCTCCCCCGGCGGGGTACGACCCCAGCCCTCGAACGCCGCCCGCCCCGCCGCCACCGCCGCGTCGGCCTCGCGCGCGTCCGCCCTGGCGACGTGCGCGATTACCTCCTCGTCGATGGGCGAGACATCCTCGAACGCCTCGGACGAGCCGACGCGCTCACCCCCGATCCAGTGGTCGGGCGACACGTGAACGCCCTCGACGGAAAGCACGCTCGCCCTGCCCTCCTCGGTTCGATGCGGGCCGACGGTCGTTCGGTAGCGAACGGTATTGCCGCGCAGAAAGATGTGTCAAGAACGGATCGGACTTCTCGGGTAGCGTGGGGCCATGCGTACGGACGTCCGGCCGATCTCTCACAGCGACGTCGTCGCCGCGCGAGACCGTCTGAGCGGACGCCTCCGGCTCACTCCCGTCCTCGAGCCGCACGCCGGCGCGTTCGATCTCGACGTTCCGGTCGTCCTCAAGCTCGAGCTGCTCCAGCACACCGGATCGTTCAAGCCGCGGGGCGCCTTCAACCGGATCCTGTCGGCAGACGTGCCGGGCGCCGGCGTCATTGCCGCGTCGGGCGGGAACTTCGGGCTCGCCGTTGCGTATGCGGCGAACCGGCTCGGGTACCGGGCCGAGATCTTCGTGCCCGAAACATCGCCGCCGATCAAGGCCGAGCGGATCCACGGGCAGGGGGCCCAAGTCCGGCTCGTCGCGGGGTATTACGCGGACGCGCTCGACGCCTGTGAGCGCCGGGCGGCCGAGACGGGCGCTCTGTTCCTCCACGCGTACGACCAGCCCGACGTCGTTGCCGGCCAGGGGACGATCGGCGCCGAGCTCTCCGACCAGGTCCCCGACGCGGACACGGTGCTCGTCGCGGTGGGAGGCGGCGGACTCATCGGCGGCATCGCCGCGTGGTACGGCGGCAGCGTACGGGTCGTGGGCGTCGAGCCGCAGGCATGTCCGACGCTGATGACGGCGCTCGAGGCGGGCGAGCCCGTCGATGCGCCGGTCGGCGGCGTCGCCGCGGACTCGCTCGGACCTCGGCGAGCCGGACGGATCGCGCTCGAGATCGCAAAGCTTCACGTCGCACGCGTCGTCCTCGTCCCCGACGAGGCGATCGTCGAGTCGCAGCGGCGGCTGTGGAGGGACGTCCGGTTGATCGCCGAGCCGGGCGGCGCCGCCGCGCTGGCTGCGCTCATCACGGGCGCGTACGTTCCCGGTCGCGACGAGCGTGTCGTCGTCCTCGTGTGTGGTGCGAACACGGATCCCCGCGACTGGCTCGACCGAGCCGCGAGGCCGGTGCGTTAGCTCGGGCTACCGGCGAAGAGCGTTTCGAGCTCGGGCGTCGCTCGCTTTCGCAACGCCGTCCCGATGCGCTGCCGCTCGAGCGCTTGCGCGAGCATCTTGCCGGACTGCGGGATGGGGTGTTCGGCGAAGAAGACCTCGGCGTCGTGCTGCCGCTCGGGCGTCGTCAGGTACCGGACCGACTCGGCGATATAGATGACGCTCGAGGGGTTGAATCGGCGCAGCGAGTCGTCCCAATGATCCTTCACGAACGCCCACGCCCGCTCGCCGACGGCGCGATTTGCGACGGCGCGCGCCTGGACGTGCGGCCCGTTCTGCGGCCGGATGGCATCGGTCAGCGTGCTCTCGAGCGTGCGGTCGAGCAACGCCGGCACGCGGAAGTCGGCGAGGGCATACAGGTAGCGCAGCTGCTGCTGCGGCGTCGGCATCTTCTCGCGGGCGACGTCGTACCGCTCGTAGTCCTCGGCGTTGCCGGTCGCCGCGACGACGACTGTAGCGGCGGCCGCGAGCGGCGGGTCCACGGGCTCGCCCGACCGCGCGCGCTCCTCTAGAGCTCTGGCGCGGTCGACCGCGTCCGCGTCGTCGCCCAGGAGCGCGAGCGATGACAGCACCGCGCCTCGGAGCGAGCGCCGCAAGTCGGAGTCGCCGGCGCCGGCCTCCGGACCGAGCGCGCTGGCGATGGGCGCGAGCAGGTCCCGAATCCATCGGTGAAGCGCCTGGCGCGGTGCACCCTCCACGAGGCGCTCGAGCGCGCCGAGCGACGACAGGACGATCTGCCAGACGTACAGATCCTGCTCGTCGCGGAACCGCTCGAGGAACGTGAGGTACGCCGGGACGGGAATCGCGCCGGCGATCGCGCCAGCCCACGTGTCGTCGACGATGCCGTAGCGCTCGACGGCGCGCAGCTCACCGAGCCCCGCCGAGACCCGCTCGAGTAGATCGTCGTCGTATCGGACGCGAACGAAGCTCGACTCCCCGGCGTTCGCGACCGCGAGCGAACCCGGCGCCAGCGCCACGTCGGCTCCGTGCGGCGGCACGAGGACGCGTTCCACGTCGTCGTCGCCCGCGTCTCGAACGAGCAGGGGGACGTCCCAACGGCTTCCATCGTCGCCGCCTTCGTACCGGAAGCGCTGCTGCCGCAGGCGCAGCTCGCCGTCGTCGGGCTCGACGGCGATGACCGGATAGCCGCCCTGGAAGATCCAGCCGTCCATGATGTGGGCCGCGGGCTCGCCGGTCTCGGCCTCCATCGCGTCCCACAGGTCGTGTGTCTCCGTGTTGCCGTGAGCGTGCTCGCGGAGGTACCGCTGTATCGAGCTGCGGAAGCGCTCGGCGCCGAGGTACTGCTCGATCATTCGGAGCACGGCCGCGCCCTTGGTGTACGTGAGGGTGTCGAACATGCCGTGCGCGTCGTCGGGGGATCGCACCGGGTACTCGATCGGCCGGGTGCTCTCGAGTGCGTCGACGTCGAACGCGACCGTGCAGGTACGACGGAACGACGACCAGACGTCCCAGTCCGGACGAAAGGCGTCGACGGCTAGGTTCTCCATTAGCGTGGCGAACGCCTCGTTGAGCCACAGGCCGTTCCACCACTGCATCGTCACGAGCCCGCCGAACCACATGTGCGCGAGCTCGTGCGCGATGACGAGCGCGACGGCCTCGACCTCCGACTGCGTCGAGCGTTCGGGGTCGATAAGGACATAGGTCTCGCGGAACGTGACGAGCCCGATGTTCTCCATCGCGCCCGCCGCAAAGTCCGGCAGCGCGATCAGGTCGACCTTCCGATCCGGATACGGGATGCCGTAGTACTCGGAGAAGAACCGCAGGGAGAACGCGCCGATCTCCAATCCGAACCGTGTGAGGTCGCCCTTGCCGGGGACGTGCACGATGCGAAGCGGCACGCCGTCGACGTCGATCGGGTCCGTCACCTCGAGCTGCCCGACGCAGTACGCGACGAGGTAGGTCGACATCGGCATGGTGTCCGCGAACCGGACCCGCACGCGGCTGTCCCCGGCTGGCTCGCGCGAGACCTCGGGCGCGTTCGCGAGGATCGCGAGGTGTTCGTCGGCGACCAAGGTGAGCGCGAAGACGGCCTTGAGGTCCGGCTCGTCCCAACACGGGAACGCCTTGCGGGCATCGGTCGGCTCGAAGTGCGTCGTCCCGATGATGTGCTCGGTGCCGTCCCCGTCCGTGTACTTCGAGCGGTAGTAGCCGAAAAGCATGTCGTTCAGCCGTCCGGCGAAGCCGACGTGCAGCACGTACTCCCCCGGCTCGAGCGCGGAGCCGAATCGGACGGTGAGTCGCTGCGTCTCGGCGTCGACGTCGAGGCGGTCCGCGTCCCGCCGTTCCCCTCCGGCCGTGGTGACCCATGCGGGGCCGAGCCGGAGGTCCGCGGCGTTGAGGACGACCTCCGACGTCCGTTCGTGAACGTCGATCGCGACGTCGACGGATCCGCGGAACGTCGATGCCTCCAGATCGGTGTCGACCTGGAGGTCATACCGTGAGGGCGTGGCCGTCCGCGGGAGGCGGTACACCGAAACGTCGTCTGGAGTCATGCGATCCGAATCAGCCGACCGGCGCGAGCCATCCGGTGTATCGCTCGACGTCGCCCTTCGTCGCGGCGAAGAACGTTCCCTGGATCTCCTTGGTGATCGGCCCACGGATCCCTTCGCCGACGACCCGATCGTCGACCTCACGGATGGGCGTGACCTCGGCAGCAGTTCCCGTGAAGAACGCCTCGTCGGCGTTGTACAGGTCCGTGCGCGTCAGGTTCTCCTCGCGCGTCTCGTACCCAAGGTCTCGCGCGATCTCGATCACCGAGGCCCGGGTGATGCCATCCAGGCAACCTGCGGAGATCGGCGGGGTGTGCAGCATGCCACCCCGCACCGTGAAGACGTTCTCGCCGGATCCGTCGGCCAGGTACCCGGCCTGATTCAACATGATGGCCTCGTCGTAGCCGGCGTTGATGCTCTCGACCTTTGCGAGCACTCCATTGATGTACTGCCCGGTGGCCTTCGCCGATGAGGGAAGCGAGTTCTGGTCGTTGCGCTTCCACGAGGAGATCTTCACGCGGACGCCTCGCTCGAGGGCGTCATCCCCCAGGTACGTCCCCCACGGCCACACCGCGATCGTCACCGTCACCTGCGCGTGGAGCGGGTTGACCCCCATCTCCCCGTACCCCCGGAACACCAGCGGCCGGATATAGCACGACGTGAGGCCGTTGGCCCGGACCGTGTCCTTGATGGCCTCGGCGATGGCCTCGGGCGCGAATGGGATCTCCATGTGGTAGAGCTTCGCCGAGCGGTAAAGCCGCTTCACGTGCTCGTCGAGGTGCCAGACCGCCGCCCCGTTGCCGGTCTCGTAGCAACGGATGCCCTCAAAGACCCCGCTCCCGTAATGCATCGCGTGCGACAGGACGTGGACCTTGGCTTCATGCCAGTCCACGAGGTCCCCATCCATCCAGATCTTCTCGACCGGCGTGATCGGCATCGAGGCCTCCTTGGGTGGTGGCGCCGGACCCGGGCCCGGCGCCGACAGGATAGCCGCTGGTCAAGAGCGCCGATGCCCCGCCGCTGGCGCGCGGGGTCCAGCGGCGATCAGGTCGTACGCGCGCCAGATCACGTCGACCTCCATCGGCATCGGCCGGTCGAGCGGGCCGAACAGCGACTCAGCCCACGGCCGGACGGTCGCGAGCGCGCGGAGCCGCTCCTCGTCCGACAGCGGCCAGGTCCACGAATAGTGGTTGTGCTCGATTCCGCTCAGGAACTCCTCGAGCGGCTCCTCGTTGGCGACGTGGATCGGCGGGAGCGATCGCGGACGAAGCCCGACGCGCGCCGCCTCGGCATCGAGCGAGGCGTAGTCCTGCCAGGCGAGCCCCGTCGGCCGCAGCTCACGGCCGACCTCTGCCCCGAGGCGGGCGCGGATCTCGGCCCACGCCCCCTGGAACGCACCCCCCGTATTGATCACGAACGTCCCCCCGTGAGCGAGCACCCGGGCGACCTCGGAGAGCGCGTCGGTCCAGTTCGGGATCAGATGGAACACCCACCGGGCCACGACGCCGTCGAACGCGGCGTCGGCGAACGGGAGCCGTGTGGCGTCGGCCTGCGCGAGTGGGAACGGCGCCGAACCCTCCGCGCGGTCGATCAGCCGAAGGAGCATCGGCATCGACAGATCGATCGCGACGAGCGGATGACCTCCGGCGTGCAGCCGAAGGCCGATGGCGCCGGTGCCGGTCCCGATCTCGAGCACGCGACGACGGCCGGCGAGCTCCGACGCGACGAGCTCAACCTCGCGCAGCGTCTGGTCGTCGTCGGTTCCCCGGGACGCGTCGTAGTACTCGGCCGCGCGATCGAACGCGACCGACCGCTGGGGGTCCTGGCTCACGACTTCGGGATCTCCTTCGAGGGATCGACGAACGGCAGCGCGTGCACGGTAGCGTCGAGCCCTCCGCGCGGCGATTCGATCTGAAGCCGTGTCCCCACGCCGGACAGCGTCCACGGCACCCACGCGTAGCCCACGTTCGCCTCGAGCCGCGGCGACCACGCGCCCGCCGTCACCCGACCCACGCGTCCGCCGTCGGCGATGACGGGCCAGAAGTCGTTCAGCGCTCCCTCGTCGGTCATCGGCTCGCCACCGATCGCGATGCCGACGAGCTTGCGATCAACACCCTGGTCGCGAACCCGCCGCAGGGCGTCCTTACCGATGAAGTCCGCCTCCTGGTCGACCTCCACGAGTCGCTCCAGGCCAGTGATGTGGTACGGCGTGTCCTCGATGCGCATGTCCGAGCCGTAGTTGAAGATGCCGGCCTCGATGCGGCGAGCCTCGCTCGGCGCGATGACGCGGGCCCCGAACGGCTCGCCGGCCTGTATCACGCGTTCGAACAGCTCGTCTCCGCGCGCGGAGTCGCGAAGATAGATCTCGTAGCCGACCTCGCCGGTCCACCCCGTTCGCGAGACGACGACCGGTATCCCATCGACGTCGGCCTGGGCGCACCAGTAGTAGCGCAGGTCGCGGACGTCTTCGCCGAACAGCTCGCCGATGACGTCCTTCGAGCGAGGCCCCTGCACCTGCATCGGGGCCACGTCGGCCTCGCGGACCTCGGCGTCGTAGCCGCGTCCGGCGGCCACCCCCGCGGCGAACAGCAGCGCGTCGGAGTCGGCCAGCGCGAGCCAGAACCGGTCCTCCGCCAGCCTGAGCAGAACCGGATCGTTCACGATGCCACCGTCGGCGGCCGTCATGAGCACGTACTTGCACTGCCAGACATCGCAGGTGGTGAGGTCCCTGCACGTCACCGCATTCGCAAGCTCGAACGCGTCCGGACCCTGGATCTCGACGCACCGCTCGACGGCCACGTCCCAGATCGTGACTTCGCTGCGGAGCGCCTCGTACTCGGTGATCGGATCGTCGTAGAGCGTGGGAAGCAGCATGTGGTTGTACAGACCCCAGCTCTTGCAGCCGTGACGTTTGGTCGCCTCGAAGTAGGGCGACTTGCGATACCACGGCTGGATGTAGAACGTGAACGTCTCGCTCGCCAAGTCTCCCCCTTCCCGCGCCACTCGCCGTAGATCAGTTGGACGCCGGGTCGACCGGCATCGTGCGCAGAAGGTCGTACTTGCGCCCCTTGCGCCGCAGGACACGCTCCCACAGGCGATCGGGCTCGTCGGTGAAGACATCGTCCTCCGTCGCCGGCTCCACGATCCACGAACCCTCCTCGAGCTCGGCCTCGAGCTGACCCGGGCCCCAGCCGGCATGGCCTGCGAACACGCGCGCCCGGCGAACGCCCTCACCATCGTCCGCATCGACCTCGTCCGGCAGGAATCCGATCGAGCCGAAGGCGATGACCCGGGCCGCCTCGGGGTGCTCGAAGTCCGCGAGGACCACCGCCGCCGAGGGCTGTACCGGCCCGCCGACGAACAGCGGGGCCTCGGGCTCGACGATCGGCGCGAGCGGCGGCGCCGCGTCCTCGACGGCGACCTCCGTCGCGCGGTTCAGCACGACTCCCACAGCGCCCTCGTCGTCGTGGTGCCCGATGAGCACGACCGTGCGGCGGAAGTTCGGGTCCCACAGCGCTGGACCCGCGATCAGGAGTTTTCCGGCAAGCGGCTCGACGGTCGCCACCCCGCCATCATCGCAAAAGCCCGAGACGCAGCCGCGCGACTGCCGCAGCGGAGGACTACCGCTCGCTCGGTCCCGTTTGCATGCCCTTCGGGACATCCTTGCGCGGGTCGACGAAGGGGACCTCGGCCGTGACGGCCGGCACCGGTCCGTCCGGCGAACGAAGCTCGAGGGTCGTGCCGGGGCGAGCGAACGCGACGGGGACCCAGGCGTACCCGATGTTCTTCCGCAGACGGAACGAGTGGCTCGCGCTCACCAGTCGGCCGACCTCCTGGTCGTCCCGAACCACGGGCCAGAAGTCCTCGAGCCACAGCCGGAACGGCTCGCCGCCGATCTCGACGCCGACGAGCTTGCGCGTGACGCCCTCTGCCACGACCCGCTCGAGCGCCGGCTTGCCGATGAAATCCGCCGAGAACTCGACCAGCCGCTCCATGCCGGTGATCTCGAACGGGTTGTTCTCGATCGTCATGTCGTTGCCGTAGTTGAAGATGCCCGCCTCGAGCCGCCGCTGGTCGCTCGGCGCGATGGGGCGGATCTCGAACGGCTCGCCCGCAGCGATGACGCGGTCCCACAGCTCGAGCCCGTACCGCGAGTCCCGCAGGTAGATCTCGTAGCCGACCTCGCCGCTCCAGCCCGTCCGCGACACCACGACGGGAATGTCTCCGAGCGATCCCTCCCAGCATCGGTAGTAGCGCATGTCCGCGACGCCGTCGCCGAACAGCGAGCGGATCACGTCGCCACTGAGCGGACCCTGGAGCTGGAGCGGCGAGACATCCGGCTCCCGGATGTCGACATCCATACCGGCGAAGGCCTGCACGCCCTTGCAGTACAGCAGCGCGTCGGAGTCCGCGAGCGAGAGCCAGAATTGGTTGTCGCCCAGGCGGAGCAGGATCGGGTCGTTCACGATCCCACCGTCCGGCGCGATGATCGGTGCGTACTTGCACTGCATGACATCGCAGCGGGAAAGATCGCGGCACGTGAGCAGCTGCGTGAACCTCGCCGCGTCGGGCCCTGTGATCTCGACCTGGCGCTCGACGGCGACGTCCCACAGCGTGACCTTCTCGAGTAGGTGCCAGTACTCCTTCTCGTCGTCGTCGTAGAGCGTCGGGATCAGCATGTGGTTGTACAGATCCCAGCTGGTGCACCCCGCCTCGACCGTCCGTTGCCAGTACGGTGACTTGCGGTACCAGGAGGCGGTGTAGAACGTGAACGAGTAGGGCGCGCGCATGACTCCGGTCAGCCCCTCCCCCGTCGGTGGCGATCCCTGCGGATCTCGCGCACGCAGTTGTATGCGGGGATGCCGCACACTCCGCCGCCGGCGTGCGTCGCGCTCGAGCATTGATACAGGCCGGAGATCGGCGTGCGATAGTCGGCATACCCCGGCGCCGGACGCATGTGGAACAGCTGATCGGCGGACAGCTCGCCGTGGAAGATGTTGCCGCCGATCAGGCTCCACCGGTGCTCCATGTCGTAAGGACCGATCACCTGGCGCGCCACGACGGACTCGCGAAACCCAGGCGCCACGCGGTCGTACTCCTCGACGACGCGGTCGGCGTATGCCTCGAGCTCGTCCCGATGCGGCTCGACGGACCAGGTGCACGGCACCCATTGCGTGAACAGCGAAACGACGTGCGCTCCGGACGGCGCCAGCGACGGGTCGAGCGTCGTCGGAATAACGCCGTCGCTGAACGGACGCGTCGCCGCGATTCCGTGCCGCGCCTGTTCGAACGCCGTCTCGAGATAGTCGACCGAGTGCGCGATCTCGAAGCCGCCGCTGAAGTCGGTCCATTCGGGCGCGCCGGCCACCCTCGGGAGCTTCGAGACGGCGAGGTTGATCTTCACGACGCCCGAGCGGCTCGACCACCGCTCGACGTCCCCGACGAAGTCGGAAGGCAGCTCCGACGGTTCGATCTGCCGCAGGAAGGTGATCTGCGGGTGGCACGCGGTGACGACGACCGGGGCGAAGACCTCCTCGCCGTCGCCGAGCACCGCGCCGGTCGCGCGCCCGTTGCGGATCATGACGCGCCCGACCTTCGCACCGGTCCTCACCTCGGCCCCGAAGGCTCGGGCGCTGGCTTCGATCGCGGCGGCGACGGCTCCCATCCCGCCCTCGGGAACGCCCCACGACCCGAGGGTGCCGTCGCCAACGTCGCCGATGGAGTGATGCGCCATCACGTATCCGGTCCCAGGCTCGTGCGGACCCGCCCACGTTCCGATCAGACCGTTGATCGCCATCACCGCCCGCACCTGCTCGGACTCGAAGAATCGATCCATCAGGTCCGCGATCGACATCGTCATCAGGCGCGTGACCTCGCCGACCGTCCGCACGTTCAGCCCGCGGAATCGCCAGGCCAGTCGGAGCTGCTCGAACAGATCGGAGGGGCGCTTGGAGCCGACCTGGGGCGGCGTGGTCATCAGCAGCGGGCCCAGGACGGCCGCCAGCCCGCCGATCCACGCGTCCCATTGCTCGAGCGCCTCGGCGTCGGCCTTGGAGAACTTGGCGAACTCGTCGTAGTTCTTCGACGCGTCGTCGTAGTCGATCATCACGCGCCCGTCTTCGAACGGGACGACGTACGGGCCGACCGGATGGACGCGGTACCCGTGGCTCCGAAGCCGAAGGTCGTCGATGATCCGATCCGGCATCAGGCTCATCACATAGGACAGCGTCGTGACCGCGAACTCAGGGTGATCTGGCCACGGCCGGTCCGTCGCGGCCGCCCCGCCGGTCTTCTCGCGAGCCTCGAGGACGACGACCCGCGCGCCGGCTTTCGCCAGATACGCCGCCGCGACGAGGCCGTTGTGGCCGCCGCCGATCACGACGGCGTCGTACCGGTTCGCCTCCACCTGGGCCACCCCTTGGACGATGCCGCCGGAGGCGGCACGAGCGAGCGTTATCGAACCACGTGATTGAACGATGGTTCAAGTTCGGGGGCGGCTACGAGCCCGCGCTCGGGGAGCCAGCGCAACAGCGGAAGGAGCAGCGCGGCCCCGACGAGCGCGGCGGCACCGGCCACGGCGTACGCGCCCTGTGGTCCGGCAGCCGGGACGACGACGGCCCCCAGCACGAGCGATACCGATAGCCCGCCGTGCATGACCGTCTCGAACGCGCCGACGACCCGGCTACGGACGACGTCCGGCGCCCGCCGCTGCATCAGATTCTGCTCGATGACGAGGGTGGGGCCATCGGCGATCCCGAAGACGCCGACCCACGCGACCGCCAGCCAGAACACGGGCGACAGCGCCACCCCGAAGGCCGTCACCGCCAGGGCGAACGTGCACACGACGAGCCACCGCCCCTCGGTCCGCTGCGTCGAGCGGCGGGCGAGTACGGAGCCGATGATCGTGCCTCCGCCCCACGCCGCCGTCAGCATCCCGTAGCCGAACGCGCCGGCGCCGAATTCGTCTGCCAGGGTCGGGTCGGCGACGATCGACATGCCCATCCCGAGGACGAACACGAACCACCCGATCGCCATCGTTCGGAGTACACGATCGCGGGCGATGAACCGGAAGCCCGCCAGAAGGCCAGTGTGCGTCTCGGCCTCCTCGTCGGTGCGGTCGGGGTCCGAGTACGGGCCGCGAACGGTCCAAACGAGCGCCACGGAGACGACGTACGACACGGCGTTGGCGACGAACACCGTGGACGCCCCCACCTTGGCCACGGCGAGGCCGCCGAGGAGCGGGCCGATCGAGATGCCGGCGTATCGACCGATCGCGACGAGGCTGTTCGCCCACGTGGTGTGCTCCCGGCCGGCGAGGTTCGGGATCGCGGCCGACGAAGCCGGGAAGAACGGCGACTCGAGGACGGCAGCGGTGAACGCGAGCGCCAGCAAGCCGGCGGGAGAACGCACGAACGCCATCGCGGCCCAACACGCGGCGGCGCCGCCCTCGCCGAGCATCATCAGCCGCCGCCGGTCGACGCGGTCGGCGACGGCGCCGGCCAACGGGCCGAGGAACCCGATGGCGGCGAACGTGAGGAGATCCGTGGCCGCGACCCATGCGGACGAATGCGTCTGACGCCAAATGGCGAACGTCAGCGCGGTGGCCGCCGCAAATGTGCCCGTGATCGAGATCAGGCGGCCGAGCGCGAGCCGGCGCACGGCGGTGCGAGGCGGGGTGATCCGTGACCTTCGAGCCACCGTCCCGCCCATGCTCAGTTCGTCGCTCCGATCGTCTCGACGGCGGGCTCACGCCCCTCGCTTCCGGAGTCGGCGTCGTGCGCGTCGCCGCGGACGATTCGTCGCTGGCTTCGCACGACCGGCCAGAACACGACCGCGCCGACGAGCGCCGTCGCGCCGCCGATGAGATAAACGTGCTGCGGGCCGATCATTCGAAGGAGCTGGCCGGAGAAGACGAGCGCCACCGCGTACGAGATCATCACCACGAACTCGACGGCCGCCATGACGCGGCTCCGGATGGCGTCGGGCGTCCGCCGCTGCTGGATGCCCTGGTCGGCGACGATCGCGATGGCATCGCCGATGCCCGCGAACAGTGTCATCGCCAGGATCGGTGCGAACCATGGCGAGACGCCGATCGCTGCCGTCGCGAATCCCACGAGCAGCAGGCCGAGGAAGAGCGCACGCGGCTCCTTCTCCTCGTTGAGCCATCGCCCCGCGAACGACCCCGCCACGGAGCCGGCGCCCCAGAACGTGATCATCAGCCCGAACCCGACCGAGCCGGCGCCGAAGTGCTCGGCGAGCGGGACGTCGGCGACCATCACGAATCCCATGCCGCCGATCATCACGATGTAGGCCAGCGTCAGCATCCGAAGGACGCGATCCCTTGCGATGAAGCGGAAACCCGCGCGCAGCCCTCGATGCTCGTGATGCTCCTCGTCGCGCGCGCCCGAAAACCGGGCGCGGACGGACGCCACGAGCGCGGCGGAGACGGCGAACGACGCGGCGTTCACGCCGAAGACCGAGGATGCTCCGATCACGCCGAGCAGGACGCCGCCGAGCGCGGGGCCGAGCGTGATGCCCAGGTTCTTGCCGAGCGCGACGAGCCCGTTCGCCCACGAGATGCGGTCCTCCGCGACGAGGTTGGGGATCGCCGCGCCCGAGGAGACCCAGAACGGCGTCTCGACGACCGCCGACAAGAAGGCGAAGCCGAGCAACCAAGCGGGGTCGTCCGCGAACGCCATCGCGGCGAAGCACGCGACGCCGAGCAGGTCCGAGACGATCATCACCCGCTTGCGGTCGAACCGGTCGCCGATGGCCCCGGCGAACGGGCTCACGAAGCCCGTCACACCGAAGGTGAGCAGCAACGTCGCCGACAGCCACGTCGCCGAATGCGTCTGCTCGAACACGGTGAACATCAGCCCCGTGTAGGCGGCGGCGCTGCCGGTGATCGAGATGAGCCGAGCCAGCGCAATGCGCCTGACCGCGGTGGTGGGAGGCGTTTGGCGACTCATGAGGCGACTCCTGGAAGCTCGGTGCTGCGGAAGGGACGGGGGTGGCCGCGCGCCGGGCGGCGCGCGTCAGGCCGCGGAGGCCTTGAACCGATCGATCCCCGTGTCTCGCCTCATGACCGCGCGAGTGTAGCAGCGGGTGCCGCTGCCACGCAACGAGCGACACCGGTAACAGCGACCGCGGGCGAGCGGTGACCGCGACGACACGGCGTCAGGAGGGCAGCACGATGAAGATCGGGGCGTCGTACGCGGCGATCTCGTGAGCGATCCGATCGGTAACTCCTGGCGGGATGCCGCTGTCGAGGGTGAGACCCATCAGCGCCGTGCCGCCGCTGCCGCTTCGGCCGACGTCCATGGTCGCGATGTTGATGGCGGCGTCGCCGAGGATCGTCCCGACCTTGCCGATGACGCCCGGACGGTCCTCGTACGCGAAGAACAGCATGTACCTGGCGGGAGCCATCTCGATGTCGTAGTCGTTGACCTGCATCACGCGCTCGGCGTTCCGCTTGCCGTGGAGCGTTCCGCCGACGCTCACCTCGCCGTCGTCGGTGTGGGCTCGGATCGCGATGAGGTTCACGTAGTCACTGGAGACGGTCGAGCGCATCTCGCTGATCGCGATCCCGCGCTCGGACGCGATGATCGGCGCGTTCACCAACGAGACGGGCTCGTGCACGACGCCGGACAAGACCCCTTTCACGATCGCGAGCGTCAGCACGCGCGTGTCCGCATCGGCGATGCGGCCCAGGTACTGACACTCGATCGACCGCACCCCGCCCCGCGCGAGACCGGTGATGATGGCCCCGAGCTTCTCGGCAAGCTGGAGAAATGGCCGAACGATCTCGGCGACCTCCGCGTCCGCCGAGACGTTCACCGCGTGAGGAACGAAGTCACCGCGGAGGGCGAGCCTCACCATCTCGGCGACCGAGATGCCGGCCTTGTCCTGCGCCTCGGTCGTCGATGCCCCGAGGTGCGGCGTGACGACGACATCGTCGAACGCGAACAGCGGCGAGTCGGTGGTCGGCTCCTCGGTGAACACGTCGAGCGCGGCGCCGCTCAGCCTGCCATCCTCGATGGCCTTCGCGAGCGCCACCTCGTCGACGATCCCGCCGCGAGCCGTGTTGACCAGCCGCGCGTCCGGCTTGAGCAGCGCGAGCTCGCGCTCGCCGATCAGACGCTCCGTGTCGGGAGTCCGCGGGAGGTGAATCGTGACAAAGTCGGACTGGACAAGCAGCGCCTCGAGCGTCGGCATCAGCTCGACGCGCATCTCCTTGGCACGGTCCTTCGGGACGTAGGGATCGAACGCGATCACCCGCATCCCGAACCCGGCCGCACGATGGGCGACGAGCGCCCCGACGCGCCCGATTCCGACGACGCCGAGGGTCTTGCCCTGCAGCTCGACGCCCTCCCACCTCGACCGCTCCCACCTGCCTGCCTTCAGGGCGGCGTTCGCCGCCGCGATGTTGCGCGCCTGCGCGAGCATCAACGCGAACGTGTGCTCGGCCGCCGAGACGATGTTCGACTGCGGGGCGTTCACGACCATGACCCCGCGCCGCGTCGCAGCCTCGACGTCGACGTTGTCCAGGCCGATGCCGGCGCGCGCGATCACCTTCAGGTTCTCGCCCGCCTCGATCACCTGCGGCGTCACCCTTGTCTGCGAACGGACGACGAGCGCGTCGTACGGGGAAATGGCCTCGGCGAGTCCATCGTCGGCCAGCTCCGGCCGCACATCGACCTGAAAATCCCTTCGAAGGAGCTCGAGGCCCGCCTCGGACAGCGGCTCGGTGACGAGGACGCGCATCTCAGCGAACCTGCGCGAACACGTCCTCGGCGGCCGCGACCGCGCCGCCCCGCTTGACCGGGAATCCGAGCGTGTCGAGCGTCATCTCGAGCGCCGCAAGGCCCCGGATCATGTCCAGCCGGTCGTAGTACCCCAGGTGTCCGATGCGGAAGACCCTTCCCTTCAACGGCCCCTGACCCGGAGCGAGCACGACGCCGTGGTCGGCCCGCATCCGTGCGCAGATGAGATCGGCGTCGATGCCCTCGGGCGCGCGTATGGCCGTGACCGTCCACGCGCGGTCGGGGTCCTCGCCGAACAGATCGAGCCCGAGCGCGCGCACACCCTCCTTGATCGCGCGCGAAAGGAGCTCGTGCCGCGCGAAGGCCGCGTCCGGTCCGTCCTCGAAATACAGCTGCAGCGCCTTGTGCAGCCCCTGGAGGACCGAGATCGCCGGCGTCCACGGGTTCTCCGGATCGGGCAGTCCGTAGAACGTCTTGTAGGTCCCCCAGTCGAAGTAATACCGGGGGTTCGTCGCCGTCCGCTGCGCCTCCCACGCGGCCTGGGATATCGCGACGAACGAGAGCCCGGGCGAGCCAGAGAGCGCCTTCTGGGACCCGCTCACGGCGACGTCGATCCCCCACCGGTCCATGTCGAAGGGGACCGCGCCGAGCGACGAAACCGCGTCGACGAGGACGAGCGCGCCGGCGTCCTTGGCGACGCCGGCGATCGATTCCACGTCGTGGACGACCCCCGTCGATGTCTCGCTGTGCGTGAGGAGGACCGCCTTCGCCGGCCGGTCGGCCAGCGCGGCGGCGACGTCGCCCGCCTTGACGGTCCGGCCCCATTCGTAGTGGACCGTCCGGACGTTCAGGCCGTAGATCGCCGCGACCTTTGCGAAGCGCTCGGCGAAGAAGCCGGCGAGCGGGACGAGCACCTCGTCGCCTGGCGAGAAGACGTTGGCGACGGCCGACTCAAGGCCGCCGGTCCCCGACGCCGTCATGACGACAACGTCACCGCTCGTCCGGTACAGGGTGCGAAGGCGCTCGGTCACGTCGCGCAACATGCCTCCGAACGCGGGTCCCCGGTGATAGACGAGCGGGCCGGCCTGCGCCAGCAGGACCTCGGGAGGGATGGGGGTGGGTCCCGGCGCGAGGATGATCTCGGGCGTGTCCATGGACTTCACTCCCTGGGAGTGGTCGATCGGCGGCGTGAAGCAATACCGAGTTTGCGCGGAGCGGTCAGGGTATCACCGGCGACCCGCGGAGCCGGCTCCCGGTCAGAAGCGGAGGCTGTGCTCGACGTCCTCGGCGTCCGAGTGCGCGATGTCCGTTGGGACCTCATCCGGCAGACCCCGTCGCCGCCGCTTGATGGCGCGCGCGAGCCGGGCGCGCGCGGCGACGTTGCGCTTGTGCTGTTGGTTCAGGTCGCACGGAACGTGCGTGATCTGCGGGAAGATCATGCGGACTCTTCCGAACCCGCTACCTCGGGCGCCAGGCTCCTGAGGTCGACGTCGGGATCCTCGAGCCGCTCCTTTCGTGGCCTCGCCCTCGCCTTGATGAGTTTCATCGAGCGTCGCACGTCCTTCGGCCGGTTCATCGCGAACGTCGACAGGAGCACCCCGTCCTTCAGCATGAACGCCGCGAACTCCCGCTCCTCCATGTTCCCACGAACGACGATCTCGTCCCAGGTGAAGGCGAAGCCGGCCATCTGAATGTCGGCGTCGTACTGGTCGGACCAGAACCAGTGTGGGTCGTCGAACGGGTCGTCGCGACCGAGCATCGTCCCCGCGACGTGAGCCCCCATCTTCAGCGCGTTGTCGTAGTGCTCGACGCGGATCGGGCCGAACGTCGGGTGATCGTGGCGTGCCACGTCACCGGCTGCGAACACACCCGGAACGCTCGTACGGAGGGCGGCGTCGACCACGATGCCGTTGTCGACCTCCAGCGCCGAGCCCTCGGCTACGTCGGTCACCGGCCCCACCCCGATGCCGACGACGGCGAAGTCGCCCTCGATCCGTCGTCCCGCGCTCGTCACCAGCGCCTCGAACCGTCCGTCCCCCTCGAAGCGCTCCGCGCCCTCGCCGAAGTGCATCTCGACACCGTGATCTCGGTGCAAACCCTCGAGCACGCGGCCGAGCTCCGGCCCGAGCACACGCTGCAGCGGCGTCTGCGCGAACTCGACCACCGTGACCTCGAGGCCGAGGTATCGCAGCGATGCGGCGACCTCCGCACCGATGAACCCCATGCCGACGAGCACCGCACGCGTCCCGGTCCTCGCGGCGTCCGCGATCGCCTGCGCTTCGGTCGCGGTCCGGAGCGAGAGCACGCCCTCCAGGTCGATACCGGGAACCGGCGGGCGCCGGTTCCGACTGCCCGTCGCAATCAAGGCCTGATCGAACGGGATCCGCTCTCCGCCCTCGAGCGCCACGGCGCGCCGCTCGGTGTCGACGCGCTCGACGCGCGTCGCGAGCCGGAGCTCCACGTCGTTCTCCGCGTACCATCGCTCGGGCCGTAGATATGCGTGCTCGAACGGTTGCTGCCCGCGAAGGAACTCCTTCGACAGGGGCGGCCGCTCGTAGGGCAGGAGCGGCTCGGCGCCGATCAACACGATCCGGCCGTCGTACCCCAGCTCTCGGAGCTCGGCCGCAGCGGTGGCGCCCGCCTGGCTGCCGCCGACGATGACGGAAACGGCCATAACGGCGCGGCTACTCGATCGAGACCTGCATCTCGCCGGTCTCCTCGCGGACCTCGAACACGTCGATCGGCTCGGTCGCCGGGCCCTCCACGACCTCGCCGGTGATGACATCGAACTGGCTGCCGTGGCACGGGCACTCGATGATCGTGTCCTCCAGGTCGCCCTCGGCGAGAGAACACTGTTGATGCGTGCAGACGTCGTCGAACGCCCGCAGCTCGCCGCCGAGGTTCGCGATCGCGACCTGCCGGTCCCCGACGGAGTACGAGTTCACCTCGCCGTCGGACACGTCTCCAGCGTCCGCGACCGTCACCCACTTCGCCATCCCCGCCTCCTTCGCACGGATCCGCGGCAAGCATAGGGCAGCCGGATGGGTCGCCCGCGCCGCGCGTCAGCCCCGCGCGGCGCGGCGCTCCATGAATTGCGGCGTCAGGTAGCCGACCCCCACGATCACGTACAGCACGAACAAGATCAGGAAACCCTCGCGAAACGCGATCGGAAGGATGGCCGGGATGAGCGCGCCGGCGATCCACGAGAGCTGAAACAACACCTCGTAGCGAACGAAGACGCGACCGTGGGCACCGCCCGGCGCCAGCTGTTGCATCAGGCTCTGGAACGCCAGCCTGCCCAGCTCACCCGTCATGCCGACGACGAGCGCGAACGCTGCAAGCACCGAGACCGAGCTCCAAACGAATGCGATCACCGTCCCGATGGCGGCGGCGGCGACGCACGCGAGGACGACGGCCTCCTCGCGAAGAGACGCGGGCAGCCGCGGGGCGAGGACGTCCCCGAGAAACGCGCCGATGGTCGCCGCACCGGCGAGCACTACGAACCACCACTCGGGCTCACCGCTGCGCCGAAGCGCGAACGCGAAGAGGAACAGGAGGAAGCCGGACGCCGCCCGCAGACCGGCGGCGCCGATCGCCGGCGCCCGGAGCTGCGGGATCGAGCCGCGCGGGCCGACCTCGACCCCGGTCGTTCGGACGTGCGGGTGCGGCAGCCGAAGGACGAGCGCGGTCGCGACCGCGTACACGCCTGAGGCAGCGAACAGCACCGCGCTCGAGCCGGCGAAACGAAGGAGCAACAGGCCAGGAATCGATGCGAGGACGACGCCGAATGCGGCCACGCGGCCCAGGCGCGCGTTCGCTCGGACGAGCCCTTCCTGCGAGGAGGCGTACGCGATCGTGAGGCCGTTCTTTGTGATCGTATGGGCCTTCGACAGCACGAGCAGGAGGAAGGTCAGCGGGTACAGCAGGAGCGAGGCGGCGTTCCGCGCGGCAATCAGCGCCACGACGGCGCGTCCGGCCGCCGAGACGAACGAGATCGCGCGCCTCGTTCCGGCGCGATCGAGAAGCGGCACGAGCAGCGGGCCCGCGACCGCGAGCGGAGCCATCGTGAGTCCCAGATAGAGTGCGACGCGGGTCTCGGCCTCGCCGACCGGAACGTCGAAGAACACGGAGCCGGCCAGGGCGATCGCCACCATCGCGTCGCCGGCCGCGCTCGCGAGATGCGCGAGCGCATACGTGTCGAGCGGATCGTCGGAGACCCATAACCTGCGAAGCGGATGCACCAGAAGCGACTCGACCATCGCCACGAGGCCGAGCAGCAGCAGCTGCCACCAGGGGTACCGCCTCGGCTCGCGATCGACCCGCACCCGAGGCCTCGCCGTCAGGACGCGGACAGCCGCCGCCGCAGGATCGTTCGAACCGCTTGCGGGTTGGCCGATCCGCGCGACTTCCTCATGACCTGCCCGACGAGTGCGTTGATCGCGCCGTCCTTCCCCGCCCGGAACTGCTCGGCCGGCCCGGGGTTCTCGGCGATCGCCTCGTCGGCCCACTCTTGGAGCTGCTGCGTGTCGCTCACCTGCCGCAGGCCCCGCTCCTCGATGATCTGCTCGGCCGGCTTGCCCGTAACGACGACGTCGTCGAGCACCTGCTTGCCGGCCGTCACGGAGATTGTCCCGTCCTCGACGAGGCCAATGATGGCCGCGATCTGCGCCGGATCCACCTCCAGCGTCTCGACGTCGAGCGCGCGCTCGCTCGCGACACCGACGAGATGCTGGAGGACCCAGTTCGCGACCGTCGGCGGCTCCGCCCCGCCGCGGGCCTCGAGCGTCGCGTCGAAGAGTCCGGCCAGCGCCTCGTCCGCGACGAGCGTCGATGCGTGCTCACGAGTCAACCCGAGGTCCTCGACGTAGCGCAGGCGGCGAGCCGCGGGCAGCTCGGGGAGTTGTGCTCGGATCGCGTCGATCCATGCAGGATCCGGGTCGAGGGGCGTGAGGTCGGGCTCCGGAAAGTAGCGGTAGTCGAACGCTTCCTCCTTCGACCGGAGCGTGGACGTGCGTCCGGTCGTCTCGTCGAAATGGCGTGTCTCCTGCACAACCGGCTCGCCCTTCTCGAGCGCCGCTCGCTGTCTCTCCTGCTCGAATCGCAGCGCGCGCTCCAACGATCTGATCGAGTTGAGGTTCTTGATCTCCACTCTCGTGCCGAACTCCGCGCTCCCCTCGCGGCGCGTCGAGACATTCGCGTCGCAGCGCAGGGACCCTTCCTCCATCCGAACGTCCGAGACGCCGAGCGCGCGCAGGATCGATCGGAGCTCGACTACGTACGCGCGCGCCTCGTCGGGCGAGCGCAGGTCCGGCTCTGACACGACCTCGACGAGCGGGACGCCGGCACGGTTGAAGTCGACGAGGGCGTATTCGGCCCGGCCGATGCGGCCGGTCGTGCCCGCGTGGGTCGTCTTGCCAGTGTCCTCCTCCATGTGCACCCGGGTGATGCCGATGCTGCGCATCCGTCCGTCGACGTCGATCACGAGCCGCCCACCGACACAGATCGGCAGGTCGTACTGGCTGATTTGGAAGTCCTTCGGCATATCCGGGTAGAAGTAGTTCTTACGGTGAAACAGCGAATGCGGTGCGATTCGGCATTCGAGCGCCAGCCCGATCTTGATGATCGACTCGACGGCGGCGTGGTTCGGGACCGGCAGCGAGCCCGGGTGCCCCAGGCACACCGGGCAGACGTTGGTATTTGGCTCGGCCCCGAACTCGTTGCGGCACCCACAGAACATCTTCGTCCGCGTGGAGAGCTCGACGTGACACTCGAGCCCAATGACGGTCTCGTAGCCCTGCATCGACGCTGAGACTATCGCGCCGCCTGCGACGGCCGAGATTGCCCCGGCGTCTCACGCCTGCCACGGCAGCAGCGTTCCTATCATCGAGCGATGCCGTCGGACGCCGAGCGCCCCGGACCACGCACGCCGGCCGTCTGGGCCGCGTACATCACGGTCTGCATCGTATGGGGCACCACGTACCTTTCGATCCGGATCGTCAACCAGACCCTGCCGCCGCTGATCGCCGCGTCGGCGCGCTTCCTCGTCGCCGGCGCGCTGATGTTCGCGTTCACCATCCGCAAGGGGGATCGCGAGGGCGATCGTCCGGGCGGCCGCCAGTGGTTCGCCGCCGCGATCGTCGGGTTGGCGCTGCTGCTCGGCGGAAACGGCGCCGTCGTCTGGGCGGAGCGGACCGTCGCGTCGGGCGTCGTCGCGCTGATCATCGCGTTGATCCCACTGTGGATGGCGGCGATCGACGGCGTGCTCGGTCGGCGGGCTCGGCCGAGGATCGTGCTCGGTCTGCTCATCGGGTTCGCGGGAGCCGCCCTGCTCGTGGGCGCATCGGCGAGCGCCCGCGTCCCGCTGCTCGGCCTGCTGTTCGCCGTCGGCGCATCGCTATCGTGGGCGTCGGGATCGCTGTACGCGCGAACCGCCCCGCTCCCTCGCCGGCCGTTCGTCGGGATCGGGATGGAGATGCTGTGCGGCGGCGCGGGGCTGCTCGTGGCTGGCATCCTCGCGGGCGACCTGGGCCGGATCCACCCGCATGAGGTCTCCCTGGCGTCGGTCCTCGCACTCGCCTACCTGATCGTGTTCGGGTCGTGGCTGGGATTCGCGTCGTACGTGTGGCTGCTCCGGAATGCGCGGACATCGTTCGTGTCGACCTACGCGTTCGTGAACCCCGTTGTGGCCGTCTTCCTCGGCTGGCTGATCCTCGACGAATCGATCTCGGCTCGCACGATCCTCGCCGGCGCCATGGTGCTCGCCGCCGTCGCGATCATCGCCACGGGCGATGCGGACCGCCCAGGGCAGGAGACGACGTCAGGCGGCGAGCTCGCGGACGAGACCCGGAGAATCGGAGAACGCGATCTCGCGCTCGAGCGCGCGGGCGACGCGCAGAACCATCGTCTCTCCGAGCGCGGGCGCGGCGATCTGCAATCCGACGGGTAGGCCGCGGCCGTCGACGCCACATGGAATCGAGATGGCGGGCACACCCGCGAGGTTCGCCGGGATCGTGAAGACATCCGACAAATACATCGCGAGCGGGTCGCCCGTCCGCTCGCCAATCCGAAACGCGGTCGTCGGCGACGTCGGTGAGATCAGGGCGTCGAAGGCCTGGAATGCCTTCTCGTAGTCGCGGATGATCAGCGTCCGGACCTTCTGCGCCTGTCCGTAGAACGCCTCGTAGTAGCCGGCCGACAGCGCGTACGTGCCCAGCATGATCCTGCGCTTGACCTCGGCGCCGAAGCCCGCCCCGCGTGTTTTGGTCATCATCTCGACCGAATCGCGGCCGTCCAAGCGCAGCCCGTACCGCACGCCGTCGTACCGCGCGAGGTTGGACGATGCCTCCGACGGAGCGATGAGGTAGTAGGCCGCGAGCGCGTACTGCGTGTGCGGCAGCGAGACCTCGCCGACGGTGCCCCCGAGCGCGTCCACGCGCTCGACGGCGGCGCGCACTCGCTCCCGGACGCCGGGTTCGACGCCCTCGCCGAACGCCTCCGCGATCACGCCGATCCGCAGCCCCTCGACGCCGTGCTCGATCCCCCGGCCGAAGTCCCGCGGGTCGGTGTGAAGGCTCGTCGCGTCGCGCGGGTCCCGCCCGGCGAGTGCCGAGAGCAGCAGCGCCGCGTCGGACACCGAGCGCGTGAACGTCGAGACCGTGTCGAGCGACGACGCGAACGCGATCAGCCCGTAGCGCGAAACGAGGCCGTACGTAGGCTTGAGCCCGACGATGCCGCAGAGCGCGGCCGGCTGCCGAACGGACCCACCCGTATCCGTCCCGATGGCCCAGACGGCCTCCCCCGCGGCCACGGCCGCGGCTGACCCGCCGGAGGAGCCGCCGGGCACGCGCTCGAGGTCCCACGGGTTGTGAACCGGGCCGAACGCCGAGTTCTCGTTCGAGGACCCCATTGCAAACTCGTCGCAGTTCGTCTTTCCGAGCAGCACCGTCCCGGCGCGGGCCAAACGCTCCCATGCGGTGCTGTCGTACGGGGGGACGTAGTTCTCGAGGATCTTCGAGCCGCACGTCGTGCGGATCCCCCGGGTGGTGAACACGTCCTTGAGCGCGATCGGGATCCCCGCGTGTGCCGCCAGCGTCTCGCGGCCGCCGCGACGCTTGTCGACGGCGCGCGCTTGGTCGCGAGCCACATCCGGCGTTGCCGTGACGAACGACCCGAGCCTGCCTTCGACGGCATCGATCCGAGCGAGGCACGACTCGGTGATCTCGCCGCTCGAGAGCTCGCCCGAGCGCAGTCCCTCCGCGAGCTCCACGGCCGTCCGGTCGCACGGCTGGTGCGCGGTCACGGCTACTCGACCTCGACGATGCGCGGGACCTTGAAGAGGTCGTCCTGCGTCTCGGGGGCGTTCGCCAGCGCGGCCTCGCGCGTGATCGAGCCGACGGGCACGCCGACCTCGTCCGGCCGGTAGACGTTCGACAGCGGAATCGCGCGCGCCGTCGGCGGCACGTCGTCGGTCGCGACCTCGCCGACCGTGGCCGCGTGCTCGAGGATCGCGCCGAGCTGCTCGCGAAGGCGATCGCGCTCGGCGTCGGCCAGGTCGAGCCGGGCGAGGCGCGCGACGTGATCGATGTCGATGTCGACCGGCATGGCGCGCAGTGTAGTCGCGCGCGTCCCTCAATCCTGCTCGGGGACAAAGCCGTGTGGCACGGCCTCGCCGGGGGCCGGCTCGTGGACGAGGCCCGGCCCCACCTCCTCCGGCGGCGGCACGTCGAGACGCCCGGACGCGAGCATCGAAAGCATCTCGACGCCAACCTCGACCGGGTCGATGCTGCGAGCAACCGATCGTGGAAACTCGCCGTTCGCGTTTCGCTCGGCCAGATCGACGTCGACGGGGTCCATCGCGTCGCCGTGGCGATCGAGGACGACCCGCACCGTCGGGCGGGCCAGCATCCGTTCGTGGTTGCGGATCACGACGGCGATCTCGCCGCTCGAAACCTGAACGAGGGATCCGACCGGGAACACGCCGAGCAGCCGGACGAACGTCCGGACGACCCTCGGGTCGTACGAGCGCCCTGCGCCGGCCTGGAGCAGGCTGAGCGCCTGCCGCCGCTCCTCGGGCTTGCGATACGAGCGCTTGCTCGTCAGCGCGTCGAAGCTGTCGGCGACGGCGACGAGGCGCGCCGGGATCGACGGCGAGCGATGCCCGGACAGCGACGGATATCCGGACCCGTCGTAGGCGGCGTGGTGCTCGAGCACCACCGAGACGGCCGGGTGCAATGGATCGCGCGTCGTCACCAGGATCAGGCCCGCGCCGTCGATCGGGTGCCGTCGGATCTCCCGCCACTGCTCCTCGTCGAGGGCGCCGTCGTGCTGGAGCACTTCCTGGGGGACCTTCACCTTGCCCACGTCGTGCAGCAGCCCGCCGATCCCCAGAGCGATCGCCCGCTCGCGCGGCAGGCCGATCGCCTCGGCCAGCGCGAGCGTGAGGATGCAGACGTTCACCATGTGGTGGTACGTGTACTCGTCGTATGACTTCACCGTCGTGAGCAGGAGCGCCTGAGCCGGATCGTCGGCGATGAGGTCGGCCAGGTGCTCGGTCAGCCGGACCGTGGCGTCGAGATCGGCGGGACGGCCGGCGAGCAGACGCGCGGCCGTTTGCCGAAGGAGCTCGAGACCGCTCGCGTAGTTCTGGAGCAGCTCGTTGAATCCGCCATGAACCGTCGCCGGCGCGTTCGACCCAGCACGGTTGATGGAGATCGCCATGAGCTCCTCGCGCGCCGACGCGTCTCCGGCGACCAGTCGCATCAGCGCGTCCGCCTCGGTCTCGTCGACGCCGTCGAGGAACTCGATCGACTGCACCCCCGCCTCCTCGAGCGATGCCGCCAGGCGGTGGTGCGTGAGCGACTCCCACGCGAGGAGCATCGGCCCCAGGTAGAAGTTGCGGTCGGAGACGAAGAGGACGACCGCGCCGCCGCGCGCCTCACGAAGCTCGCGAGCAGCGTCGCGCAGCTCTTGCGCCGCCTCACGCCGGCGCGGGTGACCGCCCGGGTAGAGCGCGTAGAACTGCCGGGCGGACGATAGCGTCCGCAGAAGTCCGCGTGTCACGCGGATCTCGGCGTCGGCCGGCGCCCGCACGCTCACGAGGGCTCCCCCCGGCGCTCCCGAAGCAATCGCCTTGCGTGTCGGCGCAGCGCCCGCGGCAGCCTCGGCCTGATCGAGCCCGACGCCAGCTCCTCGAGGAGCGCGTCGGCCTCCGGTCGCCCCGCGAGCACCTCGACGGCCTCCTGGCGCAGCGACCGCGACGACGACGTCCGTGCGATCTCGGCGAGCGCCGAGGCGGCCTCCGGGCCGGTGAGTGCCGCGAGCGCAAGGATCGCGAGCCGATCGATCTCGTCTCCGCCGTTCACGGCCAGATCGACGAGGTAGGGCGCGGCGGCAGGGCCGCCCGCAAGCACGAGGGACCTCGTAGCCTCGCGCCGCACGGCCGGCGTCCCTTGGCGGGCAACCTGAGCGAGGCGATCGAGCACCTCCGGGCCGCCGGCGGAACCCAGCAACGTGACGGCGTTTCGAACGACGTACCAACGGGGGTCTTCCAGTCGAGCGGCAACGGGTCCGACGTGCCCGCTCGCGGCCTGCCTGAGCACGGCCAACAACAACGCACGGCGATCGCGATCCTCCGCGTCGGCCAGCGCGTCAAGAAGAACGTCCACGCCGAGGTCCCCGAACGGCGCCAGCAGGCCGGGCAGCGGCGACGATTCGCCTTCCTCGGGCGGCGGCGCGAGCTCCAGAAGCAGGTCGACGCCCAGCGCATGTCGCGCCGACGTCTCGAAGAGCGCGGACCGATCCGTCCCGGCGTTGGCGAGTGGTCGGCGAGCGGCATCCACGAGGACGCCGACCCTGGACCCATCGCGATCGCGAAGGGAGTGGCCGACCGCCGTCGCCCACGCATCGAGCACCTCCCCCGTCCGCTCGAGGTCGGGCTCGAGCGCGAGGTAGTCCGCGAACGCCAGCAGCGAGGCCTGTTGGTCCTCGGCGTCGCCGAGCGCTCGCCTGACCGACCGCATGTCCTCGGCGCCGGTCGCCGAGAGGTACTCGGCCAACACGTCCGTCACCGACCCGGAGATCCGCGGCCCGGACAGGTCGATTCCGAGGCGCTCGAGACCGGCGACGATCGTGCCGGCCTCCTCGTGTCCGGCCTCGAGTGCGGACGTGAGGTCCACGATGTCGAGGTGGCGGACGCCGTTGGCCGCGAGCCGGCGCGCGAGCTCGATGGGATCTCGGCGGCCGTCCCGCCCCAGGTCGACGAGCGCGCGCGTCAGCTCGGCGTTGCTCATCGCCCCGATCAGTCGCTGCGCGAGTGGATCCTCGGCGACGCGCTCGACGAGCAGCGTGACGAGGGAGCGACGGACCTCGGCCGGAAACCGTCCGATCGCCTCGTGGAAGGCCGAATGCAGCTCGATACTGCGGGCCGGCTCGACGTTCAGCTGCTCGGAGACGGAACGCAGTCGGGCGAGGATCGTCTCGGCCTGTTGATCGGCGTCGCCACCGAGGTCTTCGACCATGAGCTCCGAGGCGAGCACATCCCCCGCGGGGATCTCGGCGACCGTCGGCTGGCCGAGGTCTTCGGATACGTGATCGGCGCCGGTCACGGGTCCGGGACCGATCCGCAGCAGCTCGATCGAGGTGACGCCGGTCGCCTGCAGACGGTCCTCGGCCGCGCCCGGATCGCGCAGCTCGCCGAGCGGCAGCGAGAGAACATCGAACAGGTGAGCCAGCTCGGCCGGCGTCGGAACCTCACGCAGGACGAAACGCTCGACGCGGCGCTCGAAGCACGCGAGCGCCAGGCGACCGACCGCGTCCTCGGACGGCAGCGGCCGTTCATCGAGCCAGAGCGTCTCGCCGTGGACCTCCACGTCCACGACGCCGTCCCCAAGAGCCAGCTGCGCCGCGGTCGCGATACGCTCCGACGCGTCGGTAAATCCCTGTCGATCCGTGGCGCCCGGATACAGTCGATAAGCCGACAGGCCGAGCCAGACCTGTCGCAACAGCGCGGCAACGCGCTGCTCTCGGCTCTCGCCCTGCATCGAACGCCCGCCCCCTCGGGTCACCAGGCGCTAACAGGCATCGGCAGACGCCGGCCGGGCCTAAACGAACGGCCTACTCCGGTTCGAGGACCGGCTGGCCGCCCAGCTCGGGGAGCAGGGCCTCGATGGCCTCCCGCGGCAGGTCGAGGTATCCGTCGCGCACCAAACGTCGAAGCAAGACGTCCCACCCGCGGTGCTGATCGAGCGCGATCCGCATGATCCGGCGTGCCTCGTCGACGCGCCCGTGAGCGGCGAGCGAGGTTGCCGTCCAGAAAGCGAACTCCGCGTTGTCGGGGAACTCCGCGAGCGACGCCCGCTGCTCGGCGAAGGCACCCTCGAGGTCGCCGCCAAGCTCGAGCTTCTCGGCGGAGTCCAAGCGGTCGTAGGCGACCTTGAGGTCGACGAGCCGGCGGAGCTCCGGAAGCGGCGTCGGATGGTCGTCGACGCGCATGTTCACGAGGACGTTCTCCCACGATCGTTCGCGGGGCTCCGCGCGGACGACGAGGATGCCCGCGGCCCGCCTGCCACGGACGTCGCCGCCCTCAGCCTCCGCCGCGTCGAGCGCTTCGAGGAGTCGATGAGCGAGGTCGGCGTCGCTCCTCTCGAATGCCTCCGCCATGGCATCCCAGACGGTGTCGTTCATCATCATGTTCGCCTGGCAGGTGTAGCCGTCCCCGATCCGATGTCCGGCCTCCGCGATGCACTTCGCGCCGGTGTGAACGGCGACGCGGCCGACGGCGTCGACCATCGCGATCTGCCGCACGCTCTCCCCCTCGTCGCCGGCGACGCGCTCCGCGAGGGCCTGGGGCGCGGTCTTTCCCTCGCGCATGAGCCGGAGTCCCTCTGGGCCGTGGGACACCTCGACGAGCGACTGCGTGGCGACGGCCCCGACGCTCGGCTCGGCCCACATGACGAGATCGCCCGCGGCAAACCAGTGCGACTGCACCGCCACGCCGAGCTCTCCGGTCTCGCGGTCGCGCGCGACGATGGAGTACGTCATCGTCGGCGCCGGGTCGTCATCGACCCGAGGCGGCGGTCGGTCGTCCCACACGGGCGAGGAACTCCGCCTCGTCGACCGTCTCGACGCCGAGCTGCTCGGCCCGCGCGGCCTTGCTTCCGGCGTTCGCTCCGACGACGACGAAGTCGGTCTTCTTGGACACACTGGAGGCGACGCGCGCCCCGGCCTCCTGTGCGATTCGCGTCGCATCGTCGCGCGAGAGGGTCTCGAGACCGCCCGTCAGGACGATGGTCTTGCCCGCGAGCATGCCATCCGCCGGCGCGGCCGTGATGGCGTCCGCCATCCGGACGCCAGCCGATCGCAGCTTTTCGACGAGCTGAAGGTTCTGCTCGTCGTGGAACCATTCGAACACACTCTTCGCGATCTCCGGGCCGACCTCTTCGACGTCGTCGATGTCCTCCTCCCTCGCCGCGGCGATGGCATCGAGCGAGCCGAACGCCCGCGCGAGCACCTGCGCAACGTGCTCGCCGACGTGACGGATGTTCAAGCCGACGAGCAGGCGCCAGATCGGCCGGTCCTTCGAGGCCTCGATCGAGGAGAGGAGGTTCGAGATCGACTTCTCCTTGAACCCCGGAAGCTCGGCGAGTTGCTCTGCGGTGAGCGCGTAGATGTCGCCGGGGTCGGCGATGAGATCGCGGTCGCGAAGGAGCATGCCGGTCTTGTACCCGAGGCCCTCCACGTCCATTGCGCCGCGTGAGGCGAACGCGAACAGCCACTCCTCCTGCTGCATCGGGCACCCACGTTTGTTGGGACAACGGTAGTCGGCCTCACCCTCGGGACGCACGAGCGGGGTGCGGCACGCGGGGCACGTCGAGGGCATCTTCCATCGACGGGCGCCGGGCTTGCGTCTGGGCAGCACCGGGCCCACGACCTCGGGAATGACGTCGCCGGCCCGCCTGACTATCACGGTGTCCCCGTTGCGGACGTCCTTGCGGTGCACCTCGTCGAGGTTGTGGAGCGTCGCGGTGGTGACCGTGACGCCCCCCACGTACACGGGCTCCAGCCACGCGAACGGCGTCACCTTGCCCGTCCGGCCGACGTGGACGTCGATCTTGCGAAGTAGCGTGGTTCGCTCCTCGGGAGGGAACTTGTACGCGACCGCCCAGCGCGGTGCGTGACTCGTCTGGCCGAGTTCCTCTTGCAGCTGCCGGCTGTCGACCTTGACCACGACGCCGTCGATCTCCCAGTCCACCGCGTGGCGATGCTCGCCCCACTGCTGGACGAACGAGAGCACGCCGTCCACGTTCTCGCGGACCTCGCTGGTAGGCGCGACCGGAAGCCCGACGTCCCGGCACCACGCCAAGAACCCCGAGTGGGAATCGAACCTGATGCCCTCGGCGTACCCGAAGCTGTGGCACCAAAGTGACAGCGGCCTCGAGGCGGTGATCTTCGGGTCTTTTTGTCGAAGCGACCCGGCGGCGCCGTTGCGAGGGTTCGCGAAAGGGCGCACACCCTGTTCGAGCAGATGCTCGTTCAGCCGCTCGAATGCCTTCGTCGGGAAGTAGATCTCCCCGCGCACCTCGAGCAGGCGCGGCGGCTCCTTGGTCCGCAGCCGCTGCGGCACGGACCGAACGGTGCGCACGTTCCCGGTAATGTCCTCGCCCGTGCGCCCATCGCCGCGCGTCGCCCCCTGGACGAGGACGCCGTCCTCGTAGGTGAGGGCGACGGCGACACCGTCGATCTTCAGCTCGCATGAGTATGTGACGCCGGTGCCGACCTGTCGCTCGACCCGCGCCGCCCAGGCGCGGAGCTCGTCTTCGGCGAACGCGTTGTCGAGCGAGAGCATCGGCGCACGGTGCTCGACGGGGGCGAAGAGGTCGGCGGGCGTCATCCCGACGCGCTGGGTCGGGCTGTCGGCCGTGACGAGCTCCGGGAACCGCTCCTCGAGCCCGACGAGCTCCTGCATCAGCTCGTCGTACTCCGCGTCCGACACGACAGGGTCGTCCAGGACGTGATACCGGTACGAGTGCTCGTTGATCTGTTCTCGCAATTCCTCGACGCGCACCTTGGCGTCGGCGCGGTCTCGCTCCTCGACGGCCATCGCTTCCCCCCGGCCCGCCATCGGCTACGCGGCGAGCTCCACGCCGCCCGCCACGCCGATGGCATCGCCCGCGATGACGACGCCGCCGAGCACGCCCGGCACCTTCTTGAGATACGCGAGTGCAGCGCGGAAGCCGTGCTCCTTCGGCAGGATCGCCTCCACACCCGCGGCCGCGGCCTCGGCGAGCATGCACGACCGGGCCACGACCACGAGCCCGTCGATCGCGACGCGGCCACGCCCGGCCGACGTCGAGATGCCGAGACCGTCCGAACTGGGCGGAACGACGAGCGCGAGGCTGTCGGCGCTCAACCCGCGGAACACGGTGAGCTTCTGTCGCTTCTTCGCGGCGATGAAGTAATCGCCCCCACACGCGACGGTCACGTCACGAGCCGACCGCGTCAGGAACCTCCCCACGTGGTCGGTGACGGCGCCACGGAAGGAGTACATCGGACCGACCCCGGCCGTCCGCGAGGCCAGCACCATCTCGCGCACGATCGTGGGCGCGTCGTCGGGAACTTCGATCGGCCGCTTGCTGGTTCGAACCATCGGGTTTCGTAGCGTGTAGGCCTGAAGCTGTTCCCAGAACGACAGCGCGGCCGCGCGCGATTCCTCGTTGAAGTCCGTGGTCGCGCTGATGTGCAAGACCAAGTCCTGCACTTGGATGTCGAACGTCCGGAGCTTGCGCCTGAGGAGCTTCACGACCGTGCGGCCTCTCCGTCTCGTGTGCGACTCGTGCCGTTCGACCTCGCGGACACCGAGGGGCCGATGATATCGGCCGCGGTAGACGGACCGGTATGTGTCAGCGCAACGAGGCGACGATCCGTGCTCCCCCGAGGACCTCCTCCCCGCGATACACGACGACGCTTTGCCCCGGCGCCACCCCGCGCTGCGGGGTCCGGAACTCGACGTCGAGGTCTGCGCCGTCCGTCCGAACGACGGCGGGTACCGCTTCACCGCGGTACCGGAGACGGACGTCCGCCTCGAATCGCCCCTGGGCCGGCGGCCGTCTAGCGACCCACCGGACGCGGTCGGCGCGCAGCCCCCGTCGTGCGAGCAGCTCCGCCGGCCCCACGACGACCCGGTTCGAGGCGGAATCGACGTCGAGGACGTACATCCGGTCAGGCGTCGACAGGCCGAGCCCGCGTCGCTGCCCGATCGTGAACCTGTGGGCGCCACCGTGCCGCGCGAGAACGTTGCCGTCGGCGTCGAGGACGTCGCCGCGGCGGACCAGGCCGGGGGCGTGTGCCTCGAGAAACGCAGCGTGATCGGCTCCGGGGACGAAGCAGACCTCCTGCGAGTCACGCTTTCCGGCGACGGGCAGGCCGAGCCGCTCCGCGTGGCGGCGTGTGTCGGCCTTCGTCATCGCTCCCACGGGGAACAGCGACTGGGCGAGCTCGCGCTGTCCGAGCGTATGCAACATGTACGACTGGTCCTTCGCCACGTCGGCTGCGCGAAGCAGACGCCACGAGCCATCGTGGTCGCGTCGGGTCCGCACGTAATGCCCGGTCGCGACGAAATCGATCCCGAGCCGGTCCGCGCGGGCGAGAAACGCGCCGAACTTGATGTGCTCATTGCAGCGGGCGCAAGGGTTCGGCGTCCGGCCGGCCTCGTGCTCGGAATAGAAATCGGCAAGGACGGTCGCCTCGAACGCCTCGGTGAGGTCCACGACCTCGACGTCGAACCCGCCGATGGCGCCTACGGCCTGTGCGTCCATCCGAGCGGTGGGGCCGCAGCAGCCGTGATCGACGCCGTCGGCGGGCTGAACGATCTTCATGTGCGAGCCGACCACGTCATAGCCCCGTTCCTTCAGTAGGCAGGCGGCTACCGACGAGTCGACGCCCCCGGACATGGCGACGAGGACGGATCCCTTCGAGGACATGCGACCGAGTGTACGGGGAGGCGCGGGCGGCCGACCGAAGGCGGTGCGGGCGCCGAAGGCGGTGCGGCGAAGGCGGCGCGGTGGCGCGGTGGGCCGACACGCGGCGCGGCGACGCCGTTCGGTCGGGTTCGGTCGAATTCTCGCGGCTGTGACGGATGTCACAGTCCACCGAACGGACGTTCGAGATTGGCGCGTTCGTGAACGCGCTTCGATCCGGCAGACATACGCCAACGACGGATTCGCATCCACAACGACCTGGCTCGTCCACAGGCTCAGGATCCCGGCATCGATCGCAGGCCAGCAGACGCGCCT
>JBKOWM010000096.1:0-8456 GCA_046724395.1 Actinomycetota bacterium
GCTCGCTCGAGAACATGGCGTATCTGTTGAAGTACGACACGGTGTATGGCCGCTACGACAAGGACGTCGAAATCAATGACGGTGCTTTGGTCGTGGATGGCTGTTCCCTCGCCTATCTCAGTCAACGGAATCCCGACGCACTGCCATGGGGCGATCTTGGAATCGATCTCGTCTTCGAGTGCACCGGACGGTTCACCGAGCGGGAGGAGGCGGAGCGGCATCTCAAGGGAGGGGCGCAGCGCGTCGTTCTGTCCGGTCCGACGAAGAGTCCCGACATCCCGACCGTCGTTCGCGGCGTAAACGCGCCCGACGGCGACAGCGCGATTATCTCGTGCGCAAGTTGCACGACCAACAACGTCACACCGATCGTGGAGATCCTTGACCGCCACTTTGGGATCCAGAAGGCGTTGATGACGACAGTGCACGGTTACACCGCAACTCAGGCGCTCGTGGACGCGCCCGGAGGTCGTGGCGACATGCGCCGCGGCCGCGCCGCCGCTCAGAACCTGGTTCCCTCGAGTACCGGCGCCGCACACGCAACGGCTAATGCGTATCCCTCCGTGAAGGGTGCGTTCGATGGAGTTGCGGTTCGCGCGCCAGTCGTGGATGCATCGATCTCCGATGTCGTTACTCTTCTGACTCAGGACACCAACGTGCAGAACGTCAACGAGGCGTTTCGAGACGAGGCAGGCGGGTCGCGGTACTCGGGTGTATTAGGAGTAACTGAGGATCCGCTCGTTTCCAGCGATATCATCCGCGATCCTCGGGCGTCGATCGTGCAGCTCGACCTCACTCGGGTTGTCGGCGGGAACCTTGCGAAGGTCATGAGTTGGTACGACAACGAATGGGGATTCACGAACCAGATGGTCCAAGTCGGTGTCGACTTTGCCAACCTGTGACGAGGTTCTCAGGCAAGGAATGCCTCCTCGACTCTGCGACGGTCCTACTCGATCGCACGGAGCAGATGGTTCGACGCTAGGAACTCCTCGGTCATGACGAAGGCTTCACGAATCGTCGTTCGCGTCTTACGACTGAAGACCACAGAGAGTTCACGTCGACCGTCGGGGTAGTTCAAGAACACCTTGATGGTCGACGCGTCGACCTGAAGCTCATTCCACGAGGCCGGTGTGCGTCCCCGTACTCTCTTCGTCCTAGCTGTACTCGAATTGCAGATCAGAATACCGTTCAGGCCCCAGAAGAACGGCACGTGTTTATGTCCCGCGAGGACCACATCCACGTCAAGCATGGAAAGTTCCGCCAGAAGGTCTCCTGCGTCTGTGATGATGTTTCGCTCCCGGCCGATGTGTCCGTCATCGAGGTCCGGCTCCGAGGAGTCCATGCCCACGACGATGACTCCCGACGAGTTCAAGCGCTCGGCGCGCACCGCGTCGACGACGATCTCTCGAAGCCGGGCGAAGCGACTGTCGCTCTCTGCCGCTGGGCGCCTCGGGGGACATAGCCGAATCCTGTTGCACGAGGGCGGGAGTACCCTGACGGGACGTGGCCACCCTTACAGATCGTCTCGGCAGATGCGATGCTGCGATCCGGGAACGCCTGGATGCGGATGAGACGGTCATCGCAACGGGGCGATGCGAGGACATCACCGAATGCGGCAGCATCGACTCAGGCGGTGCCGGTTGGACCTACATGATGGTCACAGATCGTCGGCTTCACTGGGTGCCGTATGTGAACCTCGCGTACGCGGCGACTCTCGATCTTGACGCCATCATCCGGGTAGGCGAGGCGTCCCGGGCTCACCGATACGCCGTCACTCTTGATCACGCGCCCTTCGCGCGGCTCCACCACGTTCCCGCCCACCGCGTCTTGATTTGGGAATGGGGGAATGCCGAGCGGAGAGACCTCTTCGACCGGACGAGGCTCGCCTTCAGTCGGAAAGACACGCAGGCCGCACTCGCGTTGCGGGATCAACTCACGAGGCGAGGCCTCCTTCGATGGACATAGCCGCACACTCGGGCAACCACGGCGTCCTGTTCCTGGACGAGTTCGCCGGCGCGAGCGTTCGTTGTTGGGGTGCTCTCTAAAAACGTGGTGTCGGCCAAATTGGAGAGGTGCTTGGCTCCGTCGTCGATCCGCCTCGATCGCTTCAGCCGATGCTGGCGACCCTCGGCCCGCTGCCGCTCGGGGACGGCTGGCCTTCGAGCCCAAGTGCGACGGGTTCCGAGCCTTGTGCTTCGTCGACCGAGGCCGCGCCTTCCTCGGTCAGCCGTCGCGGCAACGATCTAACACCTCGGTGTCCCTGGCGTGTCCGTCCTCGGGAGCCCATCCGCCGAGCTCGAATACGCCGCGCTCGTCCTCGTCCGGCCCGCCGGGCCCCTGCATCACCCCGTCAACGGAGACCTGCGTGGTGGTCGTCAGCTTCAGGGTCGCCCTTGCCTTCTCGTCGGCCGCCGATAGAAACGGCATGGGATACCATCTAGATCGGGACCCGGCCGCTGACCGTCGTTCCCACTCCCGGCCCGGATCGGATGTCCAACGTCCCGCCGACGGCATCCACGCGATCAGTCATGCCGCGTAGACCTGTCCCGTCTCGCTTCTCGGCCGCGTCGAACCCGGCGCCGTCGTCTGTGATGGCGAACGCGATGACGCCGTCCTCGTGCGCCAAGCGCACCCGTGCCCGGCTAGCACCTGAGTGCTTGGCCGCGTTGTTGAGCGCTTCGAGCGCGCAGAAGTAGACCGTCGCCTCGACTTCCTGCGGGTACCGCGCTATGCGGTCAGCGACGACCTCGGCGGGGATCGCGGCCTTGCGCACCTGCGCCTCAAGCGCCGCCACCAACCCTCGATCGGCGAGCAGCGGCGGATAGATCCCGCGCGCCAGGTCGCGAAGCGTCTCGATCGCGTCCCCGGCATCTGCGGTGAGGCCGGCCAGCAGCTCGCGAGCCTTCGCGACGTCGCGTTGGATCAGGCCCTCGATCAGACGAATCTTGACCGAGAGGGCCACGAGCTGTTGCTGCGCACCGTCGTGCAAGTTGCGCTCGATCCGCCGCCGCTCCTCATCCTGGGCGTGCACCAGGCGCTGGCGGGACGCCCGGAGCTGCTCGATGTGCTCCAGCAGCTGCTCGGTCAGCGCCGCGTTTCGCATGACCAGGCCGGCCTGGGCGGCCAGGTCGCGCACGAGCTTTTCCTCCGTCGGTTGGATGTTGTCGCCCGGCCGCTTCTCGATCGAGAGCGCCCCTAGGAGCTCGCCCTGATGCCGGACTGGCACGCGCAGGAAACGCGCCGATGACGCCTCCGCCTCGTCGACAGAGACGGCGTCGACCGCCGGGGGTGCCTCCTCGGGCCACGTGGCCGCCGGCCGAAGCTCCTCGCCGACGCGGATCCATACGTCGGTTCGGGCGGCCCCTGCGCCGCCCGCGAGGGCTCGCGCCATCCGCGGCAGCAGGTCTTCGTTCGCGTACACGGTCCCAAGGCGATCGGAGAACTCGGACAGGACCTCGTAGGGCGTGGCCCGCTTGCCGTAGACCACCCGGTCGGCCACGTGCTGCGCTCGCCGACGGACGGGCTGGAACGCGAGCGCCACAATCGCCGCGGCGACAGCCGACAGCACAGGGCTGGCGCGGCTGCCGACGATGGCGCCGGCGCCCACGACGATCGCCACGTACACGACCGTGACGAACAAGGCGAGCGCGCTGAACAGAAGGGCCCGGTTCACCACGACGTCGATCTCGAACAGGCGATACCGAAGCACCGCGACGCCGATCGCGATCGGGATGAGCGCGAACGACAGGATGGCAACGTTCTGAAAGACCGTGAGCCACGCTGGGTTCTCCGGGCCGCTCCACGTGGGCACGGAGATCGACAGCAGTAGTACGGCCGAGTACAAGACGGCCACGATCGAGGCGGCCGTCAAGAGCCAGCGCAGTTGGAGCCGTTCGATGTCGGAGGATCGACGAAACCGCAGCATCAGGCTCACGAGCGAACCGATCGCGCCGATCGGGATCAGGATGAGCAGGACCAGTGCGCCGTTCAGGATCGGTCGGAGCCATTCGATCCCCAGCGGGTTCTGGAGGTTGGGGATCGGGCTGTTCTCGAACGGACCTGGCCCTAGCAGGATCGCGAGGAAGATCAGCGCGTATCCGACGCCGATCACCCTCGCGAACCAGCGCCACCGCGACGACGGCAGGTGGCCGTCGGGAAACAGCAGGATCAGGAACGTCGCGGGAATGACGACGATCGGCACCCACGTGGGTTCGTCGATCGCGATGAGGATGCGCCCGAGGTCACGGCCACCCGGACCTCCGTGGATCGCGTAGGTCCCGTACGCGAGGTTCGGCAGTCCCATGACGACACCCATGGCGAGCATGAGCCAGCCGAGTGAGTTGTCCGGGCGACGAGTGGCAAGGACGTACCCAATGATCGGGAATGTTCCGAAGGCGAGCACGAAGCCAAGGTCGCTCAGCGGTCCCTCGGAAAACACGCGTCTGCCCGTGAGGCTCGCGTCCAGCACCGCGATGACGACGTTGGCGACGATCCCCAGGAGGAACACGCCAAGCAGGATGCGCGCCAGTGCCCGGTGAGCGCTCCGGCGGTCCACCGCGACGCCGGTGTCGGTCGCCATGGGCGGCATGTTCGCACGTCCCCTGAGCCGCCACACGGGCGCAACCTGGCCATTCGAAGGTCGTGCTGTCACATCTCCGACGTGCCCTCCTCGCATCCCACGTACGCGCTAGGCCGCGAGCACACTTCGTAGGCGTCGGTGAGGCAGACGAGCGGGGCGTGCTCCGCTTCCGAGGCCGAGTGGAGTTCGGGATCGCGGCGCCGAGATCCGCGCCGTCGTTGAGGGGCAGCTCGCTCCACTCGTACGCCGGACATCACCCCTCGCCGAGCGGCTCCATGAGCCAGATGCGGTCTTCGTGGAACCTCGCGTGCCGGCTGAGATTCGGTACCTCGAGAGGACGTCAGGCGGCTGCTGCGCCACGCGGCGTTCCGTCAGGTCGGCAGGCCGGTGGAGCCCGCTAGCGCCCTCGTACCCCCCTCCGCGTCGGCGTACCCCCTCCGCGTCGGCGACCAACTCTTACGCGGAGCGAAATCCGCCGATCGCGTCGGTCGGGGGTGCCGGGCAGGATCCGGGTCGGTAGGACATGAAATGATCCGTGCCCTCATTACGCAGAGGCCACAGGTTCGAATCCGTCCCCGCGACGAGTCCCAGCTGATTTGACGACGGTCGAAGCGGCCGTTCAGCCGATGTCGACGCGCTTCAGCCCGTCGGTCGCTGCTATCCAGATCGCGCCCGTACCCTCGTCGAACGCAATGTCCGTGTACATGGAGTCGATGGGAGGCACCGAGGAACGGAACGTTCCGTCTTGGAGCCTAACGGGATGGATGAGTCCATCGACGTCGTATCCGGAGAACCAGACCCCTTCCGCCGTCACGGCAAGAACCGCGGACACGTTCCCGGGCAGCGCGATCGGCGCCGACATCGCGTTGGTCGTCGCGTCGATCTCCCGCGCCACCCAGGCCTCCGGCTTGTGGAGAGAGTCGTTGACTCCGTCGGCCGGAGCGGTCACCCACACCGCGTCTGCCCCCGCTGCAACGCTGAACGCCGAGACCGGAAACACCGCGCTGAGCGAATTCGCGACGGGGTCGATGCGCAGAAGGTCGGCTCCCCGTTCCTCGCTTGGTCCGGTGAGGTTCACGCCGGCCACCCACACCGCTCCTGCTCCGATGGCGATCTCGTCGTCGTACCCCGAAAGGCCTTCGAGCGGGATCGTCGCCACGACCTCACTCGTCTGCGGGTCGACCCGTACGAGCGAGGCCAGGTTCTGCTGGCCCTGGTCGGATCGGTCTTGGAAGACTTCGACCCAGACCGCCTCATCGTTCGCCGCGATGGCGCTCACCCCGTCTCCCGGTAGCGCGACTCGCCCGGTCACCTCGTTCGTGGTGGCGTCGACCTGCTGGATCACGCCGGATCGTGGAAACCCGACCCAGACCGCTTCGCCGCCGGCCGCCACGTACCAAGGATCGGGGTCGAGCGGCGTCGAAGCGAGAGCCTGGCCCGTCTCCGGCTCGATTCTGACCAGGGCGTCGGAGCCGGTTTCGCCCGTCGACGCAAGGGCCCAGACCTCGCCCGCACCGATACCAATCCTGCTTGCCGCGAGTCCGCCCGGGAGCCTCACGTCCGATACGAGGGGACTCTCGGGCGAGGGGGGAGGCGAGGAGGGCTCAGCAGGTACAGGCAGCCAGGCAGGGAATAGCCCCCCCACGCCTGTCGAGGTCGCGGTCGCCGGATCTTCACTAACCGTCGCGACGTAGATGAGGGGCGGATCGGCCCTTGCGCTGGGAACGTTCACCCAGGCAGTGAATGCGATCCGCCGACCGTCGATGGACCAGGTGGTGGAGTCCGTGAAGACGTCGGTTTCGCTGTCGCATCCAAGAGCCTCGCAGGAGACGAGCTCTCTGGGCTGGCCGCCATCCGCGTCGATCGTGAAGATGGCCCCCTCCGTCGCGAATGCGAGCTGCAATCCATCCGGTGACCAGCTGAGCCCTCGAACCTCGCCGTTGTCATCGGGGCTTCCCTGCGTTGGCGCCGGGAACCGAGCGATCAAAGTCGCGTCGCCGCTCGGGGCGACTTTCAGGATCTCGTAGGCAGGCGGCTCGTCCGAGTCACCGATGATCCATCGGATGAAGGCGATCGCATCACCGTTCGGGGACCACACCGGCTCCTCATCGATGTGAATCGTCGGCGGGCCGGCAGACGTGAGTCGCCTCGGATGACCTCCGTCGACACCGGCGACGTAGATTCCGCCACCATCGCCGTATGCGGCGAAGGCGATCTCGGATCCGTCGGGCGACCACGCCGGGTCGCCTACAGGATTGCGGGGGTCCAGCCTGGTGCCCGAGATCTCTCCTCTGTTCGCCCCATCGGCATCCATCACGCCGATCACATAGGACGTGGGATCGCCGGGCTCACGGAGCGCGAACGCGAGCCTTGAGCCGTCCGGCGACGGGGCCGGCTGCTCTTCGCTCGCCGGCGTGTCCGTGAGCTGGCGAACATCCGACCCGTCCGGGTGCATCGAGAACAGGTCCATCTGCGCGTCCCCGCCGCCACCCGAGAAGACGATGCGCCCAGCACCCGGGGCCGTCAGCGGACGGTTAGGTTCGTCACCGGTGAAGGCACGGATGACAACCAGGGTGCCCGCAGCCGCCACGCCGAGCGCCACGATCGCCGCGAGCAGACGGCGGGCGGGTGGCAGTGGACCGGGCCCCTCCGGCTCGCCGCCCGGTTCTCTTTTCCGGATGTCAGGCCAGAGGTCCGGCGTGGCGAGCTCGTCGATGACATGCAGGCGTTCGACCTTGCTAGGCATCGCGCTCCTCCAGCAGGCGGCGGAGGCGTCGACGGCCCTGGCTTACGTGCACTCGCACGGTCGCCTGGGCGACCCCCAAGATCCGCGCCACATCGTTGGTGGGAAGGTCCGCGTAGTCGCGGAGGATCACCGCAGCTCGCTGCTTGCGCGAGAGCGCCCTGAGCGCCCGCAACACATCGGAGATCGGCTCGGGCATCTCGTACGTCAAGTCGCTGAGGTAATCGATCGCTCGCCGCCCTTTCTTCAGCTCGCCAGCGGCGATCCGAAACGTGCTTCGCCAAAGCCACGACCGCGGGTCGCGGACCGCGGCCCCTCGAGCAAGGACCTGTGCGAAGGCCTCTGATACCGCGTCGCTGGCGACCTCAGGATCGCCGCAATACGCCATCACGGCGCGCCAGAGCTTGCCACCCTCCGTCCGGTACAGGCGCTCCACCTCCTGCTCTCGGTCGCGGCTCGTCTCCACGCTCAAGCGTGTGCTCGACCCCACACCCTGATAGGAAGCGCTGGAGGCGGAATCGCGTAGGGCCGATCTCGACGTGCGCCGCATGACCAGCTGACCTGGCGGCGAACACCGTGGTTCCCCAGCCAAATCCAAACGCAACATCTCTCGATGCCGGGCCTCGACGGGGACGTCGCGGCTGTAATCGAGGAGGCTGGCGGCTGGGCGTTCGTGTTCGGTGGGTCTGCGACCGCGGCGCCCTCACCAGAGCCGGACAGTCCTGCCCGCCGACCCGACCATGCCTTTCGGGCGGAGCCTAGAACGCGCTCGCGAGTCGCGCTCAGCACCGCAAGAGCTGGTCGCCAGTTATCTGAGACAGCAGTTGCGGCAGGCACTTTGGCTCGGACGCAGGCCCGCCCACGGCGCTCCGTCTACGCACAAGGAGCGTTATCCGCGGATCTCGAGGGTGGCGGGCCGTCTGTTTGAGGGGGAGGAAGCGGTCCTCCACGTGATGGGTTAGGAGGGAGATTCGAAACGGCACCCCTGCTTCGAAGCGCAACATGTACGGGAAAGGTGACCGGCGTCACGCGGCCGTGAATGAGCCGCCTTGATCTAACGTTCACTAGATGGATGTCGACTGGGCACGAACGCTCACCGTCTGGGGTGTCGTCGTTCTGGCCGTCCTAGCCGTCCTC
>JBKOWM010000044.1:0-42014 GCA_046724395.1 Actinomycetota bacterium
GCGTGAGCGATTCGCTCGTCGAACTCGAGACGCAAGCCGGGCAGCTCGGCGCCGACGCCGTGATCGGCGTCGACATCGATTACGAGTCCGTCGGATCCAATATGTTGATGATCAGCGCCTCCGGCACCGCGGTCAGGCTCAGATGACCGGTTGGCGGACGCTCGTGGCGCATTCCGTTACCGACGGGGGGACTGCGACGACGGGCTGCTGACGTCGGACGGATGCGACCTGTATTGCCAGCAGGTGGGGGAGGGCACGCCGATCCTCCGCGGCAGCGATCCTCGACTCCCTGCGAACCCCGCCCACCGTGGTGGTCGGAACGAGCGCCGGGGCGGCGATCGCCGTCGACCTCGCGGTACGTCGTCCGGATCTCGTGCAGGTAGTGATCGCGCATGAGTTCCCGTGGCGGTTCGCCCGTCACGTTCCGACGGTCTCGCAAATCGTGACGTTCGCCAGGATCGGATAGCTATCCATCCCCCGCCGATCTCGCGACCGTCGAGGTTCCCGTCGTGTGCACCTACGGTGCGCGGAGCCCCGACTTCATGGTCCGCCTGACCGGGTCGCTCGCGTCCGCAATGCCCGCTGCGAGAACCGTTCGAATCGAAGGCGCCGGCCACGCAGCTCCGTTCGACGCAACAACGAACTTCGTGCAGGTGATCGCCGAGAGCATGCGGCGCCATGCCGGGACGGCACCGGCGGTTGGGCGACGAAACGCATGAGATTGCGCCGTCCACGATGCCGCCTCGAAACCTCGGTCACGCCGAGCGTGGCGCAAGGATCAGCTTTCGGACCTCCAGCGTGAGCACCACGGCGATCGCCACACCGGCGACTACCAGGAGCGCGGCGGGGCTGACCCACGCCACCTTGACGGCCGTTCGAAGACTCGGCACGTAGACGACCAGCAGCAGGAAGGCGATGGCCACGACGCCCCATGCGTCCATCACTCGGTTCGAGAACGGCCCGATCGTGGCGAGGGGGTCTCGATCCGAGCGGGAGACGAACGCCAGCGTGACGTTGGCGACCATCCATGCCGCGAACGCATACGTCTGCGCCTGAACCTGCGAATCCGTGTGGCCGCGGGCGTAGACGTACACGCCGATCACGGCGACGAACAGGACGAGAGCCTTCGCCGCGATGTCGACGATCGCCTCCCGATCGAAGACGCCGCGTTTGGGGTCACGCGGCCCGCGCGTGTAGATGTTCCCCTCCCTCGGCTCGGTGGTGAACGCGGCCGACGCGGCGAGATCCATGAACAGCTCGAGCAGAATGATCTGGATCGGCGGGAACGGCACCGGGATCCCGATGAGGACCGGCAGCAGGAAGATCGCGACCAGCGCGGCCTTGACGGCAAGGTAGAACCGCATCCCCTTCGAGAGATTGTCGAAGAGGACCCGGCCCTCGAAGATCGCGTCCGCGATGGTGTTGTAGTCGTCGTCGGCGAGGATGACGGCGGCGGCCTCGCGTGCGACGTCGGTGCCGCGACCGCCCATCGCGATGCCGACGTCGGCGGCCCGGAGCGCGAGGACATCGTTGATCCCGTCGCCCGTGACCGCGACCACCTCACGATCGGCCTGCAGCGCTTGCACGATGCGGTACTTGTCCTCGGGGCTCGAGCGGGCGAACACCGCGACGTCCTGCACGGTTCGGCGAAGCTCCTCGTCGGAGATTTGGTCGAGCTCGTCGCCGGACCGTTCATCGACGGCACGAATCCCGACGTCGTTCGCGATGTGCGCAGCCGTGAGCGGGTGATCGCCCGTCACCATGACCGTCCGGATACCGGCACGGGCCGCCGCCGCGATCGTTTCGCCGACGCCCGGGCGCGGACGGTCCTCGAACGCCACGAGACCGCGAAGCTCCAGTTCGCGCTCCAGCTCGTCGATCGGAAGCTCCGCCGCCCCGCCGGGAAGCGTCCGCGTCGCAACGGCGATCGTGCGGCGACCGATTCGCGTCTGCGCGTCCAGCCACGCCTCCGCCTCGGACGGAACCGAGGCGGAGGCGGCGAACACCTCCTCGGGCGCGCCGCTAACCGCAAGACGGTGCCCCGACCGGTCACGCCGGATGGTGGCGCGCGTTCTCCCGCCCTCCGCCGGATCGTGCTCTCGAACGACGGTCTTCGCGCGTTGCGAAAGGCCGAGCTCGGCGCCGCGCCCGCGGATGGCGACGTCGATCGGCTCGACCGCGAACTCGGACGCCGCCGCAAGCGCTGCGTGGATGACGGTCCGCTCGTCCGGCCATGTTTCCGCCACCGTCAGACGCCCCTCCGTCACCGTCCCGGTCTTGTCGGTGACGATCACGGTGGTCGTCCCAAGAGCCTCTGCGGTGCGCAGGCGCTTGATCAGGAAGCCGTGCTGTGAGAGCCGGAACGACCCCACGCCGAGCACCATCGTGATCACGATGGGAAGCTCCTCGGGGATGGTCGCAAAGGCCAGGGCGAGGCCCGTGAGGATCATCGAGCGCAGGCTCGCGCCGCGAAGCACCCCGAGGAGCGGAATCGTGACGGCGAAGAAGAGCGCGATGTACACGAGGGTGTTCGCCAGAGACCTGGATGCTTCCTGCAGCGCGGTTCGGGGCGGTTTGATCTGCCTCGTGCGGGACGCGATCTGCCCCAGACGAGTGCGCGGACCCGTCAGCGTGACGACGGCGAGGCCCTCGCCCGAGACGATGAAGGTGCCGGCGTACACCGTGTCCCCGACGCGCTTGTGGACCGGGAACGACTCCCCGGTCAGCGTCGCTTCGTCGGCCTGGAGCATCACCGAGCGCTCGACGCGCGCATCGGCGTTGATCTTCGCGCCCTGCGACAGGACCAAGACGTCGTCGGGGACGACGGCGAGCGTGTCGATCTCGACGATCTGCCCGTCGCGGACCACGCGCGTCCTGATCGCGGAGAGCTTCTCGAGCGCGGAGATCGCGAGCTTCGCCCGGTACTCCGTCCAGACCTCCGCGAGCACAAGCAAGACGATCACGACGAAGATCGTGATGGCGTCTCGCAGTTCGCCGACGAAGCTGTAAACGACGCCGGTCACGATCAGGAGCAGGATCATCGGCTCCGTGATCTCCTCGCGCACGATCCCTAGGAAGGAGATCGGCGTGGCTCGGAACGTCTCGTTCGGCCCGACTTCGTGGACTCGGCGGGCAGCGTCGTCGGACGTCAGCCCGCCGACGGTCTCAGAATGCATGGCGTCGACGCAGCTCGCGGGGACGTCCATCCGGGTCGACGCCGGTGCGGTGGATCGGGCGCGCCCACCAGGCGGACAGCCTCGGAAGCGGTTCCGGGTGGTGCCGACGGACCCGGCCCGGCGGCCTCGGCCCGCGCCCGCCCCGCTCATGCCAACCGTCGAGGGCCGCCGCGGACCGCCGCCACGTCTCGAACGCGAAGAGTGGGTCGAGGAGCTCCTCGTCGTCGACCTCGATCCCGAGGTGCTCGCGCGAGAGCCTCAATCGGAGGTCGCGCGGGAGGCGGCGGGCGCCGTCGCCGGATCCGGCCGGGTCGCGCGGCTCGCGTTCATCCGGCATCGCATCGAGCACCGAACACGTGAGCTCCGAGTCGTGCGTCCACGACCGAAGGTTCAGGTTGTCGGAGCCGATCGTCATCCAGACATCGTCGACGATGCACACCTTCGCGTGCACGTAGATCGGAAGTCCGAGCTCGTTCTCGATGTCGTAGAGGCCGACCCGCTCGCCTCCGACTCGGCGAACGAGCTCGACCGCCTCGATCTGCCCGACACGCTGGGTCGGTCCGCTCACGAGGCCGTCGCGATCGGGAAACCTTGGCACTACGGCGATGAGGCGTAGCTCGGGCGCGCGGTGGAGCGCCGCCGCGAGGACGCCAGCGACCTCGGTCGACCACAGATACTGGTCCTCGATATAGACGAGCGATCTCGCCCGTCGCAGCGCCTTGATATACGCGCGAGCGATGCTCCGCTCACCCCGGGGGGCGAACGGATACCGGGGGCGTTTTCGCGGGTAGGTTCGAAGCACCTGGACGGCGACGTCGCCGGATGGTAGCGGCGGGCGCGACTCGGGCGGCAGTGGGTCCGGACGTCTGGGCTCCCCGATAGTCCGCTTGATGGCGTCGCGGACGGGGTTGCGGTGGTCGAGTGGCGTCGGGTCGTTCCACCGCTCGCGAAACGAGCAAGCGAGATCGGCAACCGCCGGGCCGCGAACCTCGAGGTGGGCGTCATGCCACGCCGGCGACCTGCCGTAGCGTTCGTCGATCTGGATTGCCTGAGCGTCACCCCGGTGGGCACCCCCGTCGTTCCGACCGTGGCCGAGGTCGATTCCGCCGACGAACGCGACCGAACCATCGGGATCGCCACGCTGCACGAGGACGAGCTTTTGGTGATGCGATCCGAAGCGAGCTACCCGCTCGTCGAGCAGCACCTCACCGCCGGCGTCGTTCACGACGGCCGCGAGACGCGCGTTCTCCTGCTCGCTGAACTTCTCCTGGTCCGGATGCGAGCGCCAAACGAGACCGCGAACGTCCGCGCCGCGACGGATGGCATCGACGAGAAGCGAACCGATCGTCGCCCCGAAGGGCTCCACTCGCTCGTCGGCATCACCACGCCAGTCGAGGATCCAGACGGAATCGCCCTCGCCGGCGCTTCGGAGCTCCTCGGCCAAACGAGGAAAGTACGCGGAACCGTCGATCAACGGCACGACGGCGTTGCCCTCGGTGAAGCCGCGGCCATCGGGGATCGCCCCGTCGATCGACGTCGCCGGATTGCCTCGCTCGACGGGCGTCAGGAACCAGTCCTCCCGGTTCGGCATGGGAGCACGCTACCCCCCGAGTGCTCGGCCGTCCGTCCGGCCCGTGGACGCCGGGACCTTCGAGCTGCCGCGATCGGCGACTCACCGAGTGAACTGGATCGGGAGGTGGCTACGAGATGGACGTCAAGATTCGTGATGAAGAGGAGGCGCGTCTTGCGGCACGCCGGACGGCGACGACCACAGGGCCAAACGGCGATGGGCACGACATGACGACTCGAGCGACGAGTGAGCAGGTCTGGCGAGCGATCGAGAAGGCGTCCTTCGCCGTCATCGGGTACGTGACCCCCTCCGGCGAGCCGCGCACGAGCGGCGTCGTCTATCGGGTCACGGACGGACGGCTATACGTGGTAGTCGATCGCGACGGTTGGAAGGCGAAGCACGTGGCGAGGAACGGTCGGGTCGCGGTGACGGTCCCCGTTCGACGGGGCGGGCTCGCGTCCCTCGTGGCACCGATCCCGCCCGCGACGATCAGCTTCCGCGCAACCGCGGTCGTCTACCCGCCCGATTCGCCCCAGGTTCGACAGGCCGTCGATGCGCTGGGCTCGATGCTGCCGGCAGAGCGGCGCCACTCGGTCCGCGTCATCGAGATCGTCCCCGAGGGAACGTTCGTGACCTACGGCATCGGTGTGCCGCTGATGAAGATGCGCGACACGGACGCCGCTCGAGCCCGGGTGCCGGTCTCCTCCCGCCTCAGGAGGCACACATGAGCTCGTCCACGACGATCTGGTCCCATGAGGACGCGTATCGAACCAGGGCCGGGGAGCCCGCGCTCGTCGAGGTGCCGCCGGCGCGGTTCCTCGTGATCGACGGCTCGGGAAGCCCCGGCGGGGATCCCTTCGAGGAGGCCGTGCGCGCCCTCTACGCCATCGCGTACGCGTCGAAGTTCGCCCTCAGGAAGGCGGGCGGCCCCGACGTCAAGGTCCCCCCGCTCGAGGGGCTTTACGACGCCCTCGCGGATCCTTCCGAGGCACTCGACGCCGCCGTCCGGAGGACACTTCGGTGGAGGCTCACGATCCGTCTGCCGGATGCGATCGACGAGGCGCTGGTGGAGACAGCGCGAGCCGGCGCGGCGCGCAAGAAGCAGGTCCGACGCATCTCCGACGTTCGCGTCGAGGCGTTCGACGAGGGGTTGGCCGTCCAGCTCCTCCACGTCGGTCCCTACTCGGCCGAGGGCGCAACCATCGAGCGGCTGCGCGCATTCACGGCCGACCGCGCCCTCCATCCTCGAGGACGTCACCACGAGATCTACCTAAGCGTTCCCGGGCGAACCAAGCCGGATCGGATGAAGACGATCCTGCGCGAGCCCGTGAGCTGACGGCGCGGTTCCGCCCGCAGGAGACGCCCTCAAGGCAGGAGATCGAGCGCGTACGGGAACGGCGCAAGCATCTCGACGCCGTCTGCCGTGACGAGGACCTCATCGCCGAGCTTCACGCCGACCGAGCCGCCGACTACGCCAGCGTAGATCTCGACGACGAGCGCCATGTCCTCTTGGATCACCCGCCTACCGTTCGGTTGGGGATCCCTCGGGTGGCATACGCTCGGGTTCTCCTCCTCGAGTCCGATCCCGTGGATCATCGCCTCGTAGCGCTGCGGCAGGAAACGTTCGGGGATCGGCGGCGCCGTGCGCGCCAGCTCGCCGCAGGTGACCCCCGGCCGGACGAGGTCCGTCATCTCCAGGAGCCAGTCGTGCGCCGCTCGGTACGCCTCCCGCTGCTCAGGCGTCGGCGGGCGGTCGCCGCATCGGAACGTCCGGGAAACGCAGAAGAAGTAGCCCTCTACGCCGACCGTATCGGTGTCGATGAAGACGAGATCGCCGTTCCCGACGACACGATCGGTCGCCTCGGCGCGCCATGGGTTGGTGTTGGGGCCCGAGCAAACCGTGTTCGTCGCGAGGTACTCCGCGCCTCGTTGAAGCATTGCCGAGGCGTACACGGCGAGGAGGTCCCGTTCGGTGAGGCCGGGTTCGATCGCGGCGAGGAACTCATGCAGCGCCCGGCTGACATATCCCCCGTTCAAACGCAGCGCGTTGATCTCCTGTGGCGTCTTGACTTCCCGCGCTTGCTGGGTGGCCGGCGACGAGTCCACGAGCGTTACCCCCTCGGCCTCGAGCGCTCGTAGCGCGGGCGTGCCGACCCTGTCGAGTCCCACGCGGCCGCCCCGGACGCCGACCTCGCGCAACGCAGCGACTGCGTCATGGGCAAAGACTCGCGCCTCGGCGGCCGCATCGTCGAAGAACTCCCACGGATGCATCGTCCGCACGTCGACGGCTCGAAGCGCCGAGCGATGCGCCGAGTTGCCGTGCTCGAAGAGGATGGGGTTGCCCTCAGCCGCCACGACGGCGCAGCGAGCGAAGGTACTCATCGAATAGACGGGCATCGCCGTCGCGCCGGTGGCGTACCGGATGTTCGGCTCGCCGAACAGCACGCACGCCTCGAGATCCGTCGCTCGCATGGCCGCCTGGAGGCGGGCGAGCCGCTCGGTTCGCAACGCATCGACATCGATGCGGCCTACGGCGACCGCCGAACCGGCGCTCGTGTCGCTCACTGGAAATCTCGCGGCACGACGGTCTGCCATCGCCGTGTTCTCAGGTGACCGCCGTCAGCACGCCAGGCGGGCGTCCGCCCAGTCCGCGTGGTCGTACGCGTTCCCGTCCCCCGCCTTGTCGACGACGAGGGTGAGCTCGGTCACGCCGTCGATGTCCGCGGCGATCGGCGCGGATACCTGTGGGCCGCGAACGACGCCGCTCGACGCGAGCAGGGCCCCGTCCCCCCAGACCTGGAACTCGACGGACCCGCGATCGCCGACCTCCTCGTCGACGCCTACGTCGGCAACGAAGAGCGAGCACGGCTGAGGGAGGTCGATGACGATACGGGATGGCGCATGCGCCCCGATGCCGTGTTCGTACCTCGTCGCACCGAGGGTCATCGGGATTCCGTCATCGCGAGCGCGCTCTCCGTTGCTCTGGTCGCGCTCCGCGGGCCCCCAGCCGTTCGTCTCCTTGGCCCATTCGAGCTGGCTCACGTACGTCGGCTCGGCGATCGAGGGCGTCGGCGAAGGCGGCGGGGCGCTCCGTTCGAAGGCGCCGAGGTCGGTCGCGCCCGCCTGCTGACGTGGCTCACCCGCGAGATCCACCGTCCCGCCCGCCGCGACGAACGTCCCCGCGTCGACGCCTGCCGAATCGCCGCCGAGCCGGAAGTCGTGCGCCTCGGGATCTACGAACCGGGGATCGGCGAACATCGAGTGGCGATCGGTGCCCGATCGTGCATGCCAAGCGCGGAAATCACCGAAGTCATCGCCCTTCCACTGCCACACACCTCGATCGGAGCCGTCGCCCGACCAGTACAGGTTGTGATCGAGGATGTTGTTGGCGTTCTCGGTGTAGTCATTCTCGACGAACTCGCCGGTAGGGCCGGCCACGATGATGTTGTTCGCGATGACGTTGTCGCGCGTGTCGAACTGCAGCAGCAGACCGACGCCGTTCGTCTCGTACACCGTGTTGTTGACGACGACGCAGCCCTCGGTGAAACCGCGGTGGCGATCGTAGCCGCCGATCGTGATGCCGATCGCCGTCGCGTCGTAGATCAGGTTGTTGCGTGCCGTTACGAAGCTCGTCGATCGACCGTGATGTTCACTGGCGAACTCCATGCCGATATTCACGTCGTGGACGACGTTGCCCTCGACGACCACGTCGCGGCCGCCGTCGACGTAGATCCCGTTCGCGCTTCGATCCGTCCCGTAGGCGGGGTTGCCGTAGCTGTCGACGTTGTAGACGGTGTTACCGCGGATCGTCCCCGCGCGAGCCACGTCGACCGAGGGATCCGGCGCGGTACCTTCATACCCGATCGCGACGATCCCGATGTTGTTCGTGTCGTGCACCACGTTACCCTCGATGAGGAAACCGGTGACGTTGCCGTTGACGACGAGGGCCTCGCTCGATCCGAGCGAAAGGTTATAGAGCTCGTTGTCTTGGATGACGACGTCGTCGATCGGATGATCCGCCAGGTTCCCGTACACGGCGATCCCGAACGCGTCTCCGCCGACTCGCCCCTGGAACGTCGTCCCCATGTCGTGCACCGAATTGCCGGCGAGCGTCACGTGATCCGACGCGCCCGTGATGAGGATCCCAACGGGATTGTGACCGGACAGATCCGTTTCGTAACGTCGAATCTCGAACCCGCGAATCTCGACATATCGCGAACCGTCGATCGAGATCATCGGCGAGAACTCCTGGCCGACCTCGAGGGAGGATCCGTCGAGGACGGGGTGCTCACCGGGTGCGTTCCTGAAGACGATCGGTTCACCGGGAGCGCCGGAGGTGCCAACCGAAAGGCGCTGTGCGTAGACGCCGCCGCGGACGAAGACGGTCGACCCCGGTGCCGCGGAGTCCGCAGCGTGCTGCAACGTCGCCCACGGGGCGTCGCGAGAGCCGGCGGCCCCGTCGTCGCCGTCGGGAGCGACCCAATACGATCCGCCGGTGGACGTTTCGCTGGGAGTTCGCGTTGCGAGCGCCCAGACCGTCACGCCGGCGAGAACGACACAGATCGCCAACAACACGATGACGATCCGCGCCGAGTCGCGGTTCACGTGCGTGAAGATATGGACCCGCTATCCGGTGGTCAATCTCGAGCACCGTGCCCGACTCACCCCTGGGAGATCGGGAGGAAGATCGAGTCCCACTCGTCCTTCTCGTCCTGCGTCTTCAGGTCCCGCGCGAACGACGTCGCGGACAGGATCTGTTCGTCCGGGAACGTGAATCGGTTGTCGGCCGTTGCCTGCAGCTTCGAGGCGTACCCCTTCAGCCCGTCGTCGAGCGCGTTCTGTGCATCGGTTTGCACGATCTCGTGTACGCCGTCGACGGGCGGCATCGTCAGAACCCATTCGGTCACCATCGAGGCGATCTGCGGGTCGTAATAGAAGTCCATGAACGTGATGGCGTCGACCGGATGCTCGGCGCGAACCGGGATCGCCATGCTGTCGATCCAGCGAAGGCCGCCGCCCTCGGGCAGGATGAACTCGAGCTCCGACTGCCCGGCCCACACTCCGTAATAAAGCACGTCTCCGGACCACGCCATCGACACCGACGTGTTGCCCGCCGTCAGGTCCTGGATGTAGCCCTGGTCGTAGTACTGGCGCACCGTCCCGGAATCCCGCTGCTTCTCGAGCCACGAGGCCGCCTCCTTCCACTCGTCCGGCGTGGAGGTGGTCGGGTCGATGCCGAGGTTCTGCATGACGAAGTCCGGCATCTCGCTCGTGATCATCCCGACCGAATCCGAGCCCACCTTGCCCGGGTTTGCGAGGTCGTCGAGCTTCGTGATCGGGCCGTTCACGAGCGTCCGGTTGACCCCGAGGGCCGTGAAGCCGCCCTGCCAGGCCATCGTGTGCTCGTTCCCGCGATCGAACAACGGATCGCGCGCCCAGTCCGTCGCATGGGCGTCGAAATTCGGGCGCTTGGAGGGATCGAGGGGAACCAGCCACTCGTTCTGAAGGAGCACCGTCAGCTCGCGGCCGCCGATGACGATGACATCCCACCCGGTCGACTGACCGGTGTTGAGCTGCGGAAGAATCTTCGCGAGGAACGAGGGGTAGTCCTGGATGACCTCCTCGTAGTCGACCTCGATCCCGGTGCGATCCGTGAACTCGCGAAGCGACGGGATGTACCGCTCGCCGGTCTGCGGGTCCTTCGCCTTGTCGATATAGATCGGCCAGTTCGCCACGTGGACGGTCCCGTCCGGATCACCCGAGAAAACGTTCGGGGGCCTCGTCGCCGACGCCGTGGTCCCGGCGTCGGAACCGTTCCCGCATGCGGCGAGCAACAGCGCCGCGCCGGCGCCGCCCCCGATTCCCTTCAGAAGCTGCCGCCGGGAGATGCGGACGTTCAGTGCGCCGAACGCACCTCGATCGGGTTCATGTCGCACGTCGACCATCCCCTTCCCCTTGTCCTCGCGAACGGCGGTCATCCGGGGGCCCGATCGCCCGGTGGAAGATCGTCCTCACGAGGCGGTGACGGCAAATACCCGGGTGAGTGCGGGTCGGAATCGTGGGGCGAGGCGGGCCGTGGGCGCGTGTCACGCCACGGCTCGAGCGGACGCATCAGGAGCCAGGCCGTGACGGCGAGCCACACGACGAACAGCGCGTAGAGAACGAGCGTGTAAACACCGCCGGGAGCGAACGGTCCCGTGTCGATCAGCACCGACAGCCCGGTGCCGAGCGAGAGGACGGCGAGCGCAAGGGTCGCGCCCATGTGCCATCGGGGGAAGGCGCCGTCGCGCATCGCGACGATGGCGACGACGGCAAGCATCGGAACGAGCGCGAACCACGCCACCGTGTATGCGTCCAGCCGCAACTCGTGGTAGGCGATGGAGACGATCTCCGGTCGGAACGGAAGACCTTGCCCGTACAGAGGGGAGCGAGCGACCGGCGTCGCCCCGTGTGTCGCGGCGAGGGTCACCACGGCGCCGAAGGCGGCGACGGCCGCTGCCGCGATGCCGCCCGCGAACGCGACATCGCCGAGTCCGCCTCCCTCCCCCTCCGCTCGGCGAAGGTGGACGCGGAGGGCGCCAAGCCACCACAAGAACAGGACGCCGGCGAGACCCGAGAGCACGATCTGCACCCGGATCGCCGACGCGTTGGTCGCGTAATAGCCGACGATCCCGAGCGCCGGGTCGTCGTGCCAGGGGTACAGCGGAGCGACGACGATCTGGATCGCGAGCAGGACAGCGGCCCCAAACCCCGCGGCCGCCCCGTACCGCTCCCACGTCGGATCGGTCACGGCGCGGATCATCGCACACCCGCCAATCCGCGCTTCCGGGCGGAGCCTTGATCGGTTTTCCTGCGGACGGTTGTTTTCCCTAGAATCGAGCCGTGCCCGCCGGCGCCTGCGAGGGGGGAGCGGACGATGGCCGGACCGGGATGGTGGGATGACGAACGCCTCAGAGCGCTCCAGAAGTCCTTCTCAGGAGACCTGCTTCGACCCGACACAGCCGAATACGACGACGCGCGCCGCGTGTACAACGGCCTGATCGACAGGCGCCCGGCGCTGATCGCGCGTCCGACGGACACCTCCGACGTCGCGGCGGCGATCGCGTTCGCGCGCGAGAACGACGTCGAGATATCCGTTCGCGGCGGCGGGCACGGCGTGGCCGGCCGAGCGGTAGCCGACGGCGCGCTCACCATCGACCTGTCGCTGCTGAAGCACGTCGGCGTCGACCCGGACGGCCGAACGGCACGGGCCGGCGGCGGGGTCAACTGGGCCGAGTTCAACGACGCGACGGCCGAGCACGGGCTGGCGACGACGGGCGGGGTTGTCTCGACGACCGGAATCGCCGGACTCACGCTCGGCGGCGGGCTCGGGTGGCTCATGGGCAAGCACGGCCTCGCGGCCGACAACCTCGTCTCGGTCGACATCGTCACGGCCGATGGCGACCTTCACAGCGCGAGCGCCGAGCAGGATCCGGATCTGTTCTGGGCGCTTCGAGGAGCGGGCGCGAACTTCGGCGTCGCTACGACGTTCGAGTACCGGCTGCACCGGCTGGCCCAGGTCACCGGCGGTCTGGCCGCGTACCCGTTCGAAGCCGCCCCCGACGTCCTGGCCTTCTACCGCGAGTTCACGGCCGAGCTGCCGGATGAGCTCACCGTCTACGGCGGGCTGATACACGCCCCCGACGGCTCCGGCATCCCCCTCGCCGCGATCGTCGTGTGCCATTGCGGCGAGCCGTCACAGGCCGAGACCGATCTCAAACCGCTCCTGGATTTCGGGTCGCCCGCGATGGTGCAGATCGGGCCGATGCCCTATCCGGCGATCAACTCCATGCTCAACGACGGATATCCGATGGGCTCCCTCAACTACTGGAAGTCGAGTTTCGTGCGTGAGCTCTCCGACGACGTGATCCGGACATCGATCGACGTCTTCCCGAGCTGTCCCTCCCCCATGACGGGACTGCTGTTCGAGCACCTTCACGGCGCGGTGACGCGTGTCGGTATGGACGAGACCGCTGTGCAACACCGCGCGGCGGGCTACAACCTCGTGATGACGTCGGTGTGGCTCGATCCGGCGCAGACGGACGCGAACGTCGACTGGACGAGACGGACCTACGCGGCCCTCGAGCCCTCCTTCTCGGACCGTCGCTACATCAACTACCTCAGCGAGGACGACCTCGGTCGTGCCGCACCGGCCGCGTACGGGCCGAACTACGAGGGACTCCGCCGGCTTAAGGCGAGATACGACCCGGACAATGTGTTCCACCTGAACCTGAATATCCAACCGGCGACGTAGACGCCCGCGCCCGGGCATTCGCCAGCCCTCACGGCAACCGCTGGATCGACGAGCCGCCGCTCACGTCCTGCTGCGTGAACGTCGCGCTGCCCCCGTACTGCAGCGAGGACACGCCTGAAACGTCGGCCGAGATCGACTCCGTCGCCGTGACGCTGGCGTGGCTCGCGCCCGACAGACTCACCTCGAGATCGACCGCCTCGAGGTGTTCGGCGTCGATCGAACTGGCGCCACTCGCCTCAATCGCAAGCGAAGTCGCCGAGCCCGACACGACGGCATTCCCGGCGCCCGATGCGCCGATGTCCGCCCGGCCCGCGTCGAGCGTCCCATCGAACGACGACGCGGCCGAGAGGTCGAGCGCGAAGGCGTCGACGGACTCCTCCCCGTTGAACGTGACGTGCGATGCGCCGTTCCCGGTCACGCCCGTCACCGCGCGGGCCGTCACGTGCGCGAGCAGCGCGGCGTCGACGAGGTTGGTCTGACGCAGACCGATGCGCAGCGTGTCACCGTCGACGCGGGTGTCGATCTCGTCGATGACGTTGTCATCGGCCTCGATCCTCACCGCCTCATCCTGACCGAACGTCACGTCGACCCTGAACCCACCACTGACTTCGATCTTCGAGAAGGACCCGACCGAGACCGAACGCTCGACGATGCGACCCGATCCGCTTGTGCAGGCGGCCGCCACGACGAGCAACAGAGAGACCCCAACGACGGTCGTCGACGTCCTGCCGCGCATCGGCCCTCCTCGACCCGCGCCGCGGGCCCCGCGCGAGCGGCGCGTCCCCGTCAGCCGAGGCTGCTCGTTGAATCGGTTGCTGTCAAACTCGGCCCGATCGTTTCCGCCTATCCTCGCGTCGTGATCGCATGAGGCCGCCACCGATCGAGGAATTCGTCTACTCGCATCCCGATCTGCCGCGGGAGTTCGAGATCCAGATCATGGCCTTCGCACGGCTCGTGTGGGGCGAGGACCTGCAGGGAGACGCCCGTTTCAGATCCCGTATGCGTGAGGATCCAGCGCAGACGCATTTCGTCCGCGCGGCAGACGACCTCCTCATCAGCCACGCCGAGGTCCTGCCGGTTCCGTACGACGTTGCCGCGGGCACGCTCAGAATCGGCGGCGTCGGCGGCGTTCTGACCTACCCACAGTTTCGTGGGGAAGGACATGCGAGCGCGCTGATGCGGCGCGCCGCTCAGCACATCGGCCGGACGGCGGACATCGGCATGTTGTTCTGCGATGCCCGGAACGTTCCCTTCTACGAACGACTCGGCTGGACGCCGATACCTCGCGGGCGCGTCCTGGTCAAGGGCACGGTGCCGGACGACGTGGTCATGATCCTCGGCGGTGAAGGGATGGTGCCCGATCCGCTCCGACTCGACTGGAGTTGGTAACGCGGGGCGCGGGTCGGCTTGACCGACAAAGCCGTGAAGCCGAGACTGAGGCGTCGTGGAGCTGTGCCTGGAGCAGACCTTCTCGAGCGCAAACCGACCGTGCGTCGGTTTCGATTCGATCGCCGGTGCCGCCACGAACCTCATCGCATTGATCGCGCTTGCCGCGTTGCTTACCTTCGTCGTCAAGGTCTTGCACACCGCGTGGCGTGAGGCCGCCGTCACCGATGACGACTTCAAGCGGATCCTGCTCAAGGGCGTGACGCCATGGCTCTTCGTCGGCGGTTACATCCTGTGGCTCGGCGCATACCTCCTTGCCAGACTCACGCAGTGAACGAAGCCGGCGGCGCCGCGCTACCCGGCGCATGGCGGAGCGCCTGCGCCGCACAGCTCCAGGCCATACCCCTGGACGAAGCGCCGGATGACCGCTCGCGGCAGCACGTCCAGCGCCTGCTGAATCTCGAGCGCGAGTGTGGCCTGCGCGCCGGGAACGAAGCGGAAGAGGTACGTCACGCATCCGCCCTCGAACGTGACGTAGCGATCGGCTCCGAAGGCCGGCGACAAACTTATGGGTTGCTCGAATATGCGAACGCCGGTCGCGGCGTCGGGCGCATGCACCTCCACGGCGCGCGAAACGTCGCATGTCCGCGTCAGTTGGATCTCGACCGCGTGGACGCCGGCGCGGTCCGAATCGAGCCACGCCGTGAAGGAGCCGTTCTCGAACCGTGACCCCGTGAGAGCCCAGCCGGTCGGGAGCGGGCGCATGCAGGGCAGGAACGTCGCGGACGGGACGGACTGCGCAGCGAGGACGCTGTTCCATTGGTTTCCGACAGGGCCGCACGGCAGAGCCTGGCCCCCCGCGGATGCGCAGCCTGGGAGCCCGGCTGCCAGCACGATCACAACGATCATCCCGGACCTCTTCACGCGAAGACCGCCCAGTTGTTGACGACGAGCACGATCGCGAGGAGTGAGAGGATCAGGACCTCGATCGTCAGGATGATGCGGCGAAGACTCCACCGCTGGATGGAGATCGGCGCGCGAGGAGGCGCCAGCGCGCGGAACTGACCGATGAGGTCGCGGCCGTCCGTCTTCAACATCGTCCGAAGCTGAGTCGGACTCGCGACGCCGCGCGCCGCCGCGAACGCCTCAGCGATCTCGTCCTCCGTGAAGAACCTCAGCGCATGCCGGTAGACGCGCTCGGCGTCGGCTCGCATCGCGAGGACGAGCATCATGTTCGCCAGATCGACCGCTTGCCGCCACGGCGACGGCCTGACCTGGACGAAGAAGACGTCGATGACGAGCACCTTCCCGTCGCGCACCATGAGATTCGCCGGCTTGACGTCGCGATGCGCCAGCCCCGCATCCCACAAGCGCCGTATGATGCGAAGACCGTCCTCGATCTCCGCGTCATCGATGTCGGCATCGCCGATCTCGACGGCGCCCGCGAAGAATTCCATCGCGATCAGGTACTCGCGCTCCGGCGTGATCTCGAGGATGCCGTACGGTTCCGGCGTCGGGACGCCGGCATCGCGGAGCACGCGGAGCGCGTAATCCTCGTACTCGACGAAGCGGCGGACCGTGCCGAACGGGGTCTCGTCCTCGAGCGCGCCGTACAGCACCGTGCGGCCGAGCTTGTACCACCGGTCGGCGCGAACATGGCCGCCGGCGTACAGCTTTGCGAACAGGTATCGCTCGGGGGCATCGTCCGTCGCCGCAACGCGGACCCGCAGCGGCGTCGATCCACCAGAGCCCTCGAGGCCGACGGGCTTGAGCTCCAGCACTTCGAGGCCGAGCTGATCGTGGATCGCCGCAACGATCGCTTCTCCGCGCCGACCGCCGACGTCGAGATGAGCGGCCTTTGCCCGCCGGTAGCTCACGGGAAATACTTCGTTCGGCGTGAACCATCGGAACGCGACCAGCGGGATCGCGATGCCGAAGATGATGCCGAAGACGATGTCGGTTAGATGATCCACCGCCAGATACAGACGCGCCACCACCAGCGAGACGATCAGCGCACCGACGATCCATTTGCCGATCGACCGCCCACGCCCGGGCATGACCAGCGTGTACAGGATGCCGACGAGGGTGGCGGAGAGCCCAAGCACCGGCAGCGAGGGCACCGAGTATCCGGTCCAGGGCCCGATGACCGTCACCCCGAACGGCCGCGGCCGCTGCAGACCAACCGAAAGCTGGTACCCGATCCACTCGGCCACGAAGAGACTGCCGAGGAATACGAACAGATGCCGCCACCGACGGAACGCCACCAGGGCGAGGATCGTCGCCCATCGGAGCGGGCGGATCACCCATGGATAACCAAGACCGCCGATCCAGAGCATGACCTGCGTGAGCCACGGCGTCCGGATGCGCGCAATCGCGGCGAGTTGACGCGACTCGAACCGCTCCAGCGCCCAAAGCATCGGCTGCATGAGCGATAGACCGAAGACCGTCACGAAGAACAGCGCGACCATCCAGATCCAGAAGCGTCCGCTGCGTCCGAGCTCCCTGGGCAGCGGAGGAGGCTCGCCCGAAGGCCTGCGCCGGCGTGTGGAGCGGGCGATGCGCCGCCTGCGCTCCTCGGCGACAGCACCCACCGTTATCTCAGAAGGTGTGTCCATCGCCTCGCTCACAGTTCGGAGACTCCGGCCGACCGGGTGTCCAGCCCGTGGGCCGCGGCCCATCCGGCCGCCACCTCGGCCGGTGACCGTCCGGCCGACACCGACTCGTTCAGGGACCGAAGGTCGCGCGTCGTCAGGCGAGCCGAGACATCGTCGATCACGTCGACGACCCCGGCGCCGACTTGCTCGAGGACGCCGGCGGCCAATACGGGCGTAATGTTCTCCGCCGGCTGCAGCCGGCGATCGTCACGCAGCACGACGAACCGATTTGCCGCGATCGCGCCGTCGCTCGAGAACATGAGCGCGACGTCGACCTGCCCGGACGCGAGCGCCGCGACCGTGACGGGTCCCGCCTCGTCCAGCGGGACGAAGCGGGCGAAGGAGAGTCCGTACGTCGTTCGAAGCCCCTTCAGACACAGGGGACGAGTCGAGCACTCCGGCGGACCACCGAACACGAGATCCGAATCGACGCCGGCGAGATCCGACACATCCTCGACGCCGTGGCGCCGGGCTGTCCGCGACGTCACGACGACGGCGTTGCGGTCCTGCGCCGGCGAGGCCGTGAGAGCAACGAGTCCCCGCGCCGAGAGCGCCTCGACCAACGCCGCACGAGCACCGTCGACGCCGGGCGGCGCCGATCGTCCCGTCAGGAACTCGAGAAGACTGCCGGCGTACTCCGGGACGAGCTCCAGGAGGCCTCGTTCGAGCGCGGGCTCGACGATCTCGCGCGTTCCCACCCCGAGCCGCCGTTCGACGCGGTACCCCGCTCTCTCGAGCGCCTGCGCGTAGATCTCGGCCAGGATCTCGCTTTCGGGGAAGTTGAACGATCCGACCGTGATGGCCTCGTCGTCCAAGACGGTCGATGGCCGCACCGAGGTGGTCGCGCACGACGCCGCCAACGCCGCCACGACGACGATCACGACCCGCTCCATGGTGGGCAACGCTACGTCGTCGCTGGAACGGGCGCCACCGGGGGACGTCGTTCACACGCCCGCGCGGTCCCGTTCCGCTCTGCGTACCGCCCCGATGTGAACCCGTCGGCCCATCGGAGTAAGGTCATCCGATGGCGGTGGCCGAGGCGCGTGGAGCGCCGCGCAGGGCTCTCACCTGGAAGCGGATCGTCGGCTACGTGATCTCGGTCCTGATCGTGATCGCCATCTTCTGGTGGGCGATCCCGAAGTTCGCCGACTACCGCGACGTATGGGCGGCGATGAGGACCCTTACGCCGCTCGAGGCGTGGTCGCTCGTGGCCGCAACCGCGTTCAACCTCGTGACCTACTGGTGGGCGAACCAGGCGGCCCTGCCCGGCCTCGGCATCGGCAAAGCCGCGGTGCTGACGCAGACGACGACGACCGTCGCGAACACGCTTCCCGCAGGCGGCGCGATCGCCGTCGGACTGACGTACTCGATCCTGGACTCCTGGGGCTTCAGCGGCACGAGCATCGCGCTGTACGTCGGGGTAACGGGGATCTGGAACATCTTCACGAAGCTCGCGCTTCCGCTCTTGTCGCTCGTGTTCCTCGCGCTCAGCGGTCACCTGACGACGACCTACATCACGGCGGCCATTCTGGGCGTCATCGTCCTCGCCGCCGGAGTCGGGCTCTTCGCCTTGGTGTTTCGAAGCGAGGAGTTGGCGATCAAGGTAGGGGACTGGCTCGGCCGCGTCGCCTCGTGGTTCCGGCGGCTCGCGCGCAAGCCGGCAGTCACGACATGGGGCGAGGGGGCGGCACGCTTCCGGCGGGACACGATCGTCCTGGTCGAGCACCGGTGGCTCCGCCTCAGCCTGATGACCCTGCTCAGCCAGGTCGCGCTGTTCGTCGTGCTGTTGCTCTCACTTCGTGACCTCGGTGTGTCCGAGCAGGAGGTTTCGACCGCCGAGGCGTTTGCCGTATACGCGTTCTCACGCCTGCTGTCGGTCGTACCGATCACGCCGGGCGGAGTCGGGGTGATCGATCTCGGATACATCGGCGGGCTCACGGCATTCGGCCCAGACGAGAAGGCGGCAATCGTCGCGGCCGTGCTTCTGTTTCGGGCGCTCACCTTCGGGATCCAGATCCCAATCGGCGTGTTCACCTACGTGATCTGGCGCCTGAAGTCCGACTGGCGCCGTCCAGCCGACGCCGCGGCGCAGCGGGAACGCGCGAGCTACTTCGCCACCTGACGCCCGGGCGAGGACGGGTCATGGCGGAGCGTTCGATTCGACGCGGCCGGTGTCCGATGACGGCTCCCCGGGTTCCAGGGTGGCGTCCGGCTCCAGCGCGACGTCCTCAGCCCTCGTCGTCGGCCGGCCGAGGGCGAGATGTACGAGCGACGCCGACATGACGCCGATGGCGAACCCGCCGGCGACATCCATCGGCAGGTGCGCGCCGACGTAGATGCGAGCGAATCCGACGACGAGCGGCAGCGCGAGTAGCGCGTAGCGCCATCGCCACGTCAGGTACGGGATCGCGGCGAGCACGAGCGCGGCGCTGACGGCGGAGTGTCCCGACGGAAAGCCACCGCCGAAGGCCCTCGGGCCGTGCACCACGACGTGCGCCAGCTCGTCGAGTGGTCGACCCCGGTCCACGAGAACCTTGGCGACGCGAGCGCCCGAGTACGCAATCAGACCGGCCGCGCCGAGGGCGGTCGCCAGCCACCAGCGCTGGGCGAGCGCCGCGAGCACGGCGGTGACCGGAACGGCGGCGAGCGCGCCAAGCTGCATCGGCACGATCACCATCGGGTAGATCGCGCCGGGAAGCTCGTTGATCGCACGGAAGATCGAGACTTCCAGCGGGCCTACGTCTCCGGACGCGGCAAGCGCCCACGTGACGGAAAGGACGGCCGTCCCGGCGGCGAACAGCACGATGTCGATCGGCCTGCGGACCGGCGGCCGGGCGATGACGGGTTGGCCCGAGGCGGTGACGACGATCTCGCCGTCGGTTTTGGCGTCCCCGGGGGCGGCCTCTGTCGGGTCGTGCTCATCCACGTGACGTCACTCGTTTCGTTCCGAGCCTGTCCGGATACCTTCGGCGCGCCGATGCCGCATGCCGTCAGCGGGGACGGGGGAGGCCGAGTTGAATCGCGCGAAGCTGTGGCAGTGGGGGCGTGTGTTGCTCGCGGTCCTCGTCGTCGCCGCCATCTTCTTCGCGATCATCCCCCGCATCGCAACGTACTCGGCCGTTTGGCGCACGCTCTCATCCCTGACCGTCCCGCAGCTCGGGTTCGTCATCGGGGTGGCGCTCGTCAACATCTTCACCTATTGGCTGCAATCCGTTGCGGCGATGCCGGGCCTGACCTTGCCGCAGGCCGCCGTCGTGACCCAGACGACCACGACGATCGCGAACACGCTCCCCGGCGGCGGCGCCGTCGCCGTCGGTGTGGGCTTCGCGCTGTTTCGGTCCTGGGGATTCACCGAGTCGCAGGTCGCGCTGTATACCCTCGTCACGGGGGTCTGGAACGTGTTCATCAAGCTCGGGCTCCCCGTCGTCGCCCTCGCGCTGCTCGCACTCGAGGGCGGCACGACGACATCGCTCGCGACCGCGTCGGTTGTCGGCGTCCTCACGCTCGTCGGCGCGATCGTTCTGTTCGCCCTCGCGCTCAGCAGAGAGAGCCATGCGCGCGCGATCGGCCATGTCCTCGAGCGCGTCGCCACCGCGGTCCTCCGCCCATTCCGGCGGCCGCCGGTGAAGGGAATCCCCGACCGGGCCGTTCGCTTCCGTCGCGAGACGATCGAGCTGGTGCGTCGCCGATGGGCGGCGCTCACGCTCGCGACGGTCGTGAGCCACCTTTCGCTGTATCTCGTGCTGCTCGTCTGCCTGCGCGTCCTCGGCGTCTCGCAGTCCGAGGTTTCCTGGATCGAGGCTCTCGGCGTATTCGCGTTCGGTCGGCTGGTGACGGCGCTGCCGATTACGCCGGGGGGCCTGGGCGTCGTGGAGCTTACGTACATCGGTGGCCTCGTCGCCGCGGGCGGCGATCGGACCGACGTCGTGGCGGCGGTGCTCCTGTTCCGCGGTCTGACGTACGCCCTGCAGATTCCGCTGGGCGCGGTGGCCTACCCCTTCGCCGCGCGGGTCGGCCGCGACGCCGATCGGCGTCGTCGGCCTCGGCGCGCGAGCCTTGCGGAGGGATGAGTTGGCCACTGAGGACACGACGCAGCGGCCGCAGCTGACCGACGTCGCAGAGGACGACGAGGCGACGCTCGGGCTGCGCGGCCGTCGTCGGCCGGCTGGGCAGCTGCCGTATCCGTACTCCCTGGAGCCGAGTGGATGGGTTTGGGTGGGGCTGGCCGCCGTGCCGGTCATCGTGTGGCTGTGGTACGTCGCGACCGGGACGTTCCCACCCGGCGTCGTGTGGTTCGACGCGACGGTCCTGTCGGCCGCGCTTCGCGTTCGTACGCCGACGTTCACCTCGTTCGCCCGCGTTGTCGCCCTTCTCGGTGCCGCCCCGACGATCCTCTTCCTGCGGTGGGGAACGATCCTGGTGCTCGCCGCCTTCCGCCGCGGCCGGCACCTTGCGACCTTCGTCGGCGTGGTGCTCGGCGTGCGCTTGCTCGTCATCCTGCTCGTGCAGGTCGTCGGACGGCCGCGGCCGTGGGGCGTCGGATACCTCATCGACTGGTCCGGTTTCGCCCATCCCTCGGCGGTCGTTGCGGCGTTTTCCGCCGCCGTCGTCGGGCTCGTGTTCTCCCTGGTCCCAGCAGAGCGCCGGCGCTGGGCATGGATCGCGGCGACCGCGGCGATCGTGGCGCTCGTCGCAGCGCGGGTGTACGCGGGCGTGGATCACCCGTCGGACGGAATCCTCGCGGCGATCCTCGCGACGGCGATCGCTGTCGTCGCGATGCGCATCTACTGCCCGGACGAGATCTTCCCCGTGGTGTACCGGCGACGCAAGGGCGCGCACCTGGACCTGGAGGGCGAGCGCGGCGACCGTCTGCGCGCGGCACTTCGAGAGCAGGTCGACCTCCAGGTCGAAGACATCGAGCCGTTCGGGCTGGAGGGGTCTGGCGGTTCGACGCCGCTCCGGATCCGAGGGCGGGCGCTGGACGAGCGGGACCGCCCGGGCGAGGAGGTGACGCTGTTCGGCAAGCTGTACTCAGCGTCGCACCTTCGGGCCGATCGATGGATCAAGGTGTGGCGCACGATCGTGTACGGCGCGCTCGAGGACGAAGCGGCGTTCAACTCGGTTCGTCAGCTCGTCGAGTACGAGGACTACATGCTGCGAGTGATGAACGACGGCGGCGTACCGACCGTCGAACCGCGCGGGATCGTCGAGGTCATCACCGACCGCGAGTACCTGATCCTCATGACGTTCCTCGGCGGAGCCGACGAGGCGGACGAGGCACCCGCCGTTGACGATCGCATGATCGAAAGCGGGCTGGAGCTCATCCAAACGCTCTGGAGCCACGGCTTGGCGCACCGTGACATCAAGCCCGCGAACGTTCTGGTCAAACACGATCGGGTCCATGTGATCGATGTCGCGTTCGGGCAGATCCGGCCGTCCGGCTGGCGTCAGGCAGTCGACCTCGCAAACATGATGCTCGTCCTCGCGCTCGCCTCGGACGCGGAACGCGTTCATGGCGTCGCGCGCCGTCGATTCACCGCCGAGGAGCTCGGCGAGGCGTTCGCCGCGACCCGCGGCGTGACGATACCTCGCGGGCTGCGGTCGAAGCTCAAGGAGGACGGCCGCGATCTCCTGGAGCAATTCCGGCGGCTCGTCCCGGAGCACGACCCGATCGGCGTCCAGCGATGGGACGTGCGGCGCGTCGCCGTCACAGTCCGCACGGTGGTGCTCGCGCTCGCTCTTGCGGGGCTCGTCCTCGTCAATCTCGCCAACCCGTCCTCGCCGTGAGCCGCCGTTCCGCCGTCGCGCTGGCGTCCCTCGCCCTGACGGCGGCGTCGTGCTCGATGATCTACCGCCATCAGCACCCGGTCTGTGGCCCTCGGCCCGCGACCCGCTTGATCGCCGAGTCGGTTCCCGGTGCGGCCCTCGTCCCGTGCGTGCGTTCACTCCCGATCGGGTGGAGCTTCGCCGGATTCGAGGCGAGCGACGGAACCGGGACGTTCTGGCTCAACTCCGAGACCGGTGGCGAGCACGCGGCGGAGGTCACCCTGGTTGCGAACTGCCGTCCCCGGGGACGAGAGCGGCCCGGCGGGACGCAGGGAGCACGCCGGTACGTCGATGTCCTGCGGGGCGTGCCGTACCACGCCGTGTGGACGGAGACGTTCCCGGGGGGATGCGTTCGGTACCTGCTCACCTTCCAGACGGGGGCGCGCACCGACCGCCTGCTGAGCCAGCTCGAGCACGGTCTTTCGCTGATCCCCCGCCGGCTCCTCGGCTAGCTGCGCTCGAGGAGATCGTTCGCGACGAGAAAGCCCTTCGCGACCGCGGCCACGTCCTGTCCGTCGATCACGACCTCGCCGACGAGCTCGGTCATCTTCGCCGTCGTGAGCCGGGCGCTCACCGCGTCGAGCAAACGCCGAACCTCGGCGTTCACCTTGTCGGAGCGGATCACGGGCGTCAGGTTCTCGGCGTTTTGCAGATGCTTGTCGTCGACGAGCGGGACGAAGCCGTTCTCGCCGATGCGTGGATCGGTCGAGAACAACAAGCCGACCTGCACGGAGTCGTCGTTGAGGGCCGCGACGGTCAACGGGCCACCGACATCCAGCGGCTGGAAATCTTCGAACAAGATGCCGTAGGTGCTCCGTAACCCAGGAATGCAAAACGGCCGTTGGGGACACTCCGGCGGCCCGCCGAGCGTCAGCTCGTCCGCGACGGGTGCCAGAGAACTCATCGTCGTCAGATGGAGCTGCTCGGCCGTCGTGGAGTTGGCGACGAACACGTTCGCGTCCTGCGCCGGCGACGGCGTCAGCAAGGTGATCCCTTTGGGTCCGAGCAGCCGAGCGTCCTGCCCAGCGACGGCCCCCGGATCGCTCGACGCGGTGGCGTTGGGGTCGAGGAACAGGAGCAAGGACGACAGATACTCGGGCTTCACGTCGATCTGGCCCGACTCCAACGCATTTTGGGAGACCTCGCGAGACCGGAGATCGAACTGTCGCTCGATCGTATAGCCGGCTCGCTCGAGAACCTGCGCGTACATCTCCGCGACGATCCGGTTCTCGGCGAATGCCCCGGACACGCCGACGACGATCAGGCGAGTCTCATCGGTAGCGGGATGCCGTGGCCCGGAGGTGATGCACGCGGCCATGACGAACGGGAGCGCCACGATGGACACCATGCGGGTCATGCGGCGCCGCAGGCGACCGGTCGCGCGTGCACGTGGCGCCAAAGCTCGTGGACGAGTCGACCCCGTGCCCTTACGGTTCATTTTGTCTCAGGCCGTCGGAAGCGTCATCGGCACCGCCGAGGGACCGAGCAGGACGCGAACCGTCGTCGGGCCCTTGCCCTTCAGCTGGACGACCAGGGCGGGACCGAAGTCGTACCGGTCGATCAGCGCGCTAGCCGTCGACTCCGAGACGAGGACACGACCCGGCTCCCCGTACTCCTCGAGCCTGGCGGCGAGGTTCACGGTGTCGCCCCACAGGTCGTACGCGAACTTCCGCTGTCCGATCACGCCCGCCACGGCCGGTCCGCTCGCAACCCCGCCGCGGACGACGATGGGGTCGCCGGAGGGCCACCGGACCTTCCCCGCCTCGGCGAGCATGTCGAGCGCCATCGCCACGGCCGCGTGGGCGTGCTCGGCCAGCGGGATCGGCGCGCCCGCGACGGCCATGTACGCGTCGCCGATCGTCTTGATCTTTTCGAGGCCGTGTCGCTCCGCGATGTCGTCGAAGCGACGAAACAGCTCATCGAGCGCATTCGCGAACTCGTCCGGCGACGATCGCGCGGCCTGGTCGGTCGACCCAACGGCATCCGCGAAGACGACACTCACCTGGTCGAACGCCTGCGCGATCCGGACACCGGACGAGTGCTTGAGCTGCTCGACGACGGCCTGGGGAAGGATGTTCAACAGCAGGCCGTCGGAGCGCTGGCGCTCCTCGTCGAGCTGACGCTCGCGGAGGAACAGCCGCCTCGTGAACCGTTCCATTCGATACGCGGCGAACCCGCCCAGCGCCCCAAACGACACGAGGTACAGCGTCGCGAGCACGCGAGTCACGTCGTCGACGTAACGCGCCGTGAACGCGTACTCCAGGTAAGCGACGACGCCGATCACCGTGATGAGCGCGACGAGAACGAACCGGAGTCGGAGCAGCGTGTAGCTGAACGCCGTGATGAGGATCACACCGACGTAGCCGTACTCCAGAGGCAATGTCAACACATTCGAGACGTAGAAGACCCAGACGAGGATCGTCCCCGCGGCGATGGTCACCGACACCCACTCCCAGATGCGGCCGAAGAAGGGCGTGAACGTGAGGCCGAGGCCGACGACCAGCATCGGGATGAACACACCCAACCGGACGATCATGTCGAGCCTCAGGTCGGCCAGGGCACCGATGTAGGGCCGCAGGAGCAGCCCCCACGAGACCCAGAGCGCGATGCCGGTCAGGAAGGCGAAGCGGATGTTCGCCAGGTTGTGAAGGAAGAGGTCGGCCCGAAACGCCGCCTCCAGCGCGGGCTCACGAAACCGCAGCCGAAGCCGATCCAGGCCGAGCGGACGACGTGACTCTTGAGATGGCTTCGCTGTCTCGATCTTGTCCATGTGCTCTCGAGAAGAAGGCTGTGGCGCCGGAACGATGATATTGGCCGACGCGTCGTGCGTCGGGGCCGTCGGTTCGGCTACGCCCGCCCGAAGGTGCGCTCGGTCGAGGCCGCCGATACGACGTTTCCCTTTGCGACGTAGAGCCCGTGGGCCCGTCGCAGCACACCCTCGCTTGCCTCGTGATCGCCGGCGGCCGAGAGAACCTCGCCGAGGTCGACGAGCGCGTCTGCCTTCATGTTGATGTCGTCGGTCTCCTCGGCCAGGGCGACGGCGGCGCGTACGAGGCGAACGGCCTCGTCGAGCTCGCCGCCGGCCGCCACGATCAGCGCGCGTGCCGTCCGCCATAGCACCTGCGTCGTGATGTCGTCGTCTGCGCCGGTCTCCTCGGCCAGTGAACAGAACATGGCCGCCTCCTCGATCCGACCCTGCCTCCTGATCGCATGCGAGAGCATCGCCGAGACGGTGGACAGGTACGCGCGCTCACCGAGCTCCTCGATGGTGTCGTACCCGGCGCGCAGCGCGCGCTCGGCGCCGGCGTAGTCGCCGGCCAGCGTCTCGACGTAGCCCGCAGCGTCGGAGACGAAGGCCGCCCGCAGGCGGAGCCCGAGGTCCTCGAGCACCCGCGCGCTCTCGGCGACCAGCGCGCGGCCCTCGTCGAATCGGCCGAGCATCGCGTAGGCGACCCCGCGCGTCCGCAGCGCTCCCGCACCCGCGGCGCGGTTGTCGCTGACCGTGGAGATCCAGTCGCAGCGTGCGATGACATCGGGCACGGGCGTCGGCCCGTACAGGGCGGACCCCGCGTACTGGCGCAGGCTCGCCGCCTGCTCCGCGCTCGCGCCCGCCTTGCCGGCATGCTCGATCGCCCGCTGGAGGAGCGCGTCGACGTCCGCGTAGCGACCACGCGTCCAGTGGACGTCGGCCATGAGCCGCAACGCTCGAGCAAGACCGAGGTCGTCGCCGAGCTCCTCGAAGACCGGCGTCACGCCCTCGAGGAGACGGAGCGCCTCCTCGGATCGGCGCTCCGGCTCGGTGAACTCGCGCAGCACGAGCGACACGACGTGTGCGTGCGCCTCGAGCCCGCGGTCGCCCGTCGTCGTGGCCTCCTCGATCAGTCGCTCGGCCTGCTGGAGGTCGCCGGTCTCCATGACCGCTTCCGCCAGGTCGGGGGCGATCTCGGCACGCCGCGCGTCGTCTGCCGGAACGATCTCGTGGGCACGCGAGAGCAGGTTCGCCGCGGCGGACACGTCACCGCGGGCGAGCGCGCGACGGCCCGCGTCCGCGAGCGCCCGGTGGGCGGCTTCGACGAGGCGGTCGACCTCGGCTCCGGAGCGTGCGAGGTCTCGCAGGTATCGGGCGGCGCGCTCCTGGTGGTACGCGAGGATCTCCTGGAACTCGCCGACGCGGTCTCCCGCCACGCGCTCCAGCCACTCCGCAAACTGCGCGTGCAGTGTCGCGCGCGCGGCCTTCGACATCTCGGCGTACGCGGTCTCCTGGACGAGCTGGTGATGAAATCGAAAGGCGTCCTCCCCGACGAACGGCGAATCGTCGGGGGCTATCAGTTGGCGGCGGATGAGGCTCTGCAGGATCCCGCCGACGCGCGCCCGCACCGTTTCGGGGACCATGTCGGCGATCGCCCCCCAGGAGAACGACCTGCCGATCACCGCCGCAGCCTGCACGACCACCGACTCGTCGGGGGCGAGCCGGTCGAGCCTCGCGGCCAGGAGCGCGTGGATCGTCGGTGGCACCGCGATCGTGGCTACGCCCCTCGCGGCGACGCCGGGAGGGTCGTCGTAGCGAAGCATCTGCAGGATCTCCTCGACGAACAGCGGATTGCCGTCACCCGTTTCCGCGATCCGCCGGCGCAGCCCGTCGTCGATCCGGCCGTCGCCGAGCAGGTCGTCGATCAGGGCGAGCGTCTCGGCGCGTCGCAACGGGGCAAGCCGGATCGTCTCGACGGAGGGGAGCTGGGTCAACCACTCGGGACGCTCCTCGAGAAGCTCGTTGCGCGCCAGACAGACGACTAAGACGGCCACGTCGCGCAGAGTGCGCACCACGTAGTCGAGTAGGTCGAGGAAGGCGGGCTCCGCCCACTGCAGATCATCGAACGTGAGCACGAGCGGCCGGTCGCGCGCCACCCATTCGATCAGCCGGCGAATCGCCCAGAACGTCTCCTGCATGGCTGGCGTTCCACCGGCGAGCCCGGTAGCCGCGGCGACGCGATCGAACAGCAACGCGGCGTCGTCGGCGTGCTCGAGCAGCGCCGCCACCCTCGAGCCGGCCGCCTCCCGCGGCTGATCTGCCTCGACCCCTGCGAGGTGCCAGACGGTCTCGGCGACGGGCCAGAAGGTGATGCCGTCCCCGTAGGGGAGACACCGTCCGGCCGCGGTGATCGCGTCGCCCGCGAGCGCGCCGACGAACTCGGCGACGAGGCGCGATTTTCCGACGCCCGCGTCGCCCACGACCGCGACGACGCGACACTGCCGCCGGGCGACCGCCTGCTCGTACGCGTCGTTCAGCCTTCCGATCTCCGACTCACGCCCGATGAGGCGCGGTGGTTCAGGCCGCCCGGTCACCCGCCCTTCGAGCACGCCGATCAGCGGGTAGGCCGTCACGGCGTCGCCCTTGCCCTTCAGCACGAGCGACATGGCCTCGCCGACACGGACCATGTCGCGCACGAGCCGGTACGTGTCGCGGCCGACCAGGATGCCGCCTGGCGTCGCCGCCGTCTGCAGTCGCGCCGCGACGTTCACGGCATCACCGATGACCGATTCCGCGCCACCGACGTCGCCGACGAGCACCTCACCGGTGTTGACGCCGGTCCGGGTCGCGATCGACACGCCCGTCGTGTGCTCGAGCTCCTCGTTCAGCGTGGCGAGCGCGGCGCGCATCTCGGCGGCCGCGCGGACGGCGCGCAGCGCGTCGTCCTCGTGCAGCGTCGGTACGCCGAACACGGCCATCACTGCATCGCCGATGTACTTCTCGACGGTCCCGCCGTGCCGCTCCAGGACGGTCTGCATCTCGGAGAAGAATCGGGTCATGACCGAGCGGACCCGCTCGGTGTCGAGCTCCTCCGCCATTGGGGTCGAGCCGACGACGTCGCAGAACACGACGGTCACGGTCTTGCGCGCCTGACCGCTCTCCGGAGTCGTCCGCAGTCTCGCGCCGCACCACATGCAGAATTGCGCGTTCGGCGGGTTGTCCCGCGTGCAGACGCGACACGACGCCACGCGGCATTGTAGGCGCCGGTCCCGCGAGTTGCCCCCCGGAGACCTCCCGCCTACGCTCGGACGCTCCGGCAGCCGAGGAGGGCGGCGCGATGCAGCGGGAAACCACGGAGGGGAGCGAGGCCCGCGTCTGGATCGGCGTGACAAAGGCCGAACAGACCGTCGACTTCGGCCTCGATGGTGCGGCGCAGGTGGCCAGCTTCGACGAGGATCTGTACGAACCCGATCCCGACGATGACTGGAAGCCCGGAAGGCTCGTCGGCGAATTGAACGCGATCTACGTCGGCACCGCCGGTCGCGAACGAGCAGTCGTTCAGGTGATCTTCCGATTCACCGAGTACGGAGCGCGCGAAACGATGACGGCCACGGGGTCGCTCGAGTACGCGGGCGGCGTCCGGACTGGAGCCATGAGCGTGACGGGGGGAACCGGACGGTTTGCCGGCCGCTTCAGCGAGATCGACGTCGACCACCGGAACCCGCACAAATACACGGCATCCTGACCCTCGCGATCTCGTCGCCGAATCGTCGCGCGGAGACGTGCACAGTGCCCGCCTATCGAGCCGGCGGCTGGTGTGTATGGACCGCGTGCCGGAGTCCGCCTAGCGGACGTCGACAGGCGATGGCTGCGTGAACTTCGGGCAACACGCGTCTCCGCATCTCAGGCATCGTCACCTCGACGATTGCCCGACGAAGGTTCCGGCGCGGGCGGAGCGTCCGTCGAAATCGGACATGCTCAGCACGTCTCCAACGGGGAGCCACAGGCAGAAGACCGATCCCGACTCGTCGGAGCGCTCCAGCCACACCCGTCCGCCGAGGGACTCCGCCGTCCGGCGGCAGATGTGCAGGCCGAGCCCGACGCCGCCATTGGACCGCGTAAGTCCCCGGTCCAGCTGGTAGAAGCGGTCGAAGATCCGCTCGCGCTCCGGTTCGGGGATGCCGGGTCCGCAGTCGCGGATCGAGACGCGCACGCCGTCACCGTCCGTCTGGGCCGAGACGGTGACCGACGTTTCCGGCGGGGAGTACTTGAGCGCGTTGTCGAGGAGGTTCGAGACGATCCGGCGAACGTCCTCCTCGCTCGTCCAGACGGGCTGGACGGACGGGGGGAACCGCAGAACGATTCGGTTGGGTGCGACGTGCTCAACGCGATCCTGGACCACGCGTTCGACGAGCCCTGCGAGTCCGACGGGACCAGACTGGCTGCTCGCCACCGACGACTCGACACGCGAGGTGAAGAGCAGATCCTCGATCAGCGAGCGGAGCCGCTCCCCGGCGCGGTCCGCGCCGACGAGAAACTCCTCGCGTTCCTTCTCCGACATCGCTCCGCCGGCGCCGAGCATCGTCTTGACATATCCCTGGATGCTCGTCAGCGGGCTCCGGAGCTCGTGAGAGATCGTCGCGAGGAAATCGTCCTTGAGCTTGTTCGTCTCCGTCTCGCGCGCGAGCGCATCCTCGACGCGCTGCATGACGCGAGCGTTGGCGATCGTGACGCCGATCTCGCCCGCCAGCCCCTCGAGCAGATCGAGGTCCTCGGCACGAAACGTGCTGAAGCCGCCGACGCGATTCGCGACCATGAGCACGCCGACCCTCCCATCCTCGGTGCTCACCGGTGCCACGATCGCGTCGGTGATGCCGATCGAGGCGAAGTGCTCCGCGAGCTGTGCGTTGGGGATCGGGCGGTCGAGCAGCACGCCGTCGCGCTCGGCCGCCACCCGCGCCCAGACGCCGCGGGTGGGATCGAGGGCGGTCGGGGTGAGCGTCGAGACCGTCTCGGCGGGACCGACGCGCGAAACGAGATGTTGGTTGGGAACATCGTCGGGGAGGACGAGCTCGGCGATGTCCGCATGAAACATTTGGCGGACATGGCCGAGCAGCCGGGGAAGCATCTCGTCCGGATGGAGCGATCGCTGCGCGACTCGGCTGGCGGCCTGGAGCAGGACCGCGTCCTCGTGTTTGTGTTGCACGTCGACGTACGCTCGACCGGCGAACAGGATGCCGACCGCCGGGATGGCCACCAGGACCAGCCCCGGCGGGTACTGGATCAACACCATCACGGCGGCGAGCGCCGTTGCTGTCTTGGCGAATGTGAGGGCGGTTCCGACGCCCACGATTCGATCCAAACGGATACGGGTGTTCTCCGAGACAGCGACGGCAGCATTGCTCACGACTCCGTCGACAACGTCCGCGGCGAGCGTCGCCGCGAACGCACCCAGCCAGACGGCGGGCCACGCTGCCCCCGCGAATCCGACGATCGACGTCAGCACGAGCGCCGCGACGACCGTCGTCGTCGCTCGCAGCGCGACCTGAAATGCGCCACGAACAACCGTCTCACGGCGAAGCGCCAGGACGGCTATGAGGCCGAGGGTCTGCGCCAATGCCACGACGGCAGGCGGCGCGAAGACGAGACCGATGATGAGCGGCACCTCTGATAGGGAGAAGGAGCGCGTGTCGCGTCCGACCCTGACATGAAGCACGAGCAGTTCCGCTAGCGCGAACCCGGCGGCGAGCATCCACCACGCCACGCGGACGCCGCCGAGCGGAGGCGCCGGCGAGGGCGCGACCGCGAGCAGGGCAACCACGGAAAAGACGGCGAGCGCGACGCTCAAAAACCAGACCCGTGCCGTCCCGCTGATCCGTGACGATTTGAGGTGAACGATCAGCACGTTGCACCGCCCGACGGAACGCTCGAGGACACGCCCGGCCGCGATCGGACCACGTCCGGAGCCCACGCGGCGCGCCCGATCTGGCTCAGCATCTTGTCCATGTCGCCTCCCTCGTCTGGGCACCGATTGTGACCAGGCCGACGTATGACCGAATCGGGCGACAGGTTGTTTCTCGTGCTTCCGAGCGGGACGACGTTCGGCCCGTCTCCGGGCCGGCGCGGCCTACGCCGTACGACCCGTACGAGCGACGACGAGTCAGACGCCGCTCGGCGACCCGAGCGACACACGCCCCATCGCGACGGGACAGCCGATCCCCGTCAGGTGATGGAGCCCAAGGCGATCGTCGCTACGCGCTCGTCGAGCGGTAGATCACGTGCCCGGGGTTCGACGGCCCGCCGGTGTAGTTGTGGCCCTCGCCCCACGCCATGACGGCGTCATCTCCGAGCAGGTCGAGGCCCTGGTAGTCGCCGTACGGGAACTCGAAGCCGTTCGGATGCGATTCCGAGCGATTCGGGTCGTACTGCGACACGCGGACGCTCGGACCCGCCCAGGAGGCGCCTCCCGTCGTCGAGGTTCGAAGCCACACGTTCCATCCGTTGTTGTGGTCGAGAGGCTGGCCGAGCCTGTCGTCCATCCAGATCACGCTGACCTCACGGGCAGCCCCGCCCTCGATCCTCGGGTAGAGGGCGTAGCACGCCCCGCCGGGGCACCCCGAGGCCGTCTTGTCGTCGGCGCGCCCGACGTAGTGCCAGTTCTCGGACGTCGTGCAGTCCGCGGCGGCCGAGCAGCTCGAGAGCTGCACGATCGGCGGCCGGCCCGGCTTGCGCGGGAGGTTGTCCTGCCATACGAGGTAGAGGTTGCCGGCGGCGTCGATCGCGATGTCATCCTGCGGACCCCAGTACGCGAAGCCGCATGAGACGGCCGGCGGGCAGTGCGGTCCGGCCGGGCCGTCGGCCACCTGGGCGAAGGTCGTCTTCGAGGTCCCGGCGATCGTCTTCGAGACCTGATAGATGGCCGCCGTCTTGCCGGTGCAGCTGCCGAAGCAGTCGCCCCACGCGAACCAGGCGTTCCCTGCGGCGTCGAGAACGGCTCCTTCCGGAAACGCGACGTGCGTGTCCTCGAGGACGAGGCTCTCCGTCCACGTCCTGCCCCCGTCGGAGGACCGAGACAAGAAATGATCCGGACCGGAGGCATACGTCACGTAAACGTTGTCGTCGTGCGCCACGAGCCAGGGATGGTCGCACTCCGTGCAGAGCGGTCCGTTGACCTTCCTGGTCGTCCATGAGGCGCCGTGGTCGGACGACTTGGCGACAAGCACGTCGGTGGCGGCGCCGCTCCCGTAGGCGAGGAAGCTCACGTACACGTTGTCGGTGACGTCATCGATCGTGATGACGACATCCACGACGTTCGGGTAGCCGAGCCGAGGCACACGGATCAGCGGACCGAACGTCGTCCCCTCGTCATGGGATGACCGGACGAAGACGTTGCGCCGACCTCCGGACCCAGCATCGCACGTCGGATCACCGGGAAAATGGGCGAGAACAACGTAGACGTCGGTACCGCCCGCCGCGATCTCCGGTTCCCAGTCGTCGCCGCCACAGAACCCGACGTTCGTCGCTCCGGTAGCCGTCAGCGACGTCGACGAGGTGGATCGGGATCCACCGGCGGCAATGGGCACAAAGACGAGTCCCACTGTCGAGACGACAATGGCGAACAGCAGCAGGCGAAGTGCTAGGCCTCGACGACTCCCCCGGAAGTCGATCACGTCGCTCCCCTCCCATCGCGCCGGCCCGTCGCCCCGGCGACGGCCGTCGTCGGGACTCGACGGCATGTGGGAAAGCACGCTAGCGAGGGCCGCCGATCTCGCGCAATGGCCTGCGATGGACGATCGGCCATACGGGACAGGCCGCGAAGGCCGCGCGCGGTTCGCCGGTCGGCCAAGGCCATGAGAGCATCGGTGGATGCCTCACATCCTCGTCGCGACCGGGGACGGCTTGCACACGTTCGACGAGGGAGGCCGCGAGCTGAGCGTGGAGCACGCGGGGCGCCCCGTGCGCGCGGTGGCGCGCGACGGACCTCAGATCTGGGCGGTCGTCGACCGCGCCCAGGTCTGGCACTGCCCAGACGGCGAGTGGCGTCACATCGCGACACTCGAAGGACCAGAGGCCACGTGCATCGCCATGACGGATGCGATTCACGTCGGCTCCTCGGGCGCCCACCTGTTCCGACTGACGGGCGGAGCGCTCGAGCCGGTCTTCGCATTCGACGCGATCGACGGTCGCGAACGCTGGTACACGCCGTGGGGCGGCCCCCCCGACACCCGGTCCATATCGGAGTGGGGAGAGGACGTCTACGTGAACGTCCACGTCGGCGGAATCGCGCGCACGAACGACGGTGGCAGAACTTGGAGCCCGACGATCGACATCGACGAAGACGTGCACCAGGTCGCGACGGCCGAGGGTCTTGTCCTGGCCGCAGGGGCGGGGGGACTCTCGGTCAGCGGCGACAAGGGCGCCACCTGGTCGCTGCGAACCGACGGGCTCGAGGCTCGGTACGCGCGCGCGGTCGTGGTCTGCGGAGAGTCGGTGCTCGTGTCGGCCTCGAACGGTCCCCGCGGAGGGCGTGCCGGCGTTTATCGAGCGGGCCTCGAGGAGGGACCGTTCGCGCGATGCCGCGAGGGGCTCCCCGACTGGTTCGACGACAACATCGACACCTACTGCCTGGATGCGCTGAACGACGGCTCGTGCGCGGCGTTCGGCACGACCGACGGCCGCGTCTTCGTCTCCGACGACGGGGGCATCGCATGGACCGAGCTGACCGCGGCGCTCGCGCCCGTCGAACACCTCCTCGTCGTGCCGGACTGATCCCCCGTCGTCTTCGAGGAGGCCGTCTCATGACCGCGCGACTCAGTCACATCTTCATGCTCACGTCCGATCTTTTGGCCGAGCGCCGTCTGCTGGTCGATCTCATCGGCCTGACCGTCCTGCTCGAGGAGGACCGGTATCTACGGATCGGCGCGCCGACCGGCTTTCACGTCGGACTCGAGGAGGGCCGACCCGGGCCGTCGGACGGCACCGAGATCAACATCGAGGTCGACGATGTCGACCACGTCTTCGCGCGACTCGAGGCGGCCGGCGTCGCGACGGAGGGATCGCCGCAACGCGAGGAATGGGGCGCTCGGCACGTCTGGTTCCGTGACGTGGACGGACGTCGGATGTCGATCTTCTCGATGGACGGGCCTTGACTCGCTCCTCGGGAAGATGCAACGGACGGTATCCATCCACGCGCCCGGCGCGATCCGCCTCGCCTATCTGAGCACGCCGGACCGGGCCTAGCCGAAGACCTCGAGCAGCACGCGTTTCGTCGGCTATCAGGTGTTCGGGGGCGCCGTCGTGATATCCGACAGCAGCGACGCCGGCTCGCGCGCGACGGCGAGGTCACCGAGGGAAACGACCCCGATCGGCCGCCCGGCCTCGACGACCGGCAGCCGACGAACGTCGTGCTTCCGCATCAGCTCGATCGCCTCCTGGACCGCGGACGTCGGCGAGATCGAGACGACGCTGGGCGTGAAGACGTCGGCCACGACCGTCGTCGAGATGTCCCGCCCGCCGCCGACCGCGCGAATGGCGATGTCCCGGTCGGTGAGGATCCCACGAAGATCATCGCCGTCGACGACGAGGACGTCGCCCACGTCCGCGCGCTCCATGGCCGCGGCCGCGTCCCGAAGCGTCGCGGTCGGGCTCACGGTCTCCGGCACGGGCGTCATCACGTCGCGCACTTGTCGGACGTCGACGGTGCGCGTTGCCACACCGCCGATCGTCGCGCGAAGGCGGTCGGCCACCCCGGACAACGAGAACGACTGCGCCGTCGCCCGGCCCCGACCGGTCCCCTCGAGGGAAGAGCCGGTCGTCCCGCCGCTGGTCGTCCTGCCGACGGCATACCCGACTCCGAATCCAACGATCCCACTCCAGATCCCCATCGCGCACCTCCCGAGTGACGGCTCGACGCGCCGACGGCCGGCGCCGCCCCGTCTGGATGGTTGTACCCGGTTTCGGGCGGCGGGCTACCCGACGACGACGAGACGGGCGTCGTTTCCGGCAAACGTACCCTTCTCGGCGCTGGGCTCGAAGGGGAGCCACATGGAGAACACCGAGCCGCTCGGGTCCGAGCGCTCGAGCCACACCCGTCCCCCAAGTCGCTCGGCCGCCTTTTGACAGATGTACAGGCCCATCCCCGCGCCGCCGACGAGTCGCGTGGAGGACTGATCGACCTGATAGAAGCGGTCGAAGATCTTCCCCTGCTCCTCCGGAGGGATCCCACGGCCGCGATCCTCGACCGAGATCCGCACGCCCCCCTCGTCGTCGCGGGCCGAGACGGTAACGATCGCCGACGAGTATTTGAGGGCGTTGTCCACGAGGTTGCTCAGGATCCGGTAGACGTGCTCCTCGTCGGTACGCACGGTGGACCGTCCCCTCGTCCCGACGACGACGAGTCGTCCCGGATCCTCGAGCGTCGCCGCGCGCTCTTCGATGATCCGGTCGACGAGGGCGTCCACGGAGACGGTGTCGGCGATGACGGCCGGCCGGGAGCCCTCGATGCGCGACGTGAAGAGCAGATCCTCGATCAACCAGCGCAGGCGGTCGGCCGCCCGATCCGCTCGCTGCAGGAACTCCGTCCTGTCGACCTCGGAGACTTCGACCTCGGGAGTGAGAAGCGTCCTGATGTAGCCCTTGACGCTCGTCAGCGGCGTGCGCAGCTCGTGCGACACAGTCGCGACGAAATCGTCCTTGAGCCGGCTGATCTCCGTCTCGCGCGCGAGCGTGCCCTCCAGCCGGCGGACGAGCTGCGTATTGCGGATCGCGACGGCGACGTGGTTGGCCACGGTCTCGAGCAACTTCAGGTCCTCCGGTCCAAAGCTGCTGAAGTCCCCGAGGCGGTTGGCCACCATGAGCGTTCCGAAGAGCTCGTCATCGGACTGGATCGGCACCACCACGGCGTCGACGATGCCCTGCTCGCCGAAGTACCTGGCGAGGTTCGGGTTGCGGATCGGCCGGGAAAGGACGATCCCCTCTCGCTCCGCGCCGATGCGAGCCCACACGCCTTGCCTGGGATCCGGCGACGTTGGGACCATGACGGATCGCGCATCGCCCGGTCCGATGCGAGATGAGAGGTGGGGCTCGTCCTCCCGGCTCGGGGAGAGCACGAGCTCGACGATGTCCGAACGGAACATCTCCCGGACGTGCTCGAGCAGCGGTGGCAGCATCTCGTCCAGCTGGAGCGACCCCTGCGCCAACCGCGTCGATCGCTCGAGCAGCAGCACGTCGTCGTGCTTGCGTTGGATGTCCGAATACGCCTTGCCGGCGAGGAACGTCGTCGCGGCCGGCAGCGCAACGAGGACGATCGACGCCGGCTGTTCCCGAACGACCATCACGGCGACGATGCCGAGCGCCGTGTTCGCGACCGTCAGCGCGGTGCCGATCCCGACGACCTGATCGAACAGCATCCAGACGCCCTCTGAGAGCGAGATCGCGGCGTTGATCAGGACGGCTGCGACGAGGTCGGCGACCAGCATCGCGGCGAAGGCCCCCAGCCAGATCCCCACCCATCCCCGGTCGACGACGGCGGTGACGCCCCCGAAGACCGCAATCGCGAGCACGGCGGTCAGCGACCTCTGGCCGATGTTGAAGGCGAGCCGGAGCAGGCTCTGCCTCCGGTGGACGGCGAGCACGATCGCGACCCCAACGGCCTGCGCCAGCAGGATCTCGTCGGGAGCCGCGAGCGCGAGGCCGACGACGAGCGGAAGCTCCGAGAGCGAGAACGAGTGCGCGTGCCTCGCGATCCGCAGGTGCATCACGAAGATCTCGGCGAGACCGAACCCGATCGCGAGCAGCCACCACGGAAGGGGTGGCCCGCCCACGACCGCCGGACGATCGTGCGAGACGAGCGGCAATGTGGCGAGCGCCGTCAGCGTGAGCCCGACCGTGAGGAGCCAGACGCGCCGTGCGCCGCTCGAATGTCGGGGGGGCGTCACGTCAGTCGCCCCACAGGGTGCTCGACCACGCGGCGCCCGATAGACCCGTGGGCGCGTCGGCCGAGTCCCACGTGCCGGCGGTCCAGCCTCCGGCGCTCCATGTCCTTCCGGACCACGTCCTGCCGCTCCACGTCCGACCCGACCACGACGACCCGCTCCACGTCCGACCCGACCACGTTCGGCCGGACCAGCTCTGGCCGCACCAGCAGTCGCCAGACCAGGTTCGACCCGACCACGACCCACCGCTCCACGAGGTTCCGTCCCAGGCCTGCGAGGCCCAGGTCGTCGCGTCCCAGGTATCGCCGAAGATCGTCTGCTCGCCCTGCAGCAGGACGCCCTCGTCCTCAGCCGTGACCGACCCCCTCGCCAGTTGCAGCGAGCCGAGGCCGGAGGAGCGGGGCCACGTCTGGACGGCGTTGGCGACGGTCTCGGTCTTGGCCTCGCGCGCGCGGTGCAGGTTGATCAGCCCGGCTCCCTGCGCGACCGGATCCGCGTTCGGTAGCGGAACGGCCGTCTGCATCAGCAGCGCCTTGACCTGATCGGGCGTCAGCTGCGGCCGCTGGTCCAGAAGCGTGGCCACCGCGCCGGAGACGATCGCCGCGGCCTGGGACGAGCCGCTGCCGCGGAAGAACCGGCTGTAGCCGACTCGTGCGCCGGGATTCGCCTCGTCGACGAACGCGCCGGGGTCCCGAAGGCTCACGATCGACTTGCCGGGCGCGACGATGTCCGGATGGCGGAGCGCGTTTCCTCGTGACTGCCAGTCCGGAATGACGTCGTCCTTGGGATCATCGCTGCCGCGGGTGTCGTCGGCGCCGACCGCGATCACGTACGGGTCGTATGCCGGGTTGTTCAGCTGCGGCGTCCCGAAGCCGGCGTTTCCGGCGGCCACGACGACGACGATGCCGTGCATCCAAGCGACCTCCGCGGCGTATGCGAGCGGATCGAGCGTGTAGTCCTGCGTCCCGTCGGTCCCGAAGGAAAGGTTCAGGACGCGGATGTTGAGGCCATCGGCGTTGCGGTGCTGCACGACCCAGTCGATCGCGGCGATGACCTGAGAGACATCTGTCGCCCCGTCGCTCGCGGCGACCTTCAGGCTGACGATCCGTGCTCCGGGGGCGGCGCCGACGAAGTGATCGTTGACCTCCTCATCCTCCCTACCGGGCCGGATCGAGGAGTCGCGGCCGGCTATGAGCCCGGCCAAGTGTGTCCCGTGACCGTAGGTGTCGACGTTCGTGAGGTTTCCGGCCTGAGACTCGAACGAGAGGTCCGGGCCGTTGATCACGTTCACGGCGAGGCCCTCGACGGGCGCGACGCCGGAGTCGATCAGCGCGACGTCGATTCCGTCCCCTCTCCAACCGCGCTGCCACATCTCGTAGAGCTTCGTGTTCTTGGCGACGCGGTACCACGATCCGGGGTACTGGTTCGGATCCATGCCGTCGACGGTCCCGAGCAGATGCACGGACGCGTTCGGCGTTACCGAGAACACGCCCGGGACGCGGGCCAGCGCGCCGACGCTATCGGCCGGCACATCGGCCACGAAGCCTCGGATGATCGAGATCTCACGAGCCACGGCTCCGCCGAGCGCCTCGACCGCATGCTCGGGGCCGGCTGCCGCGCCGGGAACCTCCCGAACGATGACAGAGACCATCGCGTCGGCGCCGGGGCCAGACGCGGTCGGGGTCATAGCGATGGCGACGAGCGCGCACGCGAGTGCGACGGCCGCGAGGCGGCGTCCCGACCAGGCGGGCGGAGCGACGGCCGAGACCGCGGTCGGCCGGGTGAGTGTCAGCGACCCGAGGTGATGGGGAAGCCCTGTCGTCATTTCGTCCTCCCTTCGCGGCTCGATTCTCGCCGCCCGGCGAGCACCAGCGAATCGGCCGGGAGTCGCCGTCTGGATTCCGTCCGCTGTAGGGCCGCAGCGCGCGAGCGCCAGCGGCTTCCTACGTCTTTCGGCCGGGGTCCCCGATCCGGACGTCCGCGCGGCACGCCGGGAAGAGCATCGGCGTAAGGTCGTCGCGAGCTTCGGACGAGGAGGACCCGTCATGACGATCGAGCCCCAGCGACACCACCATCCCGGGACGACCCACCACGAAAAGCACTTCCACGTGACGCACTACCTGCATCGCGGAGAGAACTGGTCGCACCTGCAGTCCACCCACACGCACGAGCACAACCATCCGGAGGTCGAGCACGTCCACATCCCGCACGAGGACGTCGACAAGGAGCACCGCCGCGAGGCCCACATCCACGATCACGCGCGACCAACCACCTCGCCTGCGTGAGTGACGCTACGACGACGCCCGCCGCTCAAGCGCGCGGAGGCAGCGGTCGAAGGCCTGACTGTGAGGGTGTGTCCCTACTGCGCCGAGGAGCTTCGCGACGACGCGACGGTATGTTCGACGTGCCACAACGACCCCTCGGTCGCTCCGGCATGGGCGACGAAGCTCCGCGCTGAGCCGCCGTCGGCGTGGCCGTCCGAAGGGTCGCTCGGGACATCCGGTCTGAGCCGCGTTTCGGACACATCCGATGACGGTCTTTCTACGGCCGTAACGCTCGAACCGGCAGCCGGGAGAGGGGCGCCCGTGCCGGGGGCCGTCTGGGGATCCTTGGCGCTGGCGCTCGTGAGCGGCGTGGTCGCCTATCTTCTCCCCGACCTGACTGCCGGGATGGTTCTCGCGGTGGCCGGCCACCTGACCGGTGCCGCCCTCGGTCAGATCGGTCGGAGCGCAATCAAGAACGCGAACGGGCGCCTGGGTGGGCTCAGGTTCGCAACCGTGACGATTGCCCTCAACCTGATCCAGCTCCTCTTCACGCTGGTCGCTCTCGGACCGCTGCTGCCGACGTTCGCGGACTGAGCCGGCGCCGCCCGACCGGCGCTCGCGTCGATCTCGCCTGCGTGGGCAGTCCCGCGGAGGCGTCTCAGGCCGAGGCGGTCTCCCGGGAACGGGGCATGCGGCCGACCTCCTCGACGGTCGCCTCGAATCCACACCGAACCGCCTCGGCGTACTTCGCCCACGCCTCGTCGCGCGTCTCGTACGAGAACCGACGGACGTACCGCATCCCATCCTGGCTCGCGACGGGATCCACGACCTCCATCGCGTACACGATCTCCATGATCCGGCCGGCGGGCGAGTCGGCGGCGCGCGGATGGCGCGGCGCGATCCAGCGTTACGTTCACACCCGTCGTCTCCTCCGGTCGATATCGGACATGGGGCTCGACGCCTGAATCGGTCGAAAGCCCGAAGTCGTCGTGGGGATGGCTGCGCGGGACGACGACGTAACTCGACGCGGCTCAGGATGCGGAAAGTCGGGCGGCGACGGTGAGTTCGACGCTCTCTTTGAGCGCACTCGAGACGGGGCAGGTCTCCTTCGCTTCCTCCGCGGCCGAACGAAACGCGTTCTCGTCGACGCCTGGGACCTGCCCGGTCACATCGAGTTTCGACGTCGTGATGCCGGTCCCGGGGACGAACGTCACGGCCGCGGACACGGCGAGATGCGTAGGCGGCGTACCCGCCTTCGCCAGGACATTCGACAGCGCCATCGAGAAGCAGGCGGCGTGCGCCGCGGCGATCAGCTCCTCGGGGCTCGTGAGCTCGCCCTCGCCCTCGCCGGTTCTGGCGGCCCACGACACCGGAAGGGACGCGATCGCTCCGCTTCCGACGCGGTCGATCGTCCCCTTGCCCGACATCAGGTCCCCTTCCCACGAGACGTTGGCGGTCTTCGTCGCCGTCATCGCAACCCCTTTCGTCTGTCCGTCGCGCGCCAGGCTAGCCCGAACACGCGGCCGGGAACGCGACAAGATCGCAGACGGTTACGTCGGCAGCTGGACGAGCCTTTTTCCGCGCACGACGAACGACAGATCCACAACCTCGCCCGTCGCTCCTGTCGGGACCGTCCGCCCGTCCACCTCCACTCGGGCGCCGCCGGCGTTGCCGAGCGTGAGGAACAGGGACCGGTCGGCGCGGAACGTTCGGGAACCATCGATGAGCGTGCCGGTGAATACGGTCTGTCCGTCCGCGACCGCTCGCACCCAGCAGCGGTCGGCGATCGACAGTCGGGCCAGGATCGACGTGACCGCGCCACTCGAAGGAGTCGCCGTGGGTGTGGGCGTGGGCTTGACTGTGGCCGGCGCCACGACGCCGGACGGGCTGGCTGCGGCCGTCCGGGTCGACGTCGCCGACCGATCTCCTCCGAGAACGGCGGCGAGCCCGCCGACGGCGAGAAGAACGACAAGGGAGACGAGGATCGGCCACCGGCTTCGCCGTCGTCGAGCCGCGCGAGATCGCGCACCGTCGTCGGACGTCGGCGGGGCGTCGAAGGCTCGAGGCTGCCCGACGCGCTCCAGCTCGGTGCGGACGATCGAGTCGATGTCGGCCGCCTCGTCGGCCACACGCTCGAGGTCCGTCAAGGAGACGAATCGCGTA